>CAJWZC010000017.1 GCA_913049915.1 uncultured Colwellia sp.
TTTCTCCATCAAATTTATGAGATACAACTTTAGGGTACTTGTAGCTAAAATTGTGCTGATGGAGCCACTTATTGAAACCTGACATAGAAAAACGGATCTCATGAATTTTCCATATGTACTCAATTATTTCGTAAGCATAGCGCTAAGTGTTTTTCATAATATTAGTAATAATATGATACGTTTACGATTGGCTAAAGTAATGCTGAGAGCTATCATTTTCAGGAGCTAACTTGTTTTTACTTACATAATCATCAATATGTCTATAAATGATAGTTTCATGAAGTCGTAATGCTTTAGCAATCATTGTATAAATCAAGCACCTTCATTGATCATGGGTATAGTAATTGTAATTGATGTTTAATGGCCTATTACTGCAATAGGAAGCACGTAGCGGAATGCTGACGCCAAAGACTCTTTCTATTAAACAACTAGCAAAGCCACTTAGATACTCATACTGTTGAGCGCATGGTTCTTGCGTCGGTTCTGCTTACGTTTATGATCTTCGTTGATTTTACCGTAAGTTTTATACAAGCTGTATAGATCACTGTGACCGAGTTGCTGAGCGAGGTAAAGATGATCGACACCGGAGTAAATCATATGGGAGGCAAAGGTATGTCGCATCTGATAAGGATAGCGGTATTTGACACCAGCATAAGCTATGGCCTCTCTCTAGTATGAGACGAGGGCGTTATGCTCACTATCCCATAGTTCATGTGTATACCGGTTATGAAAGATATATTGGCTGGTTAATTCTTGGATCTTTAACTGGTGTTTAAAAGCAGTAATGGCTTGTGAGGTTAAATCTATTAGTCGATCACCCGCTACCGTCTTAGGCTCCTTATGTTACCCACAACAGAAAGCACGCTGAATATGTAATGTGCCCTCATCGAAGTTGATATCAGTCCATTTCAATACGATTAATTCTTCTAAGTGCACCCCGGTGAAAAAGCCCACAGCGAGTATATTACGTAATTGTGGATACTTGCATGCGTCAAGTACCACTTTGATCTCCTGTTGATTTAAGGGGGATATCGGCGCTTTAGGGGCTTTATACTGACTTTTATTTAAGTAGAAAGTTTAGTGCTTATTATAGTTTGTGCTTAGTGGGGTAAAATTTTACCTATGCCAATAATAAGAACTTTCTCATTCATGCCTTAAAGCCAAAGCAAGAATATAAGCGAAATATTATTTTTAAATTTTCAGTGGTAATTCGTTGAACTATTAGAACAGATGAAGTCTGGTCTTTAATATTCATACCATAAAATGCTCAGGCTTAATTTATTCCTTTTAGTTATAGTCATGTTAATTACCTCTCACATAATACCTTTTCAAAGGTAGGAGGGAATAATTCTCGCCTAATTACATATCGCTATCACCAATCAATCTAATCGTTGTAAAGATAAGCTATTTAATTACAGCAAAGTGATGAATTAACTTAGGCGCGATGCTAAAATGCCTTTAATTTTATGATTCATACTCCTGATGTCGTCAATTAGGCGCTGTTAGTGACACCCTGTAGAGATTTTTATGACTTTAACAACACGTTTTGCCCCAAGCCCAACCGGTTATTTACATGTTGGTGGTGCTCGTACTGCCTTATATAGCTGGTTATATGCCCAGAAAAATGGCGGTGACTTTATTCTTCGTATCGAAGATACTGATTTAGAACGTTCAACCCAAGCGTCTGTTGATGCCATCATGGATGGTATGAACTGGCTAGACCTTAAATGGACACATGGTCCATATTTTCAAACGGAACGTTTTGATCGTTATAAAGAAGTGATTGAACAGTTACTTGCATCGGGTAATGCTTATCGTTGTTATAGCACCAGCGAAGAAGTTGATGTAATGCGTGAAGCAGCTAAAGCAGCAGGCGGCATAGAAAAATATAATGGTTTATGGCGTGACCGTACTGATCACCCAACCGATAAACCTTTTGTTATTCGCTTTAAAAACCCTATCGGTGGCGACGTTGTTATTAAAGATATGGTCAAAGGTGATATTACCATCAGCAATGATCAGTTAGATGATTTAATCCTTGCTCGCTCTGACGGTACGCCAACGTATAACTTAACGGTTGTTGTTGATGACTGGGATATGAAAGTATCACATGTTGTTCGTGGTGATGACCACATTAGTAATACCCCTAAGCAAATCAATATCCTTACGGCATTGGGTGCTAATATTCCTGAATATGCGCATATTCCAATGATTTTAGGTGATGACGGTAAGCGCTTATCTAAGCGTCATGGCGCTGTTGGTGTTATGCAATATCGTGATGACGGTTATTTACCTGAAGCCTTACTAAATTACTTAGTCCGCTTAGGTTGGTCTCATGGCGATCAAGAAATATTCTCTCGTGAAGAAATGATTGAGTTATTTGATTTAAAAGATTGTAACCGTGCAGCTTCTGGTTTTAATACTGATAAACTTATCTGGGTTAATCAGCATTATATGAAAACCATGGACCCTGAGTATGTTGCTAAGCATCTTGCATGGCATATGGCTGACCAAGGTATTAATACTGACAATGGTCCTGCGTTAGCTGACGTTGTTAAAATTCAAGCTGATCGTGTGAAAACATTGAAAGAAATGGCTGATATTTCTCGTTATTTTTATGAAGATTTTACTGAACTTGATGCTAAAGCGGTTAAAAAACACTTACGTCCAGTTGTTAAAGAGCCAATGATGCTCGTTAAAGAAAAATTAGCAGCATTAACTGATTGGTCACCAGAGCCTATTCACGCGGCAATTAACGATACTGCAGTAGAATTAGCATTGGGTATGGGTAAAGTTGGAATGCCACTGCGTGTTGCGGCAACAGGTGGCGGTAACTCACCATCACTTGATATTACCTTAGCCTTGTTAGACCAAAGCAAAGTAATCGAGCGAATTGAACAAGCTTTAGTTGTAGTAGAAGCGCGAATTGCAGCGGGTTAATGATATCTATAACGATTAATCTAAAGAATTTTCTAAAGATACATCTAACGATGAATGTAACCATTTTAAATAAGTTTAGGAGAAAGCCGAGTGCAATTTAGTGATTTTGGTTTAGACAGTGCTTTAATGAGTACCATTGAGCATATGGGTTTTAACGAACCAACACAAATTCAGCAACAGGCTATTCCTGCAGCAATGGCGGGGCATGATTTAATTGCTTCGTCTAAAACAGGCTCAGGTAAAACATTAGCGTTTATTATTCCTGCTTTACAGCGATTAAATAAAAATCGTGCTCTGTCAAAGCGTGATCCACGTGTGGTGATTTTAACGCCAACACGTGAATTAGCTAAACAAGTTTTTAGTCAACTGCGTTTATTTACCGCGAATACTCAATATAAAGCGGTATTAATTTTAGGTGGTGAAAACTTTAATGACCAAGTAAAAGTTTTGCAAAAAGAGCCTGAGTTTATTGTTGCAACACCTGGACGCTTAGCAGATCATTTAACGCAAGGTCACTTTCATTTAAATGGCTTAGAACTACTTATTTTAGATGAAGCAGATCGCATGCTTGATTTAGGTTTTAGTAAAGAGCTTACGCAGATAAATAATGCAGCTGATCATCGTAAACGTCAAACGTTACTGTTTTCAGCAACGTTAGATCATGCGCAAGTTAATGACTTTGCCAAAGAGCTATTGAAAAAGCCTAAACGTGTTGCTATTGAGTCGGCTCATACTGAACACGAAGACATTACTAAACGTTTCTATCTCGCTGATAATCTTACGCAAAAAGAAGCGTTGTTACAGCACTTCTTGGTCACTGAACAGTCACGACAAATCATTATTTTTACGGCAACACGCAGTGATACTGACCGTTTAGCTAAGTTACTTACCGAGCAAGAGCTTAATGCGGTTGCTTTAAGTGGTGAGTTAAATCAAGGTCAGCGTAATCAAATTATGGACAGCTTTGCCAAAGGCCAACATAAAATATTGGTAACAACTGATCTAGCCTCCCGTGGTCTTGATTTAATTAATGTATCGCACGTGATTAACTTTGATATGCCAAAGCATACTGAAGAATTTGTTCACCGTATTGGTCGTACTGGCCGTGCTGGAACTAAAGGAGATGCGATTTCATTAGTCGGCCCAAATGATTGGTTGAGCTTGAAAAACGTAGAAGCGTTTTTACAGCAAAAAATAAGCTTTACTAAAGTTGAAGGGATAAAGGTTAAGTTTAAAGGCTTAAAACCTAAAAAACCTAAAGCAATTAAAGCGAAAGAGAATGTTGTACAAAACAAAAAACCGCTATTGAATAAACCAAGAAAAGTGATTAAGAAAACGTTCCTTGATATACAAGATGCCGGTGCAATGAAAATTATTAAGCGTAAGAAGTTAACACCTGATCAAATTGAAGATGCGACTAAAAAAGAGCAAGATTAAGACTGCTTGGTTAATACTTTTAGCTAGTACTTTAAGCTAACATTGAGATAAAAAGGTAACCATTGTTGCCTTTTTTTATGGAAAATTATTAAGCTTGATAAGTCAATTTACAAAATATATTGTATTCAAAGAAGTCTCAATAATGGTAGGTTAGGATTAACAAGCTATTTGATTAATACGCTTGATTTATATAATAAATATAATTTTATAAGGATGTTTCATGACCATCATGCAAAAAATCCTGTGGTTAATTATCAGTCTTGGTAATTTTATCGCGGGTTACTTTTATATGTACAACCCGAGTTTTTTAAGTATAGCGATACTACTCGTAACGTTATTCTTTAGTCTTATCGGACTTTATGATCTTTTTTATAGCCCTCATAGTTTAAATCGACTTTATCCTGTAGTAGCCTATTTACGTTACTTCTTAGAATCTTACCGCGTTGAAATACAACAGTACTTTGTTGCTAATGATACCGAAGAACGACCTTTCAACCGAGAACAACGTACGTTAGTATATCAGCGAGCTAAAAATATACGCGATACTATTGCTTTTGGTACCCAGCGAGATCTGGTAGAAGATAATTACTTAAGTTTATGGCATTCGTTAGCGCCTACGCATATTAAAGAAAGTGCCAAGCGCGTAGTTATTGGCGGTGAAAGTTGTCAGCAACCTTACTCGGCATCTTATTTAAATATTTCAGCAATGAGCTTTGGCTCGTTAAGTACCAATGCTATTGAAGCGCTTAACTTAGGCGCAAAAAAAGCAGGTTGTTATCATAATACTGGTGAAGGTGCTGCTAGCCCCTATCATTTAAAACATGGTGGCGATATTGTTTGGCAGTTAGGTACAGGACTTTTTGGCTGTCGTGATGATAATGGACGGTTTAATCCCACTACTTTTGAGCAAACAGCTAAATTATCTCAAATAAAAATGATCGAAATAAAGTTAAGTCAAGGTGCTAAACCTGGTCATGGTGGTGTCTTACCAAAAGAAAAAATCACTGATGAAATTGCCCGCATTAGACATATTTCAAAAGATAAAGACTGTGTTTCACCCGCCGTTAATCCAGAATGTACCTCGCCTAAAGATTTATTAGCTTTTATCGAACAGTTACGAAAATTAAGTGGCGGTAAACCTATTGGTTTTAAATTATGTATTGGTAATCCAGCGGAGTTTTTGAGTATTTGTAAAGCGATGTTAGAAACAGGTATCACGCCTGATTTTATTACTGTTGATGGCGCTGAAGGCGGTACGGGGGCAGCACCACTTGAATTTACCAATCGATTAGGATTAATTTGTCTAGAAGGTGTAACCATTGTGAATAATGCACTGATTGGCGTAGGGCTTAGAGATAAAATTAAAATTATAGCGTCTGGAAAAACTGCATCAAGTTTTGATTTACTGGCAAAAATAGCGGCTGGCGCTGATGTAGTAAATGCTGCAAGAACAATGATGATGGCAATTGGCTGTATTCAATCAAGACACTGTAATACTAATCTTTGTCCAACGGGTGTTGCAACGCAAGATCCCGCCAGAGCCAAGGCAATTGATATAAAATCAAAAAGTGACCGAGTGAAAAACTTCCACTATAATACTTTAGCTAGTTTTTATGAATTGGTGGGTAGTATGGGCTTAGATGATCCCGCGAAGCTTGTTCCGCAAATGGTAAAAAGACGCTCTCCTTATGGAGGACAATTGTCGATGGGTAGTCTGGTAAAGCAGTTACCTGAAAAGGGTTTATTGGCAGCTGAGCCAAATGAACTAGATATTGATGAGTCTTGGCAACATTGGTGGCAATCATGTAGTGCCGAACAGTTTTATGTTGATGACTTTTTTATACTTAAATCACCTGAGTTTCATCACGGAAAACTAAAATAAGGGAAGTCATTTTATTTTTATTTTTAAATAGCCTGGTAAGTTATATGACTTAGAAGACTATATTTAACGCGTAAATAACCTAAATTACTTTTTATATTACTCTGCGATTAACTGGTTAAGTGTGTAACTTGTTTCATCACGGCCTAACTTAGTCTTCATATAAGGTAGTATTTCTTCAAGTTGTGCTGCTAATTGCCATGGCGGATTAACAATAAACAACCCAGTACCTGTCATGCCGTATTCATCAGTATCATTTTCAAGACAAAACTCTACTTGTAATACATTCCTGACCGAACTCTTAACTAAGTTATGACTCATTTGCTCAATGAGTTCACGTTTAACAACCGGGTACCAAAGAATGTAAGTGCCTGTTGAAAACTTTTCGTAGGCTTTAACTATTGTCTTTACCGCTTTTTGATAATCTTCTTTAAGCTCGTAAGGCGGGTCAATAAGTACAACACCACGACGACTTGGTGGCGGTATTAAACCAAGTACACCTTGATAACCATCAGATTGTTTAACAAACACTTTACGCCAGTGCTGGCAAAAATCTTCTAAGTGTTGGATATCTGTTGGATGTAATTCAAATAAATGACTACTGTCTTGGCGACGAACAAAAGCTTTAGCTATACCAGGAGAGCCAGGATAAACTTCAAGCTCATCACTGCTACTTGAGTTAAGGTTAAGACTCTTAATCAGCGATAAATAAGGTTCTAGTGACTCAGGTGCATTTTCATCATTAATAATCTTGGCAATACCGTCTTTATACTCACCTGTTTTTTGAGCGTATTCTTCGGCCAATTGATACATACCAGCCCCAGAGTGACTATCGATATAATGAAAGCCTTTTTCTTTACGAGTCATATAATCTAAAACAAGTGATAAAACACTGTGCTTTAGTACATCGGCAAAATTGCCAGCATGAAAAGCGTGACGATAACTAAGCAAGGTAATTCCTTAAGAGGGAGTAATGGTAAATAAAGAAATACGGCTATCAAAAAGTATATTGATAGCCGTAATATATTTTAAACTTAAACTTAAACTTAAACTTGGCTAGCTAAGTACTCATCATAAGTACCAGCAAAGTCGATATAACCATCTTTAGTTATTTCAATAATACGGGTAGCGATGGTTGAAACAAACTCTCTGTCGTGGCTAACGAATAATAAGGTACCTTCGTATTGCTCTAATGCCATATTTAATGATTCAATTGATTCCATATCCATGTGGTTGGTTGGTTCATCAAGTAATAATATATTAGGATTGTGCATCATCAACTTGCCAAACAGCATACGACCTTTTTCACCACCAGATAATACTTTAACTGACTTTTTAATATCATCGGCAGAGAAAAGTAAACGACCTAAGTAGCCACGAACCGCTTGCTCATCATCGGTAGTTTGACGCCACTGACTCATCCAGTCAAATAAGGTCATGTCAGTTTCAAATTCGAATTCATGATCCTGTGCGTAATAACCGATATTGACATTTTCAGACCAAGTAAACTCACCTGAATCTTGCTGGTACGCTACTTCGTTCATTAACGTACGTAAAAAAGTAGTTTTACCAATACCGTTTTCACCAATAATGGCGATGCGTTCACCTACTTCAATTAATGCTGAAATATCTTTTAGTACATGGGTATTATCAAAACTTTTATTTAATTTTTCAATTACCAAAGCATTACGGAATAATTTCTTTTCTTGTTCAAAACGAATGAATGGATTACTACGACTTGATGGTTTTACTTCATCTAACTGTATTTTATCAATTCGCTTGGCACGAGATGTCGCTTGTTTTGCTTTTGATGCGTTAGCTGAGAAACGAGCAACAAAGGCTTGAAGCTCACCAATTTGTGCTTTTTTCTTCGCATTGTCTGATAATAAACGCGCTCTTGCTTGCGTCGCAGCCAACATATATTCGTCATAGTTACCAGGGAATACGCACAGCTCGCCATAATCTAAATCGGCCATATGAGTACAAACACTGTTGAGGAAATGTCTATCATGAGAAATGATTATCATGGTTGAGTTACGTTCATTTAACGTTTCTTCTAACCACTGAATAGTATGAATATCCAAGTTGTTGGTCGGCTCATCCAGTAACAAAATATCAGGGTTTGAGAAAAGGGCTTGAGCCAATAATATACGTAACTTAAAACCAGGCGCAATTTCGCTCATTAAGCCATAATGTTGTTCAATAGGAATACCAACACCAATTAACAATTCACCAGCACGACTTTCAGCACTATAACCATCCATTTCGGCATATTCGGACTCTAAATCACCAACTTTCATACCATCAGCTTCGCTCATTTCAGGCAAAGCATAAATACGGTCACGCTCTTCTTTTACTGTCCATAATTCGGTATGACCCATGATGACAGTATCAATAACACTGTTGGTTTCAAAAGCGAACTGATCTTGGCTTAATTTACCTAAGCGTTCACCAGTATCAAGATTAACGTTGCCAGATGTTTGTTCTAAATCACCACCTAAAATTTTCATGAAGGTAGATTTACCACAACCATTTGCGCCAATTAAACCGTAACGATTACCGCCACCAAATTTTTGTGAGATGTTTTCAAACAAAGGCTTAGCGCCAAATTGTTGTGTGATGTTATTCGCTGCTAGCATAATGAGTCCGTTGAATGTTGAGATTTACTGGGTCGTATATTACAGTAAATTCACTGATAAAATATTGCGCAATATTGCACATGACAAGACATTAATAGTTAATAAATTTTCTTAGCAAGGTGTAATGTAAATCAATCAAGTAAACGAGCTAAATAGATTAGCTCGTTTACGGTATTAACGATTATTTACTCTTTTGTCTCTCACTAAATTGATTGTCAGAAAAACGGGTCAAACCTTTTTTGTGTGTTGGCGTTTTCTTCTTTTTACCATTGCCTTGCTCTAGTTTAGGCTTATTTTGACCAGGACTAGTTTTAAACCCTTGCGAGTTATTTTTACCTTGCCTATCTTTATTCGCTAATTGCTGCTCGCCACGTGTTTCTCTTGGTACAAGACAATTTGGCGTAGAGCCAATCAATTTAGTTAAGCCCATTTTAGTTAGTGCTTGGCGAACTTGTGCCCAGTTAGCCGGATCGTGATAACGCAATATCGCTTTGTGTAATCGACGTTGAATAGTGCCTTTAGGTACGTTAATTTTACCATCTAACTTGGCTAAGTTTTTACTGGTAACATTACGTAGCGAATTAAGTTCGGTATGATACAAGGTCGTTGCATTCGCTAAAGGCGAAGGATAAAAATTCTGTACTTGATCTAACTTAAAGTTATTTTCTTTTAACCAAAGCGCTAAATTCACCATGTCTCTGTCAGTGGTACCAGGATGCGCAGAGATAAAGTAAGGGATCAAATATTGTTTTTTACCAGCAAGCTTTGAGTAATGATCAAACATTTCTTTAAATTTGTCATAACTGCCCATGCCAGGCTTCATCATATTATCAAGCGGGCCTTGCTCAGTATGTTCAGGGGCAATTTTTAAATAGCCACCAACATGATGCGTTGCCAGCTCTTGCACATATTCAGGATGCTCAATAGCTAAATCATAACGAACGCCTGAGGCAATCAATACCTTTTTAATACCTTTGACTTTACGAGCTTTTCGGTACAACTCTATGGTTGGCGTATGATCGGTATCTAAATGACCACAAATAGTTGGCCACACACAAGAAGGTTTTCTACACGTTGCTTCAGCTTTTTCACTTTTACAATTAAGCTGATACATATTGGCCGTTGGACCACCAAGATCTGATATAACACCGGTAAAACCTGGGACTTTTAGCTTAATATCTTCAATTTCATTGATGATAGAATCATGAGAACGACTTTGAATAATACGTCCTTCATGTTCGGTAATTGAACAGAAAGTACAACCACCAAAACAACCACGCATGATATTAATCGATGTTTTTATCATATCGTAAGCAGGTATTTTTGCTTTACCATAACTTGGGTGAGGTACACGTTTATAGTCAAAACCAAAGACACCATCCATTTCTTCAGTGGATAATGGCTTAGCTGGTGGGTTTAACCAAATAAGACGGGTACCATGGCTTTGTACTAATGGCTTTGCAGAAGTAGGGTTAACTTCTTGATGAAAAATACGCGAGGCATGAGCATAAAGCACTTTGTTTTCTTTTACTTGCTCAAAAGTAGGCAAATAAATGTAAGTTGTTTCCCAGGGTTTAGATTTTTTATCCCAGGTTTTATTACGATAATCAGCCATTTCAATTGGTTGTGCCGTTTTAGTTATATCGTTTTCTGTGATAGAGGCTGCTGTTTGCGCCTCATTATCACTACAAGACTCGGGTGTAATCTCTTCATAAGGGCTATGAATAGGATCAATTTTACCAGGTCTGTCAATATCGCGTGAATCAATACCTTGCCAGCCTGGGAGTACTTCATTGGTTAAAAAAGCACTACCTCTAACGTCGGTAATGTTTTTAACATCCTCGCCACGGGCGATGCGATGGGCAATTTCAACTAATGGACGTTCAGCATTACCAAAAACTAACAAATCAGCTTTTGAATCAAACAATACTGATCGGCGTACTTTATCTGACCAATAATCGTAATGTGCAATTCTACGCAAGCTTGCTTCTATACCGCCAATAATTACTGGAACACCTTTATAGGCTTCTTTACAGCGTTGAGTATAAGCAGTTACCGCACGATCAGGACGTTTACCACCTTCATCATTTGGCGTGTAAGCATCATCATGACGCATTCTACGCTCAGCGGTATAGCGGTTAATCATAGAGTCCATGTTACCAGAAGTAACACCAAAAAATAAATTAGGCTTTCCTAATTCCATGAAAGCATCTTTTGAGTCCCATGCGGGTTGTGCGATTATACCAACTCTAAAACCTTGTGATTCAAGCATACGGCCGATAATAGCCATGCCAAAACTTGGATGATCAACATAGGCGTCACCAGTGACAATAATAATATCGCAGCTATCCCAGCCGAGTATGTCCATTTCTTTGCGGGACATAGGTAAGAATGGTGCTGTGCCATAGCACTCAGCCCAGTATTTTGGATAATCAAATAACCCTTGCTGAGTTTTAGAAATTATTTGTTTTTTTACTGAAGTCATATCACCATTCCCGTTGAGGTTAACCGATTTTTAATCGTTGCTCTACTAAACCACTGTACTGCTAAATTATTTTTTTGCTAAATAGTTGTGTTGCTAAATAGTTTTGTTGTTAAATTATAGGCCGCTAGATTATTTTTATGAAAATAGCGGGCGCGAGATTATATCAGACAATTTACCTTACCCCAAATATATCTGTTTGTTTATTGAACAGCCAGGCAGTGTTATGTTATTTAAATTTGGATTGTCTAATATTTATAATATTAGTGGCGTTTGTTCTAATCTATATGAGATAACATTCATTACATAACTAATAACAATACTGAATAGCTAAAATAATAACAATCCATGGTGATTAGAAACTTTTTGAGGAATATATGAATAATAAATTAAAAAATAGCTTATTAGCGAGTGCTATTATTGCTGCATTAGGCTTGAGTGCATGTGATAAAAATAATGACGTTGTAACCGAAACGAAAACAAGTACAGCTTCATCAGTTACTGATGAGAAGCAAGCGGTAAATGCAAAGCAACAATTAGTATCGTTATATCTACAAGCTAAGCAAAGCCTTTTTGAACAGCGTGCTTTGTCAGCCACTGTGTATGGCTTATCTCAACAAGATGTCGGACAAGTCGTCAGTAGCAAGATGGAACTTTATAGCCCCAAAAATGAGCAGAAACTCAGAGCAGTGTTATTATCATTATCTAATAAAATTGCTAACATCAAGCTAGATGATGCCGATATAACCACTAAAAATAATCAGCAAGTTATGTCTGGACTAGCACGGTACTTTGCCGGAGATCCAAATTTTACTATAGGTTTCATTGATACATGGATGGGACTTTCCCCTTTTATTGTTAATCAAATCAATGGTCCGCTGATTGATATCCCGCGCATAATGCAGAATGATCAACCAATCACAACCGAGCAAGAAGCATTAGATTATATTGCACGTTTGGCACAGTTTGATCGATTAGCGGCAAGTATCATTGAAAAACAAGCGGCAGATGCAGCTCAAAACTGGTTACCATCAAAAGTGACTCTAAAAGGTGCTATTAAGTACTTGCAAGGCTTTACTCATGTACCAGCAGAGCAACATTCATTTGTCAGTGTTTTTCGTGATAAAGTAGAAAAAATTGAGTCACTTAGTGCAGAGAAAAAGCAGTCTTTAATCAGCCAAGTTATCGCTGGGGTAAGTCAGGTGGTTTACCCAGCCTATAAATCTGTTGAAAAGGCTAGTGAACAGTTATTGGCTAAAGCTCGTTCTGAATCGGGAATATGGGCACAGCCAAAGGGTAGTGCTTATTACCAAGATGCAATTAAGCAATTAGGTGATAGTGAGTTAACGCCGACTGAAATTCATCAACTTGGTTTAGATGAAGTGGCGCGTATTAGTGGCGCTATGGATAAGATTTTGCTTGAGCAAGGTTATAAAAATGGTTCTGTTGGTGAACGCATGGTTGCGTTAAATGAAGAGCCAAGATTTTTATATGAGGATTCAAAAGCAGGGCGGGAAGAATTACTCAGTGATATTAATGGTTACATCACAGAGGTAACGAAAAAAATGGCGCCAGTATTTAAAACTACGCCAAGTTATCAAGTCGAAGTAAAAGCATTTCCTGTAGAAGTACAAGATGGTGCGCCAGGTGGTCAATATACCTCACCCGCTGTTGATGGCAGTAAACCAGGGATTTACTGGATTAATTTACGGGATATGAAAGCCAATCCTAAGTTTGGCTTAAAAACACTAACGTATCATGAAGCAAATCCAGGGCATCATTGGCAAATAGCCTTGAATTTAGACCAAGCAGAATTACCTTTTTTACGTAGAATTGCGCCTTATAATGCTTATGCTGAAGGCTGGGCTCTTTATTCAGAACAAGTCGCTTATGAGCTTGGCATGTATGAAAATGACCCTTTTGGTGATTTAGGTCGTTTACAAGCGGAATTATTTAGAGCTGTACGTCTGGTAGTTGATACTGGTTTACACGATAAACGTTGGACTCGTGAACAAGCGATTACTTATATGTCTGAGCAAACAGGTTCAGCTAAATCTGATGTGATTGCAGAGATAGAGCGTTATATGACCTGGCCTGGTCAAGCGTTAGGTTATAAGCTTGGTATGTTAAAAATATTAAGTTTACGAGAGCAAGCTAAAAAACGCTTAGGCGATAAGTTTGACTTGGCAGAGTTTCATGATGTGGTACTTTTAAATGGTGCAGTACCGATGACAGTATTATCACGTAATATAAATCATTGGTTAGACACTAAGTCATAAGTTAATCTGTTTGCTATTTACCCACACTAGCCTAACACTCTAGTTTTGTCATCGTGGCAGATAAATATTAGTAACACCTTAAAATGTAGGGTTTAGCTGGAATTATAAACGATTTTAGGCAAGGTATTCATTGAAAAGAATGATTGTTTAGGAGAATGTGCTGCTGCATTCTCTAAGAAACTACATCCACTTAGCGCCCTTGTCGAAATCAATAATGTAGTATAAAACATTTAGCAAAAAGTCCTTGAGGGAGAGCTGAGCAAATGAGCATCTTCAGATAGTAGGTGTATAAAGCAAAAGCCGTATTGTTTTTAACAATACGGCTTTTTATTTAACAAAATAATATGACGATTATTAATTAGTTATCGTTTGGTTTTTTAGCTGTCCGTCTTAATTACTTTAGTGTAAATTTTTACTATTTAATGACACTTCACTTTTTCTATTATTTTTAAGTAGCACACATTGAGTTTCACCTAAACGTGCACAGTTATCGAGTGCGGTAATTTCATCCGCTGCAAAAGAAGCATTTGAAAGGATGACAGCAGAACAATTACCTCGGCACAAAACATTTTTTATTTGTTCTATATCTAAATGAGCAGACTTCTCATCAAGTAAGTTATTCACTTTGTTTTTGCCTTTAAAACTAACACAAAGCACTTTAGAAATATCAACACCATGTGTTTGTGCTAGCTGCTCTAATGATGATTCTTCTGGGTTAATAAATAATACCCATTTTTTCTCTTGATTATGTTGTTGGCAGATAGTTGCATAGTGAGACGACAACTCTTGACGGTTTTCAACATTAGCTAACTTTAACCAAACCTGCTTTGTAAGTGGAGTACTAATAGCATTCTTTATAACATTACTGTTAATTGTATTGGTCGTGAACATAGTTTTGCCTCGTGTTAAATAGTAAAATATAACTATACTGTATTTATATACAGTATAGTTATATTTGGTGGCTATTCAAGCATTATTTGTTATTTTTTAAACAAAAAGTCTTTAGTTTTATTTCACTATCCCGAGATTTTTTATCTTGATGTGTATAAAAATAAATCAGTGGAGGTGATTGATTCAATAAGTATTGGCTTCTAGAATTTACAACAAGACACACTTCGGTTCTTTAACCAGTACAGTAGGTTGTTAAAGAAATTTGATCACTGTAATTTGTAAGGTTATAAGGTAGGGCATTAGTAATTATTTAGTTATGGGCAGTCGGCAGAGGTAGTTGAGAACATTTATTTATTGGATTACTAATTTAGTATGCATAAAAAAGTGAGCATGTTTATGCCCATTTGATTATTTTATTTTAGGTAAGTTAACTAGTGTTGTATTTGTCAAATAGTGGTACTGACTGTTAGTATTTAGGTTCTAGTTATTTAGGCTCTAGTATCGATAATTGTGCTTCAAATTGTTCTGTACCAGCTTTTACTTGGTAGAGTTTTACCAGTAAGTAATTTAATTCTGGCGCAAACCAAGCATAAGTAATACGTTTTTTCTCAATAATTTCACGTTTTAAGCGGATAGTTTTAACTAAGCCATAAGGAAGAATAATCTCTTCTTCACCATCATATTGATATTGATAATTTTTGATAGAGCCTTTAGTGCTAATTACTGGATATATAAAGCGCTTTTGCTCTGGGTTATTAATTAAGTCAATACGATTTTGCAGGTGATAACTTAATTTATCCAGCAGGCCATCAGTAAAGTCTAGTGATATTTTTTTATCTTTTTTCAAATTTGTTGCTGTTTGAGCCGCTAAATCATATTGCCATTGATAGGCTTTATCACGGCCCGTTCCCTCGCGTTGATAATCATAGCTTAAGGGTATAACTTTATTATTTTCTATCTTAACTATGGCTGTTTCGCTACGTTTATCAGAAAAAATCAACCAATTTATATCTGTTTCATAATGATATTCAATTTTATTATCATCAAGGTAGGTCAATTCTCTAATAGCTTTGCCTACGGGGTCTGATTTACGTAATAAGCTGTAAGTTGCACGATAAGCAGGAATAATCGCCGAGAATGATTTTTTCTGTTCTACAATACTGGGTGTTGAGGGTGTTTGAAGCGCTGTATTTGCAAAAACTAAAACAGGTAATGTTAAACACAGTAGAGAGAGACGTTTTAGCATAAGGTACAAATACTCCAGAAGCAATTAGTAGCGAATATACTAACAGCTTCTTTAGAGCGGGTATAGCTAACAGTATTTAGTCACAAAGGCTAATCGTTGGCATAACCTGAAGAGGATAAAATATTATCATCTAATATTGCGTTATCGCCTTGCATACTAAGTCTTTTTTCAATAAACCACTTTACTACCAATGGGTAGATACGGTGCTCTTGCTCATGTACTCGAGCGGCTAAATCATCACAGTTATCACCTTCAAAGACTGGGACTTTAGCTTGAAGAATAACAGGACCGCCATCAAGTTCTTCAGTAACAAAGTGTACACTTACCCCATGTACATCATCACCGGCATCAATAGCGCGTTGGTGGGTATTTAATCCTTGATATTTAGGTAAAAGAGATGGATGTATGTTGAGCAGTTTTCCTTGATAATACTGGACAAAGCTTGGTGTAAGAATACGCATGAAGCCTGCTAAGACAATTAAATCGGCATTAAAACAATCAATTCTCTTAATAAGCGCTTGATCGTAATCTTCACGGCTATCAAAGTCTTTATGAGAAAGTGTTACTGTGTCAATGTCAGCATTTTTAGCACGTGTTAGGCCATATGCATCGGCTTTATTTGATACAACGCCAACCACTTTAGCGGGGTAATTACTATCAGAGCAAGCATCTATAATAGCTTGTAAGTTAGTGCCGCCACCAGAGATCAAAACTACTATTCTGCTCGACATATATTTTCCTATTTGGTTGATAAAGGATTAATAAATAATTAATAAAGCGGAGATAAATAAAAGGGGCTAGTAAATAGCCCCTTTATCATATATCCGCTTGCATAAACTGTTAACAGTTTATGCAAAAACAACAGGCTCTTCGCCATCAACTTTATTAGCGATTTCGCCAATGTGCCAAGCATTTTCACCATGTTCAGCTAATATTTCAATACTCTGAGCTACTTTATCAGCTGGTATTACGATAACCATGCCAACACCGCAGTTAAAAGTACGGTACATTTCATGTTCAGTGATGTTACCGTTTTCTTGTAACCAGTTAAAGATGCTCGGCCATTGCCAGCTATCACCTTTAATAACAGCTTGTGCTGTTTCAGGTAATACCCGTGGGATATTTTCCCAGAAGCCACCACCAGTGATATGAGAAAGTGCATGAACATCTACATTTTTAAGTAATTCAAGTACAGATTTTACGTAAATCTTTGTTGGTTCAAGTAAATGGTCAGCAATTTTCTTGCCTTCAAGTAATTCATTTGTATCAGTGTTGTTCACTTCTAATACTTTACGAATTAAAGAGAAACCGTTTGAGTGAGGACCTGAAGCACCAAGTGCAATCAATTGATCGCCAGCTGCAACGTTAGTACCGTCAATTAAGCGAGATTTTTCAGCTACACCAACACAAAAACCAGCGATATCATAATCGCCCTTGTGGTACATACCTGGCATTTCGGCAGTTTCACCACCAACAAGCGCACAGCCTGCTTGAATACAACCTTCAGCAATACCTTCTACTACTGATGATGCAACTGCAATATCTAGTTTTGCTGTTGCATAATAATCAAGGAAGAATAGAGGCTCTGCACCTTGCACGATAAGATCGTTAACACACATAGCGACTAAGTCGATACCAACAGTATCGTGCTTAGCTAAATCAATAGCCAAACGTAATTTAGTGCCTACACCGTCGGTACCTGCAACTAAAACAGGTTCTTTATAACCTGTAGGTAATTGACATACCGAACCAAAACCACCTAGGCCACCCATAACTTCTGGGCGTGTTGTACGTTTTACCGCACCTTTAATGTTTTCTACTAGGGCATTACCAGCATCAATATCAACACCAGCATCTTTATAGCTTAATGACTGTTTTTGTTCGCTCACGGGAGACCTCAGAAATTACTGACAGTATTTAAAGTGGCATATTCTACCAGCGCAATGGCTCATACTCAAGACGATAAACAGTATCTTCTGGTAGTTTTATTTTATTGGCGTATCTCTAAGGAATTTATTCAGTTTTGGAGGTATTAATTGCTGACAATGTGATAGGATAATAGATATGAAATCATTGAGTTTTTAAAGTTTTTAGTCGATATGTTTAGATTTTATTTTATAATAATTATATTGGTATTGTTGTTGCCTAGCCCGAGTTCCTTAGCCCTTGAAGTAAATGATCTGTACCAAGCTAATGTTGTCGTCGACACACAAGATCGAATACAACGTGAGCAGGCAATTAAAGAAGCATTACAAGGTGTTTTTTTGAAAGTTGGCGGGAAAAAGAGTGTATTAGCACATAACGTGTTAAAAAAAGCTCAAAAAAGAGCTAGTCGCTACGTTAGCCAATACAGATATCAACGTAAAGATGATCAGTTAAGTTTGATTGTTAGCTTTAACGAAGACAAAGTGAATCAATTGTTTGAAGAGGCTAATCTAGCCTTATGGGGTAGCTTACGTCCACAAGTTCTTTTGTGGCTAATTGATGAGCAAGGCGCTAGTCGTAGTATTGTCGCATCCAATGCTGATTCTTTAATCCCTATTAGTGTTAATGAGTTCTCTACACAACGCGGTTTGCCTATTGTTATGCCTTTAATGGATTTGACTGATAGTGCACAAGTTGTGTTAAATGATTTTTGGGGGTATTTCCCTGAACAAATACAGCAAGCTTCAGAACGCTATTTTGCCGACACTATTGTGGTCATGAGAGTTTCTGATTCGAGCTTAGTTGATGACGATTATAATAAAACAGAGGGAAATGTCACTAATGATGTTTCTTGTGGTTTGTTATGTGAGCAACAAGAGGTTGTTAGCCCTAAAGTTTTAGATTGGCGTGTGTTTACTCAAGGGACTCGTTATAGCAAAAAATACCAAGGTGTTGATAAAATCAGTTTGATTAACCAAGGCTTATCCGACATTACTGAATTGATTTATCAGTCTTATGCTTTATTAGCTTCTGCAGAAAATGACTTTGTTATTGAAGTTAATAATGTTACCTCATTAACCAGTGATACTCAGTTGTTTCATTTTTTAACAGATTTATCTGCGGTCAAAACAGTCACTTTAATTCGCGCACAAGGTGATGTTCGCCAATTTAAATTAGACTTAATTGGCTCAAAATCTTCATTTTTAGCTTCATTAAAACTTAACGATAAGTTAACGCAACAGTTTGATGGTTTTAATCATACACAGCAATTTAATAACTTAGAAAATGTAAATGTTAATACAAGTAGTACTGAGCAAGTAAAGGAAACCGTGCTAGGCGAGACTGTTGAAAATACCGTTATTTCCGCAATTGTTACACCTGTAGATAAAAGTATCGCAGAAACTAACTCTTCGGTAGATAATAGCAGTTATTCAAATGCGAACTCTATTGATGAACTGACCAATAACGATCAGTTGAAAATGTTAACCGAAACAATACCACTTAGGATTATACCTAAAATGCCAGTTTTTTATTGGGAGCAAGGATGAAGCAAGTCGCTCAATTAACCTTGATGGTACAATTACCGGATGATGAAACTTTTATTAGTTTTAAAAGTGATCTTAATCAGGGCATTGTTAGCCAATTAAAATCTTATATAGATCCGTGTAAATCAACACCTCACAGTTTTTATTTGTTTGGTTTATCGGCTACGGGTAAGTCGCATCTCATGCATGCTAGTAGTACTTATGCTGCGCAAATTGGCAAGTCGTCAGTTTGCTTATCATGTGCAGAGTTAAAAAAATTACCAGTAGAAGTTTTAGATGGTTTAGAGCAAATTGATTTGATTTGTTTAGACGACATCCACCTAATTGCCGGTGATAAGCGCTGGCAACAAGCTATTTTTGATTTGTATAATCGTGTTCTTGAACAAAATAACTACTTATTAATTTCAGGTAACGAAAGTGCTCAACAGCTAGGTATAAGTTTACCTGATTTAGTCTCAAGACTGACTTGGGGATTAACGGAGCAAATTAAGCCACTTGATGATGACGAAAAGGTTATCGCTATACAATATCGTGCTACCCAGCGTGGTTTGTTTTTGTCAGATGAAGTGGTTAAATTTTTACTTAATCGATTAAGTCGAGATATGGGAAGTTTAATTACCTCACTCGACATATTAGATAAAGCTTCTATTCAAGAACAAAGAAAAATTACTATTCCTTTTATTAAAGAAGTACTCAGCCTTAGTTAAACCATAGTATCGAATACATAGATCTTATAAAACAAAAAACGCGACTTAATCAGTCGCGTTTTTTATTTGAATAGTGTTTAACATCTTAGCAATAAGACTATGTCTATGTATTATTTACAAGTCATGATTTTTATAATTAATGAGCAGGTAACGGTTTTTGATAATAGCGGTTAAAGCTATTTAACGGTGCTACTTCAGCATTTTTTGATGTTACACGAGAAAACTCGTCAGGATTAGTATAACTTCTCAGTTTTTTTGTTAAATTACTCATGCTTAACTCGCTTGGACTAATGGCTAAATTATCAATCCAGCTATCTCCTTGAACCATTACAATAGGTGTTGGAACTAAGTTAATTGCTCCTTGGCTATCAAATTCGGGTAATACACGACTTGCACTAAAAAGTACTCTAGCTCTTAATTTTTCATCGCCAATACGGCCACGTTGACCCCAAGTGACAATGTAATCACTAGCGGAAATATTTTCGCCTACGGGCTGGTTAGTGATAGCGACATCACGCAGTACCGCAAAGCGATTTTGCATCATCAACTCTTCAAATAACATAGCGTAATCTTCACGTAAACTTGAGTATGCATAAAAGTCAGAGGCGCGATCAGGACTGAAAAAGCCTTTGATATCTGCTGGTAAGTAGTTTTTTTGTGTTTGATTTGCAGTCTCGCCAGCAAAGCTCACTTGCCCTAAATCACGCATTTCTTGGCTTGATAATGGCAAGCTAATAGCTAATTCATCCGACTCAAAATTAGTACTGACCGCAGCATCGAGTACTCGTTGGTCACTAGTATGCACATACCACTCATTACTTGGAAAAAAATCATTAGCATGAGCAAGTTCATGGTACATCAGTGATGTTAGGCGTAATAACCCCTCGGCTGCAGTGCGAGTAATACGCGATGATTTATTGAAATTAAAACTAGCATAATCATTATCTTTGACATAGCGCCACGGCATAACGAATTGTAAGTCGTTACCAAAATCAGCCCTAAAATCGGGCGCTTCATTGATAGTATCTCGCTCTTGAGGGGTTAACCAAAAGTTTTCTGCATCTAAATATATAGCGCCTGTTGCAGCCCAATAAAATGAAGGACGAACATCATATGCAATAACAATTGCAGTGGTAGCTCTTAATAAGTTTTTTATATCGTTGTTAGTATCATTATCGGTCAAAAAATCTTTAAAACGATCGCCCATCCATCTATGTGAAACGACAACGCGGTTCATAATGTTTGTTATTGATGGGGCAGCTGACGAGCTTTTTACTTCCTCTGCAATTAGCGGAGTTTTCGCTAAAGTACATGAGCTATCTAAAGTGTTAGAGTAAACACAAGCAACTAATTTATCAGCATAAGGACTATTACTATTATAAGCAAAAACCGTAGCTATACGGTCTGAAAAGTAAGCATTACTCTCGATTGAAGCCGCTGGCTGTACTAATACCGCTACTATATCACTATAGCTGATATTATCTGAATCAGAGGCTGAAACACTGAATTCAATGATGGTATCTAAATTCACGTTTGGTGCATCAAAAAATATGGCGAGATCACCATTAGTATTTTCCGTTGTTAAAGTAACAGTAGGACCAGAGACTTGGTTCCATACCACTGTATTTAAATCAATACTTTCATGCAGCTCACTTCGAAATGATACTTTATTTTCCGCTAATACCAGATGAGATAAACGGTTGGTTACTTTATGATAATCACTATTGACAGCAATATTTTTTTCTAATGTTTTTTCAAGTTCATTATTAAGAGTAAAAGTGACCCTGAAATTGTAATCACCTGCAAGAGTTGGGGTAAAGGAAATTACTTTACTTGCTTTCGTTAAAATAGTGACAGGTTCTCCAGCGGTTTGCTGCCAGCTAATATTACTAACGTTGTCGTTAGGATAGTGAAGGAGAAGATCAATACCTTGGTTAATATTTTGTGTTTTATCCAGCTGTACTATGCCATCTGTTGGATAATCCGTGTCGTTAAAAGAATTACCATTACACGCCGTTAATAATGTGACGAGTAAAAATGAGGGCAGTAAGTAGACATTTACAATATTTAGGGGCATTTACTTCTTCCTTACTATTATTTGAACCAAAACGGTTCTATACCGGTTAACATTAAAGATGCATGTTTCACAGTACTTGAGCATTTCAATTCAAGGGAATGTGATGAAATACTAATTATTCAGGAGAATGTACACCTGCATTCTCTAATAAACTAAATCCATGTGACGTCCTTATAAATTAAAGCAACGATGAAGTGATGTTGCTAAAATCCTCTTTGATGGGTTTAAAATCACTTTATACTGCATTAAATAATCAAACCATAGAATGACTATGCTTAAATTATTTGCCTTACCTAAGGTAACTTTAATTCCTACTGAAATCCTGCACTTTAAATGGTAATGGCTATGACTATTTATTATCTGAATTTTCGTCTTTCTTTTTTCGGATGCTTAAACCAAGCTCCTGACCACGAAATTTAGCGTAATAAGTGGCACCAAAAAACATAGTACTAGCAAAAATCAACTCTAATATTGCCCATATTCTATCTGCAGGTAATACCCAGAGTGTTGTTAAACTATGTAAAAAATAGATTAATACAATAAAATTAGACCAGGCATAGGTAAAAGGGTTGCCTTGTAACATACCTTTTAACGGAAAGAGCAATGGTAGCGTAAATATCAGTAACGCAGTCGGAACACTTAAGCTCTCGCTGGGGCTGAGAAAAATTAACCATAACGGCATAAATAGGAGTAAAGAGAAATAGCCTATAAGTGCTATTTTTTTGTAGTTTTTTGTTGATAATCTTTGTTTATTCATTGGGCTACTTATCTATATTAAGAGGGTAACTGTATCGTATTATTAGAAAAAATCTAAAACATTTTCAGGAGGGCGACCAATAATCGCTTTACTGCCATTAGTTACAATAGGACGCTCAATTAATTTTGGCGTATTAGCCATGGCGTTAATGAGTATCTCTTCATTAGCACCTTTCAAGCTCTGCTCAGAAAAATCAGCTTCTTTTACGCGCATCATGCTAAGTGCGGAGCAATCTAGCTGTACTAATAACTGCCTAATGTCATCAGGATTCAGTGGTGTTTTTAAATATTCTATAATATGAATATCTTGATTTTCCTTTTGTGCCTGTTCTTCAAGTAATGATAAAGTTTGACGACTTTTAGAGCATCTAGGGTTGTGATAAATAGTGAACATTGCTTCTCCTTTACTAATTTATTGATAATTAAACGGTAATAAAAACACTATAAACGTTTTAAACGATTCTCTTGTTCTTGAAATTGTAAGATACGTGCCTTTACTCTTTTTTGCATTAAAGGCTGCTCTTCAAGGAATGCATAACTAGTTTGTAATTCGTCCACTGCTTTTGAGTATGCGCCAAGTAAAGCCATAACTTCAGCTTTACTCATATGCATTAAACCTGTCTTTTCTTGAGCGCGATATAATATTGTTAATATATCATAAGCAATAAAGTTACCTGGATTGACTAATAAAAAGTCTTGTAATATTTGCGCCGCAAGATCATATTCTTTAACTTTAAGTAGTGCGTTAGCATAGTTTAAACTTACTACTTGATTATTTGGCATGAATAAGTTTAATCGCTCAAGCATTTTTATTGCTTTAGCCGCCTGGTTATTTGCTATATAAACATCAGTTAATGCATCAACATAGAATAAATTATTTTTATCATTTTGCTTTAAGGTTTCGAGTACTTGCAAAGCTTTGGTTGTTTGTTTGTTTTCAAAATACGATAGTGCTAAACCATATTGCGCAGCAGCTTTAATTGCAAAGCGTTTTTTCGCTAATTGTTGCTTAAAAAAGCTGATGTTACCTTTTGGATCGCCTTGGTATCTGGCTTTTAATCTCGCTTTGGTCAGTTCGAAGTCTAGACTCGGGGGTAAGGGTCTTGCTGGATAATTTAATGCGCGTTGACGAGCATCGGCAATACGAGATTCTGGTAGTGGGTGGGTAAGTAACATAGCTGGTGGCTTGCTAGCATAGCGGTATTTAGCAGACATTTTGCTAAAAAAGCTTGCAGCACCTTGTGGATCAAAATTACTAATGGCCAACAAGGCAATACCGACTCTATCTGCTTCTTGTTCATTACCACGCGTGTAATTAATACTCGCTTGTTGAGAAACCGCCATACTCGCACTTAGTGCAGCCATTCCTACTGTTGGGTTAACTAAAGTAAGTAGTACACTAGAAAGCATGGCTGCCATAGTTAAGCTTTGTGTTTGGCTTTGTGATTCGAGTCGACGTGCTAAATGACGCTGGGTAACGTGTGATATTTCATGAGCAATAACTGAGGCTAATTCACTTTCAGTGTCAGCAGTGGTTACTAAACCACTATGGATGCCTACGTGACCACCAAAAAATGCAAAAGCGTTTAATTCGTTATTATTGATCAGGAAAAACTCAAAAGCATAATTAACCCCTTGAGCATTTTTAACTAGGGAGTTACCTAAATGGTTTATGTATTCTATTAGGACGGGATCTTGAACGAGTGGTTGTGAACCACGTAATTGGCGCATCATCGCTTTACCAATTTGCAGCTCTTTATCTATTGATAATACGCTGTAACCAGAAATACCTATATCAGGTAATTTATTTCTATTGTTCTGATTATCAATGGCACTAGCATTAAAACTAGTGGCTGTGGCAATACCTAATGTTAATAACAAGGTAATAAACATGGATTTTAGGTTAAACAATATTACATCCTAGGGTCATAATTTAATTATACGCGAGTGATTAAGTTCACTTAGGCTTATTGGGTAAGAATATTACCATTTCTTTTAGCTATTTCTTGATAAAACTCGGCAATACTATAACCTTTGACCGTAATAATTTGAAAAGATTCGCTTAATGTCGTGATTAATTGTTCAACTTTGTAGTGCGCGAATTTTAATAGTGCTATATCAGCTTCATCACCGTGTTGAAAACAGTGAATAGCAAAAGTAATTAAGCTGTTAATTCGAAAAAGCATTTGCATGTTCTCAGGAACCCAATGCTTAAAAGGGCAGTTACCTTCTTGAATCATAATCATACTGACAACTTCACCGTCAATAGCAGGAAAACAATGTAACTCGTAGCCCATGTCATTAAACTCATGGCGCAAACTAATTTGTGGTTTGTTTTTTAGTTGAATACTACCATCAACACTTTTACTTGCGCCTAATAAGGGTAAGTTCCAGGTGTTTGAGTTTAAAACCTGCTTGTAGACACTATCAAAACCATGGGTAAGTATGCCATCTAAATCACCTAATGATGAGGCAAACAGATGATAAAGAGCTGACGTCTCTCCCCAGTTTATTTTCTTTTTATACGCATTAATTTCTTTTAAGTTAGCTGTTCGACTTAATGAGCTCATTTAATTAATACTCCTAGCAAAAAATTGATTTTCATAAGACTTCCCTATACAGGTAGGCTATTATAACTTGAATTAGTACAAAGGATTAATTGTCGCAAATTAGTGAATTAAACTAAAGCGATGTTTTAAGATTATATGATTTATAAATATGATGGTAGAGGAGAAAAATGTCCTGTACCTTTAGTTAATTTACGTTTGTTACTAAAAAAAATGCAAGGTAGCGATCAATGTATAATTAGCATTGATGATATCGGCTCTATTAGTGATATCCCTAAGTTGTTGGATAAGCAGGGTTATTGTTTTCATGAACATGCCATTAAAAATGGTTTCGTCGAGATAAAAATTGATGCACTCAAGCACAATAAGTCAGAATTAAAGAAATAGGTAGTTATGTTTAAGTTATTTAGTGATTGGTATACCCGTAAGTTCTCAGACCCTCATGCGGTCACTTTAGTTGTTATTTTAATCTGTATTGCACTGTTTATTGCTTTGTTTAGTAGTTTACTGATGCCGGTATTTGTCGCTATAGCATTAGCTTTTTTGTTAGACCTGCCGGTTAATAAACTAATGCAGAACTCAATGTCGCGTTCTAGTGCAACAGTCGTCGTTGTTGTCACATTTATAGGATTTTCCTTATTAGCAGTATTAGGATTAATGCCTCTTATTTGGAAACAAAGTAGTAATTTATTGCAAGAAATACCTCATATGATTACCCAGGTACAAGTATACTTAATGACCTTGCCTGAAAAATATCCTGATTTAGTCGATGTAGCTCAAATAGAAAGTTTTATTGTCCTGGTCAATGATAATTTACTTGAATGGGGACAGGTAGCACTTAAAGCTTCATTAAACTCTATTTCTGATATTGTCGCTTTAATGGTTTACCTCATTCTTGTACCACTAATGATATTTTTCTTCTTAAAAGATAAAACAGAGTTAATGAGCAGTATTGCGCATTTCTTACCTAAAGAGCGCCGTATGGCGATTAAGGTAAGCCAAGAAATGAACCAACAAATTTTGAATTATATCCGTGGTAAAGTCATTGAAATTCTTATTGTTGGCACATCAACGACTATTGCTTTTATTTTCCTTGATTTACAATATGCTTTACTACTAGGCGTTTTAGTTGGTTTGTCTGTACTGGTCCCCTATGTTGGCGCGACCGTTGTAACCTTGCCTGTTATGTTGGTAGCACTTTTTCAATTTGGATTTAGTAGTGAGTTTGGTTACGTTATGCTTGCTTATGGTATTATTCAAGCTGTCGATGGTAATGTAATTGTCCCTTTACTTTTTTCTGAGGCGGTTAATTTACATCCTGTTATTATTATCATAGCGGTGATATTTTTTGGTGGTTTATGGGGTTTTTGGGGTGTTTTTTTTGCAATTCCTCTAGCAACCCTAGTGAAGGCGGTAATAAATGCCTGGCCGACGATACCGGATACGCAAAGTATTAGTGAAGTACAATGATAGTTAAGTTATAAAGGAATGAGTATGGAATTAACGTACACCGAAAGATTGATGCCTGCACATAAACGCATGGCACTCGTTGCCCATGATCATAAAAAAGCAGACTTAATTGCTTGGGCACAGAACCGAAGTGATGATTTAAAGTCTCATCATTTATTTGCGACAGGTACTACAGGGACTTTACTCAGTTCGGCTATTGGCTTACCGGTAAAGTGTTTTTTCTCAGGACCAATGGGCGGAGATCAACAGTTAGGCGCATTAATCGCAGAAGGTAAAATTGATGTAATGATCTTTTTTTGGGATCCGTTAGACGCGGTACCCCATGATCCGGATGTGAAAGCGTTGTTAAGATTAGCAGCAGTATGGAATATCCCTATAGCGACTAATAAATCTACGGCCAACTTTCTCATGGACTCAGCGCTAATGACTCAAGAAAGTACTATTGACATTCCAGACTATGCTGCTTATTTAGCTAATCGTACTAAGTAAGTAATAGAGTAATAAGAAAAATTAGCTGAATAGTTATTTTCGATAATTTATAAAGTAAAAGCTAATGACTCAATTCATTTAAAACTGCTAAAACAACATCATGGTGTTCTTTAGTTTTAAATTTATTAAAAACATGACTGATTTTTCCATCAAAACCAATTAAAAAGCTTAAACGGTGAATACCATCGTATTCTTTGCCCATAAACTTTTTTAAACCCCAAACACCAAAGTCATCTGCTACTTGATGATCAACATCAGATAACAGTGAGAAATTTAAACTATCACGTTCGCAAAACTTAGTGAGCCGTTTTACTTCATCAGGACTGATACCAAAAACAACCGTATTTAATGTTGTAAGTTCGGCCTTTATATCGCGTAATCCTTGTGCCTGAACGGTACAACCCGGAGTCATAGCTTTAGGATAAAAATAGACAAGTACCTGCTTTTTACCTATGTAATCAGCTAATGAGATTGATACATCATTTTCATTGTTTAGGGTAAATAGTGGTGCGGTATCACCAATGTTTAAAGTATTCATAATAAAGTCACTTTTATTTGTTTATTTGAAAGAGATTATTTATGCTAGTTACAATAAGTTAGCATTTGCTTTTTTGATGAAACCTTGTACATCTGTTTGTTGACAAAGCTCTAGGAAGTCACGTTCTAGTTCATCTATACTGATTTTTTCCGTTAGAGCAAACAATATGTTGGCGCTCATATGATTGGTTTTCGGATCGATTTCCGACTTTAACGAAGAGATATCTATTTTACGCGTGGCAAAAAAGGCGGTCATTGATTTTAGAATGCCTGGTTGGTCTATACCAGAATATTCTGCTTGGTAATGTTTTACTAAGTCAAAAGTTCTATGGCCTGAAGTACGCTTCATCATAGTGATTAAATCTAAACTATGGGCTAGCTGTGGTATTCTAACTTCAATCTTATTAATCGCCCTGGTATCACCAGTAAGTAACATAATAAAAGTAAATTCAGATCCAAAAATAGCCATTCGACTGTCTAATATATTACATTCACATTCACTTGCTAATTTAGTTAATTCACTAACACAACCAGTTCGGTCTGATCCCATCGCTGTTAGTACTAAATACTTTGACATTCATTGCGCCTAAGTTGTCATGAAAGGCGCATTGTAACTGATCACGATTAAAGTTGGAATCATCTTACATTTTTGTGGTCATATAACTTGTGTTTGTAAAATCAGCCAAGTACCATGGGGCGCAATATTAGCCCTGTCTTATATTAAATTGTTTTTAGTATTTTTTAGTGAGCTTAGAGGGTTTTGACTATCAATAACCTAAGCCACAGGAGTTTTAATGAGTTGTAGAGCATTTTATTTATCACTGTTAGCCTTGTCACTAACAGCTTGTGGATCTGTTAATAATAAACAAGCACAAGGTAGTTTTGATTATCAGCATAAGCCTGAAGCTAACGATCTCGTTATTCCAGCTAATTTGAATAAACCAAAACAGGCAAAAGACTTTTTCGTTACTAATAAGATAAACCATCAAGGTCCTGTCGGTAAGGATATGGATATTCGGGCACCATCTTTAGTTATGCCAGTTGCTGCATCTTCACGTGTTGTTGATGAATCAAGTATCGCTATTATTTGGTTTGATAAGGTCTTGGAAGAAAAAGACTTATTAGAGTTTATTGAAAAAGTTGTTAAAGAACAATTGGCTGAAGATCAGATTAGCTTTAACTACATTGAGGAAGATATAGAAGTTACCTTAAGTAAAGTTATTGAAGGTGCTACCAGTTTAAAAGAAACGAGTATTAAACGTGAAGGCATTACAACAGCCATCATTGAGTCTGATTGGTATCATAATGAAATTGATGTTGGTTGGATTTTTACTGATATTCAGTTCTCTAAGAGTTTACGTTTCCGTTACCAATTACTTGCTAAACCCCATGGTCGAAGTGTTTCATTGCGAGTTTCATTAGTAGATTTCATTAAAACAGATGATAAAGGTGGTAGTAAAACCATGGATCCTATTGATAAGCAACGCGCTGAAAAAGCGATGCTTAATGAATTAATAGCTGCCGTTGATTATAACTATCGTGTTCAACAACGAGCAGATCGTTTAACTCGTGCTAATCAAAAGTTAGTAAAAATAGGCAAGAATATAGAAGAAGAACCTGCTTATGTAGTTGAAATGGGCTTAGATGATTTATGGGGTAACATGCCATTATTCTTCGAAAAAAATGGCTTTACTATTACTGATCTTAACGAAGATAAAAAGATTTACTATGTAGATTTCGTTCAACCAGATACCAGTATATGGGACAGTATTTGGGGTGATGATATACCAGTAGTCGATGTAAATGATGCTCATTATCAATTTTTATTAGCGCCGCTTGACGAACTTAATCATAAGACAGCGGTCACCATTTATAATTCTGTAGGTGAGCCATTGCCACTTGAAACATTAGAACGTATTTTCCCTGTAATTGAAAAAGGGTTATCGTTTAGAGATGTTTTCTAGCATTGTTTAAGTTAAATAGCTTATATAGTCAAACATCTTAATGTTTTTTGGTTATATAACTTTGTAGATATAAAATCTCCACTAGGTGGAGTTTTTTATGTCTAGATATTACTGTTTATTTTGCGGGGGTGTTTGAACAGATTTCATTTTATGAGTACTTTTATTTGTTCTGGGTAGTGTCTCTTCTCGGTCGTTTAAACTTTTTTTACGCATTCTTTGCTTTGAGCTCTTTTGAAATGTACTCAAATTTCCTATGATAATAACGACTGTTATTACTATCATAAAAATAGCTAACCAATTGTCCATTGGGCTGCCTCTTGGTAAGTTAGTGAAGTTAAATTAGTATATTAAGATGACTATTTTGGCAGTATAACATTTGTTGGTGCATCACAAACATTGTTAATATAACGCTTTGCTAGGTCATCTATATTTTCAATAATGATATGTTTACCTAATATCGCACTGTTGTTGAGTGCCTCTACTAGCAATTCAACATCAAATGCTTGTTGATATTGTTGGGCTAATGGCAAGTAAGATAAGTGCCAAGGCTCTTCGGCAACCCCCCCTTGAAAGCGTGCATAGGGGAAATAAAAGCCAAACTGGTGTGCGTATTGACCAAGCCAAGCGGATAACTTTGCTAAAGGCCCTTGTTCACTGTATTCCCATGGCTCAAGTTGTAACTGATAATCTTTAGCTAATAAATTTGGCGCGTACACATCAATGTCGCAACCCCAATGATGTCGGCTTGCCCCAGGTAAGGCAGAATAAAGTAAAATGCTGTGAGCTAATTCAAGTGGAGATAAGTGTGCTAAAGATATAACGTGTCCTGCACTATTTTTAATCGATGTTTTCCCCAAAAACTTGTTATTCCATAACATAAGTTGTCGATCAAACGATCGAAATCCACTGGCAATTTTTAGTTCTATCGCATCGGCTTTAGCTGCGTTTACCAGAAGTTCAAAGGCGGCTTTCATCTCTTTATGAATGGCAACTCGTTCACTTACATAGTGCAAGTGAACGTCTGTTTGACCCAGTAATTGAGCGGGATTAATGTGATTGCTCGTTAGCATTGCAAAATCAACCCTTATGACTTATTAAATAGATGGTTAGCTAAAAAAAGAACTAAGTAATTGTTTTATGCGTACATAAAACATTAACTAAACAATGATAGTAAATATCAACGAGTTTTTCTAAATCATCACAACAAACCGATTCATTTACTTGATGAATAGTTGCATTACAGGGTCCAAGTTCAATAACTTGTGCTCCAGTTGGCGCGATAAATCGACCATCTGAGGTACCACCTGACGTAGATAATTGAGTTTCTTTACCGGTAACTGTCAGTATTGCTTGGCTAACAGCATTTAAGAATCCGTGCTCTGAGCCAACATGCTCAGTAATAAATGGCTTACCATTAAATGTCCACTTTATATCATAATCAAGTTGGTGTTTATCAAGGAGTGACTCTACTTGCTTAACAATAATTTGGTCTGTTAATTCAGTGCTATAACGTAAATTAAATAAGGCATTTAGATGTCCAGGAACAACATTCGTTGCACCAGTACCAGCACTAATATTAGAGAGTTGAAAGCTGGTAGCCGGGAAGTAATCATTACCCTGATCCCATTTTACTAGGCTTAACTCAGTTAATGCCGGCATAGCTAAGTGAATAGGATTTTTGACATGCTCAGGATAGGCAACATGGCCTTGTTTTCCCTTAATATCTACTTCAGCTGAAATCGACCCGCGCCGACCATTTTTGACGACATCACCAACTGAATTAGTACTTGAAGGCTCTCCAACAATACAGTAGGTGATTTTTTCATTACGCGCTTCTAAGGTATCAATCACTTTAGTGGTGCCATTGATAAATGGCCCTTCTTCATCACTTGTTATTAAATAGGTAATTGAACCTTGATGATCAGGGTGGTCTTGAACAAAGCGCTCTGTCGCGACTATCATTGCCGCCAGGCTACCCTTCATGTCCGAAGCACCGCGGCCATATAACATACCATCGATAATTGTAGGCTCAAATGGTGGCGTATTCCATAATTCGAGATTACCGGCAGGTACCACATCGGTGTGGCCAGCAAAACAAAACACTACATCGTTTTCTTTCTTGGTTTCAGTACTGTCACGACGAGACCAAAGATTTGTGGTATCAGCAAAAATCATACTTTCATTAGTAAATCCCAGCTTTGCTAATCGCTGTACCATTAGTTTCTGACAACCAGCATCTTCAGGTGTAACTGAAGCTCTAGACATTAGATCTATTGCTAATTCGATAACCGCGCTTTGATTTTTTTGTTCAATTTGACTCACAAGTACTACCTTTACTTAATTTCAATGAAGTGTTTTTAGTGACGTATTTTCAATCAAAAAAATGAATTATTTATTAGCGAAAAGAGTTTGGTACTGATCTACTTTAAAACCAAGGTTGAGTTCACCATTTAATGGCAATAGTGGTCTCTTAAGCAGTGTAGGTTGCTCAAGCACTGAGGCAAATATAACTTCATCTGTTAAGTTGTTTTTTATCTCATCAGGCAGGTTACGAAAGGTTGTACTGCGCTTATTTAATAATAAAGACCAATCACTTTGATTAATAAAGTCGGTTAATAATTCAGCGGTTAACGGTTGCGTTTTAAAGTCATAAAGCTGATGCGCTATGTCATTGGCTTCAAGCCATTTAATAGCCTTTTTAACGGTATCGCAATTTTTTATGCCGTATAAGGTAATCATTTCTTAGCGCTTCTAATAGTTAATAATCAAGGCTTAATATAATACCAGAAACGATAGGCTATATCCGCTTTTCTTAAGATAGCAGAGTGTCAAACCGGCAGATATAGTATTTTAATTTAACATTTTCAACTTGTATTATTTTGGTCGTAAATTTATTGTTGAAATATGCAACATACTTTGACTTAAATAGAATCTACCAAAGTGAGTTTTATAGCAATGATCATTAAGACAAAGCCCGACACTCTATTAATTTTCTGTTTTTGTTTATTGAAGTAAGGCAGAATTTTTGGGTGCGATAATAATAAAACAATACCGCTGTACCAGATGAAATGTGCCAACATAATTATCAATCCATAAGTCATTTGTATTATTAAGGGTGTATCTATCGACACAACTTGGGTAAAAATGCTCAAGAAAAAGATAGATGTTTTAGGATTTAATATATTGCAAGTAAAGCCCAAACGTAATGCCTTAAAAGATGATATTTGCGCAGTTTTATTGTTTTGATCTTTATTTAAAAGCGTAGATGTTGTTAATAACTGCCAGGCAATATAAATAAGATATGTGGCACCTAAATATTTAATGGCCGTAAATAACCATGGTGAATTTGTAATAATTACCGCTAATCCTGCAATTGAATAACTGGCATGAATACAAACAGATAAACACATACCCAAGCTCATATATAAACCAGCTAAACGGCCATTATGGATACTGGTACGTGTCACCATCACAAAGTCTGCTCCTGGTAACATAGCCATAAAAATAGCGATAGTACTTACCGCAATAATTTCTGCCATATAAGTATTTATTAGTACTTCCATATTTTCCTCTTATAATGTTAAATCTGCTTAAGCAAGCCACTTATTACTCTATAACTATGTTAATCTATGAAATATTTAAAACAATATAGATATTTGTAAAAGGACTTATGCTTCATGGACACAAATAAATTAATCCCTTTATTATCTGATATGGCTATTCTGGTTACTGTGGTTGAGCAGGGGAACTTTAGTAAAGCAGCAAGAAAACTAGGGGTTACCCCCTCAGCAGTTAGTCGCCAAATCAGTCGATTAGAAGATGCTTTAGGTATCAAACTGTTACAGCGTACTACCAGACAACTGGCGTTAACTGAGTCAGGTAAAATAACATTTGATTATTGCAAACAGATGGTTGAGTCTGCTGAAAAAGCTGTAAATGCCAGTCGTTCTGTAACATCGATGGCAAGTGGATTATTGAGAGTGTCTGCACCAAAATCACTAGCGAATCAGGTATTGCGACCACTCTTTATTGAGTTTTTAAAATGCTATCCAGACATTCAGTTACATTTAAAAGTAACCGACCGTATTTTAGATCCCATTCATGACGGTGTTGATTTCTTAATTCATATTAATGACTATCCAATTGAAGCGTTGGTAAATGTTAAAATTGGTCGTGTTGAACAGGTATTATGTGCCAGTCCTGATTTCCTCGCGAACCATACTCTGCCAACACACCCCGATGATTTAAAATATTTACCGTGTATTTGCTTAGGCGAAAATATGATAGATAATCGTTGGCGATTTAGTAATAAAAATCAAAAAACAACCGTAGAAGTAACAGGACCGTATTTACTTAATCACAGTGAAATGCGTCGAGATGCCATTGAACAAGGCTTTGGTGTCGGTTCTTTACCCGATTACACCGCGCAAAAAGGGATTGAAGCGGGAAAACTCATTCCATTATTGAAAGATTGGCATTTACAATGCAGTTACCACGGTGATATTTGTTTGCAGTATGTGCAAAGTAAATATATGCCTAATAAAAATCGAGTATTTATCGACTTTATTAAACAAAAAGCATTAGAAATTCAGCAGGATTCGTAAGAAAGTCGTCGACTATACTTTTCTGATTAGTACCGTTCTATTGGCAAAAGCTAACGCAGTTCTGGTCATACTAAAAAGACTAACTATCGCTACATATAGCCGTTCCACTTGAATATGTAGGTTTTAGCTGGAGTTAGAAACGCCTTTAGGTAAGGCATTGATTGAAGAGAATAGTTATTCTATTGTCGAAATCAATAATGTAGTATAAAGCGTTTATAAACCAGCCCTTTGGAAAAAAATGAGCAAAACATACTCGTCGTTACATTTATTTTTAAGGACGCTACATTGATGTAGCTTATTAGAGAATGCAGGAGCACATTCTCCTGAATGACCCTTAACAAACAAATGTGTCTTAATTATAATTCACTCAGTTTTCCTAAAACGAGCATCTTCAAGTAGAGCAGGTATGTAAAGCCTTGAGAAAAATATAGACTCTGTTATTCATCAGGCTATAAAAGCAACTGTCACCACATTGGTAACGTCAGGAACAACACTCATCACAATATTAGTAATATGAATTTTGCATGAGAATTATTTGTAGGCTTTTCTATCGCTCTTTTTCTTAGGTTTTAGTCGGTAAGTTTTTATCTATTGCAATCTCCACCACTGTGTCTAACTTACTTAGCTTATCGGTTGACTATCATTAAAATAAAAAAGAATGGCTTTGTCACTATATCACCAGATATTGGTTAGCGCGTAGTACTTTAACTGCTGTATTCATACATTCTTCTTTTACCAGAATGTAATCGGTGTCAAAGGTAGAAATAGCAAATATACTAATTTTTTCATTTGCCAAGACCGTAGAGATATTCGATAAAATACCCGTCATAGTAAAAGCAAGCGGTCCAACTACCTCTAACGCTTGCCAGTTTAGCTCTACTTCATCACTATTAATAACAATGCTTTGCGGTAATACGATAGATATTTCGTCAAAAGTCTTAGCAATAAAATATATATTTGCGCTAAATACTTCACCCGGAATAGTCGCACTCTTGGATAAACTGTGAATGGAGAATTGTTCGTTAATAAGTCTAAGCGTTAACTGTACCATTAATGTCCTTAAAGCTATTTATTTGATTAATACTCTTAGTATATTCCCATGACACTTAACACTGAATCCTAGGTGGTTATAGATATAACTATAGCACTAGTTAATTGTTGTGATGTTGAATGTGTTGAGATTATCATAGACTCGATCAATGGCTACGTATTAAAAATAGCTAGATTTAGGCCTAAGTTATCTAAAAGGTCTGTTTACGAAAGGTTTACTATGTTATTTATTGGAAAGGTTAATAGTTATCTTAGGATTTTCTATCCACAAAACCTGTGGATAGAATTGTGCGTAATGCGTTATTAACTGTATATGGATATGAAATTAAAGGAAAATTACGTCTGTACGTTTTTTGACTAGCTAGAGTTTAAATACTAATAAAGTGGATAAGTCATCAAAATACACTGTTGGGTACTTTTATCTATGTAAGTAAAGTTTTAAGACGGTTAAACTTATCAAAAAATGTCTTTAACCGCTTTATTATTTAATTATGTGTAATAAAAAACCAAGGTTATTACTTTGTTTCAACTAATAGATCCATACGATGCTACATTGTCGGCTGTATTGCCGTTAGCGCAATGGTATAAACAATGTCATCGACTATGCACCGCGAGATAAATCATTAACGGGTTTGTTCATTCCTTGTAACATAGGACCTATGCTGACTAAGTCAGCTGAACGCTGTACCGCTTTATAGGTGGTGTTACCCGTATTTAAATCAGGGAAGATAAACACTGTCGCTTTAACCGCTACCGGACTATTTGGTGCTTTTTTCTTGGTAACGTTCTCCATTATGGCTGCATCATATTGAAGTGGTCCATCAATAATGAGATCAGGTCGCTTAGCTTTGGCAATTTCAGTGGCTCTAGCGACTTTTTCTACATCCGCGCCTTGACCAGATCTACCAGTACTGTAACTAATCATGGCAACTCTTGGTTCAATATCAAAGGCTCTTGCAGAGTCGGCAGATTGGATGGCGATATCAGCTAACTGCTCGGCATTAGGCTCAGGGTTAATAGCACAATCACCATAAATAAGCACTTGATCAGGTAACAACATAAAGAAAATTGATGAAACCAAGGAACTATCAGGCGCAGTTTTAATTAGCTGTAAAGTAGGCCTTATGGTGTTTGCCGTGGTATTAATAGCGCCAGAAACAAGGCCATCAACTTGACCTAGTTGTAGTATCATAGTGGCTAAAAAAACATTATCTTTTAAGTTCTCTAGGGCAATAACATCCGTTAGACCTTTATTTTTACGTAGCTCGACCATAGGCCCAACGTAATTATCTCTAATGGATCCGGGGGCTGTTATTATCAAATTATCAGGTAGCTGAATACCTTGATACGGCTTTATAGCATGCTTTTATAACGATGAGATGTGCTGGATTATGCAATGGTGCTAGTTTTGCCAATTGACTAATGCTTTGCTCTACCTCGATAGTAATTAATGTAGGTTGTGAATAGTGTTCACCACCATGCACAACTCTATGCCCAATGGCACTGATATCCTTGACTAAGTTAATCTGTTGTAATTGCTCTACCAATACAGAGAGTGCTGTTTGATGATCAAAAGCAGCAGGTAATTTATAACTCTGTTTTTCACAATATCGTTTGATAGTGATTTTTTGCATCTGGGCTGAGTAAACATTCGGCCAAACCGGATAATAATGTTTCACCAGTTACTGGCTTTATTAAACAAAATTTAATAGAAGAGCTGCCACAGTTGATCACTAAAATAGCATCAGTATTAACCGAGTTTTATCCTGAACTTTTGTTGAGTCATGTCTATTGTCTTTTAAAAAAGTGAAAAGATATCTAATATTTAGTTGCAAAAATAATCAGATGCAAAATAACGTTGGCACTATTATAGCGCTTGATTGGCTAATATATATTGATGCAATGCAAGAAAAAACTGTTTAATTATATTTTTTTAATGATTTCTATGCGTAAATAGGGAGGTGTTTGCAGCAGTTGTTATATTTACCGTACTACTTGAAGATACAGGATTCAGTACGCAGTTTGAATGGTAGCGGCTATAAGAACTAGCTGCTATAGTAGATGTATGAATATCTCCGTTGTACAACTCATTCAATTGGGTAAAAAATATTTATCTCTTTGGCCTGATAAGCCAGAGTTAACCTATTATTTCGAAGATTATCGAGGTGTGCAAAGCGCGCGCTTTGTTTGTCGGTATTTCCCTGCGTTAGCCATGTTTACTGTTATTATGCAGCTTTATGTCGCCTCTGGTTATCCTCTAGGTCAAGGCTCTATAAATAATACAATAAATGCGCTGCCTCAAGCACTTGTTTATGGTTTATTTTTATTAAGTCTGCCGGTGCAAGCACTCGTCTTCTCAGGTGTTAAAGCTGACAAACTGTTACCACCTTCACTGGCTTCTTGGTATCAAAGTAGTGTAGAAAAGGTAAAGCAGCAGGGTAAAGAGCATTTCAGTGAGCAAGGTGAGCAAAGCAATGGACATAGAAATGACAATGCTATCGCTAACCTAGCAACGTATAAACCCCGCTATATCGATCTGGCTCAACTTTTACAACTAACTTATGCGCCAAGTGACTAACTTCCGTCTTTTGATAACTACACCTCTAGAGAACAATCCCTTCTGATTATTTAGTCTTCTGATACAAACGTAATACAAAATCAGCTTGGCAACTAAATTCTTTTTGTTGCTTCAATTCGATAATTAACGCTTCACTGGCTTTAAAGGCAAGAGGTGTCATTGCTAACAGGTTCAGTAGATCGTCACTATTAGAGAAGTTCATGGGGTAGTTCAAGCGTTGTTCTTCAACCAAGGTTAAGTCTTCAATAACTTGCTTGGTAGTATCATGTTTATTTACTTGTCGATATATCAGTGATTTAAGCTCAAACAAATGATTATCGGCAGGGGTAACCGTCAATAAATAGCCTTTATCTTGTAAGATGCGGGTAAACTCATTTTCTAAAATAGGGGCATAAACACTATAAAGCCAACCAAAATTTTCATCAGCAAAAGGTAAGTCAGAAAGCGTTGCTACGCTAAAAAAGCAATCTTGATAACGTTTTGCGGCAATCTTTATTGTCTCTTTGGCAATATCGACACCGTAGACTGTGTTGTACTCAGTTTTATGTTGATGCGTATAAAAACCTTCACCGCAGCCAGCATCAAAAACAGCCGTGTTTTTATCAGCATACCTTTGATATAACGCTAATATACTGTCAAGTAAAGGCTGGTAGTAGCCTTTATCTAAAAAGGCACGTCTAGCTTGTACCATTGTTTTGTTATCGCCAGGTTCTTTCGAATGTTTAAATTGAACAGGTAATAAATTAACATAGCCTTGCTTTGCTTGGTCAAAGCTATGGTTATTTTCACAACGGTAGCTCTTTTCAACAAGGTATAAAAATTGCTGACAAAGGGGGCAACGGTATTGAGCTAATGTTCCAACTGATTCTTTAGTAGACATGTCAGTATGCATTGATAGTACCCCCTATGAAAATGTTGACCAAATAGGTGCATGATCTGACGGTTTTTCAATACCGCGTAATTCATAATCAATATCAGCTTCTATACATTGTGCTGCCATCTCTTTTGTCGCCAGTACCACATCAATACGAAGACCACGATTATCATCAAAACCACGAGAGCGATAATCAAACCAAGAGTAACGCTCGGTCGTTACAGGGTGAAGCAGGCGGAAGGTATCAACAAAACCCCAATCCATTAACCTTGTTAACCATTCTCTTTCTTCAGGTTGGAAAGAACACTTACCACTTTTTAACCAACGCTTACTGTTTACGTCACCAATACCAATATCTAAGTCTTGTGGAGAAATATTAATGTCACCCATGACCACCACATTTTCATTATTCGTATGATTGTCGTTAAGGTAAGTCATTAAATCTTTATAAAATTGACGTTTATATGGGTATTTAGTTTCGTGACTGATGTTTTCGCCTTGTGGGAAATAGCCATTCAGCACTGTTAATTTTTCGCCCTTCTCATTGGTGGTCGTTACCATAATCATACGCTTTTGCGCTTCATCATCGTCACTTGGAAAACCTTTTTGTACCACATCAGCTTCTTTTTTACATAACATGGCCACACCATAATGGGCTTTTTGACCATGAAAATATACGTGGTAACCCATGGCTTCAACAGCTTCTAAGGGGAAAACTTCATCATGAACTTTGATTTCTTGTAGGCCGATAATATCAGGCTGGTGTTTCTCGATAATTGCTTTTAACTGGTGAAGACGAGCACGAAGGCCGTTAATATTAAAAGAGATGATTTTCATAGAATTCCTAAAAGCTTTTAGCGAGCAATAACGTCATATATTGCTTAGAAAATAAAGGCAATGATCTTGCGTGTTTATCTATCGTCTCGCAAGTTTTATTTTTCACTTCTTGTTATAAAATGTAATTTAAACGTAACATCTGGTAGAACTTATTGTTTAACCGTAATAACTTGTTTAAGCTAAACCTAAATGAGCAACACAATATAGAAAACTGTTAGTAAAGTTATCTATTATTACAATATAAGTACCGCGTAATAAATAAGGAAATAAATATGCCAGATAGTAACTCAAGCGTAAAAAAAATATTATTAGTTGAAGATGACCGCCAATTATCCGATTTAGTCACCGACTTCTTAACGAGTGAAGGTTTCCATGTGAAACAAGAGTTTCGTGGTGACACTGTCGCAAAGCGCGTAAAGCTTTTTTCTCCAGATCTTATTATTTTAGATGTCATGTTACCCGGTAAAGATGGTTTTGGTGTTTGCCGTGATTTACGTCCAGAATTTAATGGCCCTATATTAATGCTAACAGCAAAAAGTACGGATTTTGATCAGGTACTTGGTTTAGAAATTGGTGCTGACGATTATGTTATCAAACCCGTTGAACCGCGCGTATTATTAGCACGAGTAAATGCTTTATTACGTCGTGGTGATTTACCGAATCAAAGTGAAGAAAAAGGCGAAATTGTCTGTGGTGGTTTATATATAAACAAAGCATCGCGTAAAGTGACTTTGCAAGATGAAAATGTCGACTTAACGAGTCAAGAATTTGATTTGTTATGGCTACTTGCAGGTAAAGCAGGAGAAGTACAAAACCGTGATTACATCTATAAAGCGGTAATTGGTCGTGAGTATGATGGCTTAGACAGAAGTGTTGATGTTCGTATATCACGCTTACGTAAAAAATTGCATGACAGCACTGATACACCCTTTAGAATCAAAACTATATGGGGCCAAGGTTACTTGTTCGTTCCTGATGCATGGAGCTAACCTTGTGTAGTCGTTCACTAGGACAACAAGGCTTTGTTTACTTATTAGTAGTAACAAGGCCTTTTTCTTAAACTCCTTCTTTTACATTCTTTTGATAAGGTACGTTGATGAAATTAGGCCGTTCGTTTTTTAATCTTTATTTCTTTATTATTTCTACATTTATTATTTTTTCTTGGGCATTAGATGAAGTATGGACTTCCTATCTCGAGCAAGATATTGAATCCTATACAGGCTATCAAACATTAATGATGGCTACCGGGGATTATGTTCAAAAACACCCCGAGGAAGAATGGGAAGAGATAATCGCAGGCGCTGGAGAGCGCTGGGGCTTACAATTAAACTTAGCCTCTTTAGCGGAAGTTGAAGCTATTGATCATACAGACCATCATGTTTTATCACACTCGAACGCTCATATTTATCATTTCGATGACCAAGTAGTAATCCATTATTTACTTGAAGACTCTGACTCTGTTATTACCTTAGGACCATTAGAAATGCCGACAAGGCCAAGAGTAAAATCAACCTATCGTGTTTTGATATTGGCTACCTTTGGTCTGGTTATCTTTATTTGGTTATGGCCAATGTCACGGGACTTAGAGCAGCTTAAAAAAGCGACTAAAGCATTTGGACAAGGACAGTTTGATAGTACAGCACCTGCAGCTAAATCAACCATGATAGCACCTATGATAGCCTCATTTAATATGATGGCGGCCAGAATACGGCGGCTAATTGAAGCTCATAAAGAGCTAACGAATGCGGTTTCACATGAATTAAGAACACCACTGGCACGAACTAAATTTGCCTTACAGATGCTTGATACCATTAAAAATGATGAAAAAAGAAAAAAATATCAGCAACAAATAAATAATGATGTGTGCGAATTAGAAGAGCTGATTAATGAAATGCTTATTTATGCCGCTTTTGATAGTGATAAACCAGAACTTAACTTTACCCGTACTAATCTAAGTGATTTAGTTAAATTACAAATAGCCAGTCATGATCAATTTGTTAGTTCGGTAGAATTTGTTAATAAATTACCAGATAATTATGTTTGTTGTGATGGTCATTTTATCGATCGAGCCGTGAATAACTTTATTAGCAATGCTATTAAATATGGTAACGATAAAGTTAGGGTCACACTTTTGCAAGTCGGTAGTCAATGTAATATTTGTGTTGAAGATAATGGCGATGGTGTCTCTGATGAATTTAAGCAAGTTATCTTTGATGCTTTTTCACGTGGCGACCAATCAAGAAACCGTGAAACAGGTGGTTTTGGTCTTGGCTTAGCAATCGTAGCTCGCATAATGGAATGGCATCAGGGGCAGGCATCTATTGGCGATAGTGAATTGGGTGGTGCATCTTTCACGCTGACTTGGCCAGTAAAATTAGCACGTTAGCTTCATAAGCTAATTGAGTATGGTGACTGAATAAGATATCGATTAATCGAAGTTAGTTCACTCAGTTAAGTTCATAGCCAATAAGAGCATTTATTTTAAAATTTATTTTATATTTATGGTCTTATTGGTTAAATGTTTTTTAGTTTTAGCCGATAACTTATTTATTAAAGCAACGATAAATAAGAGAATAGGACATTGGCAGTAGAGCTTTCACCAAATTTTTCAACAACTAATACCTCACAAAGTAATGACGTGGTAAAGGATAGTGCTGTAAAATTAGCCACTGACTTTTCATCTGCCAGTGTATTACTTCATGAGTTACAACTTGGTGAGCAGCTAAATGAAAGTGTAGTACAAGCGCGTCGTGCGGATTTTTCGTTGATGCTGGCTATGTTAACTACAGATGTTCGTGAGCAAAGCCAATTTCTAATACCACAAGCTGAAGAGACGACAGTTGCTGATGTTACGAACATCGCGTTGAGAAAACAATTTAACCTACCTGATAAAGCGGTATTAGCGTTAACCAGTCTTGATGACGTTAAACAATTCAATCAAGTACAATCTATTGTTGATAAAGACCTTGCTAATATTCACTTAACTAACGCTATGATGCCTAAACCTTTAGCATTTCGCGATGATAAAAACTATATTGAAAGCCTAGTGCTACAAAATACGAGCTTATTTACTCAGCTCAAACATACACAAGCGATGGAAGTAAAAAAATCACTGAGCAATCAGTTACTAGTAAATGAAGCTCGAGAAAAGCAAAGCGCAAGTTATGTAGATAAACAACTAAGTCAGCCTTTAAGTTTTAATGCTAATGCATGGTTAGATGGCATTCAACAATCCTTGGTTAAAGCACCACTGCTTAACTAAATATAGCTATAGATAGTCCATCACCTAGCGCAGCAATGTTTAAACTTCTTACCTTTTTTTATCGACCAAGCTGTTGGAAACCTGTTACATGGACAAATATCACTTCGTTTAATAGTACTGGTACCATTATTTGAAATAAGTTCTTTATGTACGATAATATCTCCATCAATATAACACCATCGTTCTTGCTCAAGGGTAAAGTTTGATTTTTCTCGTAATTCATAGAGAGTATTGTCAACTAAGTAATAAGCTGAAAATTCAACCATACTTTCTGTTGAGTTATGTACAACTAATGCTAACCAAAGACATTCATCGGCCCATACTTGAATTTCAGGAACTGATAGCTTTAGTTGGGCTGTTGCACTATAAGTATCAAAAATATACTGTCCTTCTTTAGTAGCATAGGCACTAAAACGCGATCGCATTAATTGTTCAGCGGTACAAGGAACTTGTTTTTGTGTAATAAAAAGTTTGCAGCAAGTATTAAATAATAGGGTAGAACCACAAGGGCAAAGCATAACAATATGTCCAATGATGATAGTATGTTCAATAGCTATTATTTTAACGCGTTTTTAACGTAGATAAAGCGCTATTGGTCGTTCTCTTTAATACATATTTATCATTTCGATTAGGATAGCGGGTTAATCATATTCTCAAGAGCCGCTGGTACTAGTGAGTAATAGCAATTTAATTGGTATTTCTTGGCGACTCCTCATTCATTATTTCTTTAATAAAAGAATAAAAGAACTCAACATAAGAATTTATTTTATGAAAATACAACTCATTACCGCTGTACTCAGTTTATCATTAGTTGCCTGTAGTAATACTCAGCTGAATGAAAAACTGAATACTAGTGCTGCAGAGAAAGTTCAAAGTGCTGTCGCTACTAATGCACAATCAAGCGATATTATTACCTTAGAGCAAATAATGGCAGACCCAGATTGGTTTGGTCGTTCGCCAGAGTCTTGGCATTGGGGGGATGATAGTAACACTGTCTATTATCAGCAAAAGCAATTAGGTAACCCACTACGTGATTTGTATTCACTGGACCTATCAAATAGTAATAAGACGACACAAGTAGCGTTATCGAATAAACATAAAGTTACTGACCAAAACGGTTTATTTAATCAGGCTCGAACGCATAAAGTTTATATTTTTAATGGTGATGTCTTTGTAAAAAAACTTGCTAGTAATATCATAAAACAGCTTACTTTTACCTCAAATAAAGAGCGCAATGCGCAGTTTTTAACTAATGGTGATATTGCTTACCAAATAGCGAATGTTTTTTATGCACATAATTTACAAACAGGTCAAATTAAAGAGCTAGCAAACTTACAAATGTCAGCAAAACCTGCTGGTGTTTCGGTACCTAAAAATTACTTAGCCAAGGAGCAACATAAGTTAATTGACTATATTGCTTTACAGCAGCGAAATACTAAATTAAAACAAACTAAAAAAGAACGTCTTGCAGTAGAAAACACTTTTGTGAACGACAGTAAATTTTATTTTGGTAAAGACAACCGTGTAGCGTACGCAAGTTTATCCCCAATGGGCGATAAACTATTAGTGAGTATAACATCAGCAAAATCTAGCCGTGATAAAACAGATATCATGCCTAATTACATCACTACAGATGGTATTATCGTGGCTGAGAAAGTACGTGCTCGTGTTGCCAACAACAGACAATATCAAGAGCAATTGTTTTTACTTGATTTAACGACAGGTACACAACAAGTATTAAGTTATGACAGTTTGCCAGGCTTTGATGAAGATGTTTTAGCGACCGTTAAATCTGAAAACTATGCCCGTGAAGGTAAAATATATAAGTCAGAGAAAAAAATACGTAACATCCATGTGCTGCAAATGTATAATCCTATTAAGTGGAGTAGCGATGGTCAGCATCTCGCGCTAATGTTAGAAGCTTGGGATAACAAAACTCGCTGGTTAACAACCGTTGATTTTGATAATAATGAACTCATTACTCAACATAAATTACATGATGATGCATGGATTAACTGGAGCTTTAATGAGTTTGATTGGTTAGCAGCTAATGGCACTACTCGTAAAGACGCAAGCCTTTATTACTTATCTGAAGAGTCTGGTTATTCTCATTTGTACCATAAAGACTTAAGCAGCAAAGCTGTTAAGTTAACGTCTGGTAAGTTTGAAGTAAGCAGCGTTACTGCAACACGAGATAATCAACGCTTTATTTTTAAGGCAAATAAAAAACATCCGGGTATTTATGAAATATATCAAGTTGATTTATCTAAAAAATTAACTGCACTAACTGATTTAGGCGGCAAAAACGATTATGAAATCAGCCCTGATGAATCAAAGTTATTAATTCAGCACTCTACCGTTACTATGCCTCCAGAGCTTTATATACAACGTTTAAATGGAACAGAGGTAGCGACAAGAATTACCTATACCGTATCAGATAAATTTCTATCGATGCCTTGGGCTGCACCTAGCGTTGTGGCTATTGCCTCAAGTAAACAAAAAGAACCGATTTACTCAAAAGTATATTTACCTAAAAACTATGATAAAAATACAGATAAAAATCGTGCGGTTATGTTTACTCATGGTGCAGGCTACCTGCAAAATTCACATTTAGGTTGGTCAGGCTATTTCCGTGAATTTATGTTCAACTCTATGTTAGTACAGCAAGGTTATGTTGTGATTGATATGGATTACCGTGCATCTGCAGGTTACGGAAGAGAATGGCGTACCGCAATTTACCGTCACATGGGTAAACCTGAAGTTGAAGATATGCGTGATGGTGTCGAATGGTTAGTTGCTAACGCTAATGTTGATGCGAAACGTGTTGGTACTTATGGAGGGTCTTACGGTGGTTTCTTAACATTAATGTCAATGTTCACAGACCCTGATTTATTCGCTGCTGGTTCAGCAATACGTCTTGTATCTGACTGGGCTTATTATAATCATGGTTATACGTCAAATATCTTAAATACTCCTGAAGATGATGCTATCGCCTATGAACGTAGTTCACCAATTTATTTTGTAGAAGGTCTTAAGAACCCTTTATTAATCAATGCACCTATGGTCGACGATAATGTGTTTTTTGAAGATACAGTACGCCTAGTACAACGTTTAATTGAACTTGAAAAGCAAGATTTTGAAACCGCCATTTATCCGGTAGAACCCCATGGCTTTGTCCAACCTAGCTCTTGGTTAGACGAATACCGTCGTATTTATAAGTTATTTAAAAATACTTTATAACTGATATTTTTCTTCATACAATATAAAATAAAAAGTCATGATTATAACTATCATGGCTTTTGTATTTCATGAGGTAATAAATATTTTGCTGTGGTGCCCTTATATGATGCGGCTAGGCGATATACTCAAATAGACCAAAACACAGTTTCGCTGATATTTTGTTGCCATTGCCCTAACGACTCATTTTTATCGGCAACAACAATTATATTACTGTGATTATACTCAATAGAACGTCCAAAGTACTGTTTATCATTAAAGGTATGACTAAAACTGAGCTGTTGGTTTTTAGGCACAATAAAGACAGTTACAGGGCTATTTTTGCCTTGATAAACTAAATGTAGACTCTTCATACCATCAAATCGACAGTAATCAGCGAATAATAACTTGCCTAGAGATTCACTGAAGTTACCATCAAATGCAGCCATTTTCTTATTCAACGACGTCAGTGTAACTTGGCTACTGGCATTATTAGTAACACTCCCTTGCTCATGATAAACATGGGCGAGAGCATAATCACCTAAATTGCTATAAACACTGGAAAATTGTAAAAAATTAAGCATTAAACCACCTACCATAGCCACAGATGCCGCTAATGCTAAATGCACACGAGTTTTTCGTTTATGAACTTGGTGACTTGCTAATGTTTGACGTAAAATCAGTTTATTACATAAGTCATCAGGCACAGGTACGTTTAGTGCTTGTCTAATTCTTTCATCTAATTTCGAGATTTCTTGGGCAAATTGTTTTTTGCTTGGATCTACTTGCTGGGCTGCGACAGTGTCAGCATCTTGATTAGTAGGATCGGCATATATAGTACGTCTAAAATTCAAATCATCCATTGTAAATACCTCGCTTTACCGGTTCTGCTTCTAAAGCTTCTTTAAGTTGGTTTCTTGCTCTAAATAAACGTGTCATCACAGTATTTTTATTTAGATCTAACATAGAGGCAATATCTTCACCGCTAAAACCACCAAGTACTTGTAGCACAAGAGGCTCCGAGTATTCTGGCGGTAGTTGTGATATTTTCTCTCTTAGCCAGTGATTTTCTAATTCTTGTTCTGTGGTCACAGACCTCGTGTCGGTTATGGTCGCCTCTTCATATTCACTCATCCCTAAACGCTTTCTCTCGAAACGTCTAGCATTCTCTCGTCTTAAAATAGTGATTAACCATGACTTAGCCGCCTTTTCATCTTTTAACGAGTCAAGAGCTCGCCAAGCACGTAAAAAGGTTTCTTGCACCAAGTCTTCAGCTACCTGTTTTTCATGAGTGAGCCAATAGGCGTAGCGATATAAATCACCGTGTAGCGCCTTTACTAGCGCTTCATATCTAACTTGTTTTGTCATCATATGTTTATAGACCCTAGCATGAGGAAATTTATTTCAAAGGGCAGTGCTTATTTAGTGATGACCTAATAAATACTTAGTCATTATTCAATAGAGTAGCTATAAAGTATCCTTATTTACTGTGTAATAAACAATAAATAAGGAGGTTAATAGAGTATAGACAGGTCTCAATCTTTAAGGGAATAGATTAAGGGTTAAGTGAGGATATCTGCTGGCTTTTAACTTTAATACTTTGTTGTTTTTCAACCATTTGAATAGCTATTAATAAGGCAAGCCCTTGCCATGAAGATGTACTGTTAATAGCACTTTTTCCATAGAGATGTTGCTGTAAATCATTAAGCGCGATAACAAAGCTTTGCTCTTGTATGACCGCTTGAGCTTGGTCAATATTATTTATTACTAATACTGAGTTATTACGGCTAAGTAATACTTTTAACCAAGGTAATACCAGGTTCAAGGCTTGTTCGGCATTATTTTTCTTACAAGCGGCTAATAGGGCAAGATAGTGATTATTGTTATTCGTTAAGTGATTAGTCTGAGATTTACTATTAGCCTTATTATCTCTCTTCAAATAAATGATGTGAACAAGCCATGCCAAAATTGTTAATAACCATAAGGTAAGAAAGAGCCATTGTAGACGTTTATCTTGAACAGAGTTGACTGTACCTAAATCAGTAAGCTGCCCCGCTAAATTTTCAGAGTTATTAGTCGCGTTAACACGGTTAGTTGCATTATTTGTAGAGTTAGCCATTTTATTAGCTGTAGTATTAAAGTCATTAGCAGAATTACTAGCAAAGTTTCCTTCAGCAGCTTGTACTGAAATAGTCTGTGATGGCAAAGTTGCCTGGTCAATTCTATTGGTTATGGTGTTAAACCAAGTAACACTCATTTCGGGTAACAAAAATTCGCCAGCAGCACTGGGTACTAAAGCAAAGTTTTGCACTTTTTGGCTAACTAATTGATCATTACTTAAGTTAGCGTGTAGTTCTGCTTGATCAGGATAAATTTTCAAACCACGGCTACTTTTCATTTCAAGCTTTGGTAGTTGTGCTTTTGAAAGACCTGCAGCAGTTAACGTTATAGTACGTGTAATAGGCTCGCCAACGGTAAATTTTTTATCACCTGCGGGCCACTCTTGATGTAGGGTAAGTATCTCAGTAGGTAACCATTGGGCATCACTTGGGTAGTTAGTGGGTATAGGTAACACTGAAATTTTTAGTTCCTCACCTGAAATACTAACCGGTTTAGTTTGGGCAAAACTTAAAAAACTTGAGCGGCGTTTAGATGCTTGTAATATTTCACCAGAAAATAATGGCGCTTTTAAGGTGAATTTACCACTTTGTTCTGGTGTTATGGCATAAGTTTGTTCAATAACACGGTAACGCTTACCATTGATAATATTATCCGACTGCTTGTCTTGGCCAATTTTTTCAATAGTAGCGCCGGTTAAGTTTGGCTCTGTTAAATTGCCACTTTTAAGCTCAACAGCAAAATGTAGCTTTATCGATAGGGTCAATAACTGTTGTACGTAAACTTCATTACTAGATAGTTCACTGGTCACAAAAATATCAGTTTGAGCATTGTTACCCGACTCTTTAGCCGCAATAATCGTTAGCTCTACTGGTTCGCTTTGTTGATCTCCAATAGTAAGTGCTGGGATGACAAATTGCCCAGGATTACGGGCAATTAAAACAATTTGCCACTTGGTAAGTCGGGTAGTTTTAAAATTAACCATACTAGTTTGTGAGCTAACTGACGTTTGACCAACAATAAAATCATTAAGTAATGAACTGGTATCTAAAGCACTACGATTAACATCGTCATCAGCTGTAACGGTTAATAATATCGACTCATTAATCATCGCGGGATTTTTATCAACAACCGCAGTAATTTTTGATAAAGCGTAGGCATTACTACTTAATAAAAAACTAGTGATAATTAGCAGAGCTAGCATAATGTTCTGCAGGGATGAATATGACAATTTAGCTATGAATTGCATTGAAAAATTTCTTACCACTTTTTAGTTACTCCTTGGGATGCACCCTCATTTCGGCGTTTTTGGTATTCGAGGCGCATTTTGTTTCGTAATAGTAAATAAGGGTCATCTGTTACCTTATTTAAAAGTTGTTGATGTTTTTGTTCGGTTTCTTGTGCTTTACTGTCAATGGCTTGTTGCGCAAGTGATTTTTGTTCGCCTTTTTGCTCTTCATCAGATTCTTTGGCTTGAGCCGCTTGTTCTTCTTGTTCTTTTTGCTCTTGTTCTTTTTG
>CAJWZC010000018.1 GCA_913049915.1 uncultured Colwellia sp.
TTAGAAGATCCGGTTGAAAAAACTCAACGCCTTAAGCTTAAGTATAACAATCAAATCATAAAGCCTATTGATCTGTATCGGGATGAAGGAAAAGGTCGTGATAATTCTAAAGGTTTAGATTTAACAGATATTAATGAACTTACACCATTAAAAGTATCTTTAGATACTTGGTTTGTTGACCATTTATTAAATAAAAATGATGTGCCTGTAGGGGCGAATGCCGTAATGAATCCGGCAAATCGTAGTGAAATTATTGGTTTCCATCAGTATGCAAGTAAAGATGATATGTTGGCGATGATTGATAATGCTGAAGCGGCTTTTGATATTTGGTCAAAAACACCAGTTGCTGAACGTGCAGCGTTGCTTTGTCGTATAGCTGATATTTTAGAACGTCATATGGATGAGCTCATTGCGCTCTGTATCAAAGAAGCGGGTAAAGTCGCTCAAGATGGTATCGATGAAGTCCGCGAAGCGGTAGATTTTTGTCGTTACTATGCTGCTCGTGCCCTCGAATTAAGTGAAGATGACAGACTTGAAGCACGTGGTGTGGTGTTATGTATCAGCCCATGGAACTTTCCGCTAGCTATATTCTTAGGACAAGTTGCCGCTGCAATTGCTACAGGTAATACGGTATTAGCCAAACCAGCAGAGCAAACAGGCTTAATTGCGCTTCGTGCTATTGAGTTGATGAAATCAGTTGGCTTACCTAAAAACGTAGTGCAAGCGGTTATTGCACGCGGTAGTGCAGTAGGTAGTACTATTATTCCTGATAGCCGTATTCAAACGGTAATGTTTACTGGCTCTACAGAAACAGGTACACATATTTCACAAACCCTAGCTGAGCGTGGTGGCGATCAAGTGCCATTCATTGCGGAAACGGGTGGTCAAAACTGTATGATTGTTGACTCAACTGCGTTACCGGAGCAAGTCGTTGATGATGTTATCTCGTCGGGCTTCCAAAGTGCAGGTCAGCGCTGTTCTGCTCTGCGCGTACTATTTTTACAAGAGGATATAGCGGATAATGTTATTACTATGCTTCAAGGTGCATTGGCTGAGTTACATGTTGGTAATCCTGCTAAATTAAGTACCGATGTTGGTCCTGTTATCGACCAAAAGGCACTTGATGCATTAAATGCTCATAGCGACTATATGCAATCACACGGAAAATTATTATATCAATGTAAATTTTCTGACGATGTTGTCGATGAAAATGGTCATTTTTTCTTTGCGCCACGTTTGTATGAAATTGATGATATTAGCGTATTACAAAGAGAAGTTTTTGGTCCTTGTGTACATATTGTTCGCTTTAAAGGTAATGAAATAGAAAGTGTTGTTGATAAAATTAATGGTACTGGTTTTGGTTTAACTATGGGTATTCATACTCGTATAGAACATAGAGCTTATGATTTAGCAAGATTGTCACGAGCGGGTAATATTTACATTAACCGTAATATGATTGGCGCTATTGTTGGTGTTCAGCCATTTGGTGGTCGTGGTCTTTCAGGTACAGGGCCTAAAGCAGGAGGTCCAAACTACTTAACACGTTTAGTGAAAGAAAAATCAACGCCCGATGAAGATAAGTTTAACTCTACAGTAGAAAAAGTAGCCACATTAAGTGGTAATGCCGCCGATAAGCACGAAGCAACACGCATGATGGATAAAGCAAGTTGGGTAGAAAAAGACTGGCGTTTAACTGAGTTAAACACCCGTATTTCTTGTGTTCGTCAGTTGCTTGCTAAAATAGCTCATGTTGGTATTGTTGAAGATTTAGCGGACGATTTAAACCGTACTTTAGCTGCGGCACGTTCACAGCTTATCGATATTGAAAAGCGTTTGAAAAAACCACAACAATTACCAGGGCCAACGGGTGAGTCAAATATCATTTATTTAGAAAATCGGGGTAATATTATCTGTTACGCGGATGAAAGTGTAAGTTTTGATTTCTGGGTTCTCTCTATTGTGACAGCACTTGCTACCGGTAATACCGTTATTGCTGTAGTGTCAGACTTGTTCTATCACGAGGCATTAGTGTTTAAAGAAAAATTTGTTGCTACCGGTGCAGATAAAGATGTCTTTCAAGTCGCTAAGTTATGTCATTTAGAAACAATGCTAGCTCACTCTGCTTTATCAGGTGTTGTCGTTGATAGTAGTTCTGACAGTAAGCATTATGTTAGTGATCAACTAGCACAACGTCACGGTGCTATTTTACCTGTAATCAGTTCTGAATATTTTGATAACTTGATTCAACGTTTGGTGACAGAAAAAACAGTGAGTATCGACACTACTGCTTCAGGCGGTAATACTTCACTGATGACACTGGTAGAAGAAGACTAATTAGTTGAATAAGCGGTTTAGCGCTTAACGACACAGCTAATTAAATAAAAACGCGAATGCATACCTTAAGGTAGCATTCGCGTTTTTTATTTTTTTACTTTTTTTACTGCGTTTACTATGGCAATATCCAATATCTTCCCTACTAAGTATTGTATTTATGGGTAATAACAAAATAAAACCTTTGGATCGTATTGATCTAATGATTCTTTCTACCTTACAAACAGATGGTAGAATTTCTAATGTTGATCTGGCGCAGAAAGTAAGCTTAAGTGCTAGTCCTTGTTTAGACAGGGTAAAGCGTTTAGAAAATGAAGGCTATATTGAGCGTTATGGTGCTTTTTTAAATGCCAGAAAGCTTAATTATGGTATGAGTGCTTTTGTGCAAGTAAATTTAAATACAACGACCTCCGATGCTTTTAAACGATTTAATAAAGAAGTAGTTACTATAAAGGAAGTGTCTGAATGTCATTTAGTAGCAGGGGGTTATGATTACCTGCTCAAAATTCGCTTTGCTGATATTGAAAACTATCGATTAGTGTTAGAAAAAATTGGTGGATTGACTGATATCGCGCAAACAACAACTTACATAGTAACTGAGCATATAAAGCAAGATGGTGGTGTACCGTTCAATTAATATTATTTTAGTAAAGCCACTTGGATAACTTTTTTAGTGACGAATAGTTTTATTAAATTTAAATAGTATTGTTAAGCTGATAAGGTTTTGCTATATATTTAAATGATTTACCTTTAATAAGCTGACTTTAGGAAGCTTATTTCTAAAACTGCTAATTTTGAGGTTAACTATGAACGCACATGATTATGCATCACAAGCTGACGGCTCATTTGCTTTGCCAGATGCATGTTTTAAAGTAAAAGAATTAATGGCTGATGAAAGCTCTGAAATTTCTGATTTTGCCGGTATTATTGGTATTGATCCCTCCATGACTTCGCGTTTGTTACAAATAGCCAACAGTGCTATTTATAGTTTTCAAGGAGAAATTAGTACAATTTCTCGTGCTATCACTATCATAGGTACACAAGCTATTTATACTATGATGTTAGTCGATGTTGCTGCTTCAGCTTTTAAACACTTTGAAAATCAAGCTATTGATTTAAAACGCTTCTGGCGTATGAGTGTTTATTGTGGTTTAGCCTCTAAAAATCTTGCTATTAGTGCTGGTATCCGTGATATTGAGCGTTTATTCGTTGCAGGTTTATTACAAAATTTTGGTGAGTTATTAGTTGCTAAAATAAATCCTGAGGTTGCTCAGCAGTGTGAAAAGTACGATAAAAACCAGTTACCTTGGCAGTTACAAGAACATATATTAGGTTTTAATTACACCGATATTTCTGCTGATTTATTAAAAATCTGGCAAATACCTGAAAAAATTATCTTACCGATTCGCCACTTTAATACAGCATCATCGATAGAGATTAATAAGGATGTTAAGATCCTAAATCTGGCCTCCCGATTGGCACTCATTGATAGTCATAGTGCAGAATTTTCTTTTGCCGATGTGATTGATGAATCGTTGTGTCGTCCTTTAGGATTATCAGTTGATGAGTTAACACAAGCCGCTAAATTTGCTGAAAAAGAAGCGACAAGTGTTTTAGCTATTATGAATCCAGCGCTTTTTTCTAGGTGATCTTAGTTAGTAACTCTTATGTCTGGTTTGCCTTGTACTCATACCGTTACTTGTAGTTTATTTGACTATTTGAGCAATGTAATAATTAGTAGCTATTTTTTACTGGAATAGCCACGTTATATATTCTTTGGTAGGCTCGATTAAAATTTATTAAATCAGTCTTATCAAAATATTGTATGTGTGCCTTATCAAATGGATAACTACGATAAAGTCTTTGTAATTCTCGATTAATATCTTCGATAACTTTCTGTCCTAAAGAAACCTTGTGGCAGGCGATATAGCCTACTATATAATCTGGATAGTTTGCTATTCGTAATGAGTTGATTTTTATATTTATAGGGATGCTTTTAGCGCTTCATTTATACTGACAGGGTATTTAATTATATAGTCGACTCGGTTTTTTAGCAGCATTTTGATTAGGGATTTAGTTGCTATACTACCTCACCTTACTATTAGATTGTGCTTTTCAAGCGCAGCTATCTGTTCATCTAAGAAAACACCAAAAGATCGACCTTCATCAACACCTAAGACATACGGAGACTTACCGGTAAATAATGACGCTAATGATATTATTTGTAGACTACTAGGAAATGTATTTTGAGACAATACTCCAGATTGAGTATCTTGTTTAAAATAGAGACGCAAGCCTAGATAAATATTAAGTGATAAACTATAAATACTGTTTTCTAATCATTGCGGCGTTTTCATCCTATTAGGAGCACAACTATTAGGAAGTTTTTAAAAGTCGGGTGATACTAGGACTTTGAGCAAATTCACTAATAAATTTATATTGAGGTAGAGATTTCATCAATAAGTGAGTGGTATCTGCTAAGACGGATATAGATACACTGGTATCTTTAGTTAGCTGAGCAGATCTTTTTGTACTATCAGTAAACCAATAGATTTTATCCTATGCATAACTATTAGCGCTATAGTATAAAAAAAATAGTAGCGGGATAATAGATACTGCTTTTTTCATGGACAGATGAACCTATAAACTTAGTTAAATATAGTTTTACTTTATAAAGCGGAAAACGTGAAGATAGGAAAACTTAAAGCAGTATGATTTATTTTCATTCCCACGCGAGAGTATACACAATTTAACTTTACAATTTTAAAAAAAGACTATTTTTTTGGTAATAGAAAAGCTTAGCTAAAAGAAGACAAAGCCAGTAAAGCTTGTTAGCATCGAGACATAAAGTTTATCACGTTATCAAAATAATTATAAAAAAAGGGTAAGTATGTCGGCTTCTAGAGAGCATTTTAGCTCACGCATTGGCTTTATTTTAGCCGCTGCTGGTTCTGCAGTAGGTATCGGTAATTTAGTTGGTTTTCCGGTTAACGCCGCTAAAAATGGTGGCGGAGCATTTTTGTTAATGTATGCGCTTTTTGTGTTTCTTATTTGTTTGCCAGTGATGATTGCTGAAATGGCTGTTGGGCGTAATACGGCAAAAGAGCCTGTTGGTGCATTTAATACATTGAGTAAAAATAGTAAACTGTGGGGAGCCGCTGGATTTTTAGGTGTATTAACTCCATTTATGATTGCTGTCTTTTATATGGTGATCACCGTTTGGCTCTTTGGCTATATTGCTTTAACGATCACGGGCCATTTAGACTACTTAGCAAGTGATGCGGGCTTTGGTGAGTTTATCAATAGTCCGTACCTATACGTTGCTCTAGTGGCGGTAGCTAGTATTGTTAGTTTTATTTTAGCGGCAGGAGTCAAAGACGGTATTGAAAAAGCTGCTAAAGTATTAATGCCGGCTTTGCTTGGCATGCTAATTGTTATGGTTTTATTTGTATTGTCTCTTGATAATGCCATGGCAGGCGTTACCTTCTTCTTAGTTCCAGATATTAATAAAATAACACCAAGCGTAATTAATGGTGCTTTATCACAGGCATTTTTCTCATTGTCTTTGGGTATGGGCATATTAATAACCTATGGCTCATATATAAATAAACAGACCAATATTCCTAATTCCGCTAAGTTAGTGGCTATTACAGATACTGGAGTAGCTTTTATTGCAGGTTTGATGATTCTACCTGCTGTATTTTCATTTAACCCAGAAGTTAATCCAAGTGAGCTAAATGATAGTTCAGTGTCTTTGATTTTTACTTTTCTACCTAAGATATTTTTAGCACTACAAGCGTCTATGGGCTATGTTGGTGCGAGTGCGGTAGCCGTATTCTTTTTCTTATTAGTTTTTTTTGCTGCAATCACTTCGTTAGTCTCTATTATTGAAGTACCAGTGTCATATTTAGTGACAGAGAAAAAACAAACACGTAAAAAGGCGTTAGGTTATTTAACAGTGACTGCAGGTGTTCTTACTTTATTTGCTATAGCATCTTTTGGTATGGTGTCATTCTTTACCGAGTTTACCTCGTATGCTGGCAGTACTAAGTCATTATTCGATATTATTTATGATGTTTTTTACGATACAATTTTACCGCTTAATGGTTTTCTTTTGTGTGTTTTTGTTAGTTACCGTTGGAAGAATAAACAGTTGTCGGAAGAGTTGAGCATTGGCAATGAAAACTATAAAGACTCATGGGTAGAAAAGTATATTAACTTCTCATTAGGTACTTTTATTCCTGTTATTGTGCTGCTTATTTTTATTAATACCGTAGCAACAAAGTTCTTTGCAGTTAATCTTTTTGGTTTTTAGTCGGCACCCATCAGTATAAAAAAGAGCTTCTCCTTTACATTGAACGGCATAAACGTTTTAACTCATTTAAATACCTAATAATATCAATGTTATTATTAGGTATTTTTTATTATTAATTATCCGATACTATAACCATGATTGAACATATTACCAGCACTGATTTTACCGATGTCCAACGATTATTTCATGGTCGAGGGCATGCATATCCTAACTTGAACCACATTAATATTGATTGGTTCTCTCCTGTTATTCTTATCACCTTATACCAAGCTGTTGATAGTGAATGGCTCGTAGCACAAGCAAGTACATTAAAAGCCCTGATTAAGGAATGTCGCTCTGTTCAAGTACAGCATCGCTATGAAAGTTTTTCACCTACTGAGTTATTACTTGGAGAAAAAATAAATCATACTATCGTGAGCGAGCAGGGACTTAATTATCATATTGAATTTGGAAAGGCACAAAATAGTGGCTTGTTTTTAGATATGAGTAATGGTCGAAAATGGTTAAAGCAGTATGCTGAAGGGAAGAGTGTGCTAAATCTTTTTGCTTATACGTGTGCTTTTTCTTTAAGTGCCATTGCTGGTGGCGCTAGTAAGACTGTTAATATCGATCTAAGTAAATCGTCATTAAGTAAAGGTAGAGAAAATCACCAACTTAACAAGTTGGCGAAAAAAGAAGGTAAGCAAGTTATCTTTGAAGGGGTAGATATTTTCAAATCTAATAGCCGTATTAAAAAATATGGTCCTTATGATATTTTAGTGTGCGATCCTCCGTCATTTCAAAAAGGTAGTGTTAATATTCAGCGTGATTACGCTAAAATAATTCGCCGTATCCCACAGTGGATGAACCCTGGCGCTACATTGATGTTATGTTTAAACTCCCCTGATTTAGATGAAAACTTCTTAAAAACGGAAGTTGCGCGTGAATGCCCTGATTGCCACTTTGAACATCGACTTGAAAATCCCGCTGTATTTAAAGAAGTAAATGAAGGCAAGGGTCTTAAAGTATTAATTTTTACGTATCAGCCTAAATAACATTATGAGTTAGGGTTATACGATTTAGAATTATGTGAACTGGTCCTATATGATGTAGCGCTATTATTAGCTAATTAGTCGGTTGTCTTTACCCGCCAAAACCGGGCGAATCTTGGTATACCAGCATCGGTAAGTCCATTATATTTAAAGGTGATGATAGTGCCCACTTTAGGTGGATTGGCACGCTGAACATCACTAAAGCCCGAGCCAATTTTGAAAACTATGCCATCTACCGTTTCGACCTCAATTGCGCCGAGCAGGTCTTGATACTTACCTTTGCCTTTAGTATGACCAATGACTATTGCTTCTGTATCTTGATGTTTCTTTAATTTCATCAAGGCAGTGTTTCGGCCTGTTTTATAGTAAGCGCTGGCGAGATGTAGCATAAGTCCTTCGCCTTGAGTTGCTATGACTTCATCTAGTTTGTTATCAAGTTCGCTTATCTCTTTAAGTTTGACTTGGCTAATCATAGCTAAATAAGGAGAGGAAACTTGTTTTAATAAACGCTGCATTTTATCTACTCGTTCAGTAAAATCGCCTTTATTTTTAGGAAGATCAAACATCATAAAGCGTATATTTATCCAACAGCTTATTATTTTATTTTCTTCTGGATTATGCTTGCTTACACAGGACTGTAATGCTTGGAATTTGCCTTTATCAATCCATAGTTCACCATCAATTGGAAATATAGGCCATTCTCGAGTAAACCAACTTGGACTATTGATTAAATTTCCTTGGCGTGTAAGTAATTGTTTACCATCCCAATAGCCACGGACACCATCAAGTTTTTCAGAAACATAGTATTGATTAATGTTGGCGACTTTCTTATATGTTACGCCATGCTGGATATCAGGTTTGAGAACTCGTGTAGACTGCTGTGCAGTCAAAGGCAGATGTACGGTAACGGCTAAAATAAATAAAACCAATAAGTAATAACTCTTCATCATGAACTTCCATGTAATGTGATGCTAGTAAAAAGTAAAGTTTAGTCTATATTTAAAAAATGGAAACCCTATTGATTAAGGTCAATGACTGAGCTGTATTTGGCAAAGTTAATGAAATTTAGTAAGGATTGCTATGATGAAGAAATCAACCAATATCGTTATTTTTTGTTTCACTGTTGTACTATTTGCTATTTGTTATAGTCCGACTTCACTTGCTAAAAAACGATGCAAACCTTTTCTAGAGAAACTGCACAACATTCAAACTATGCAACGTAAAGGTTATTCTTTAAAGCGAGGCGAAAGCTTAAAGGCTAAAGAAGATAAAGCGAGAGATAAATGGTGGCAGTGTGAGAATAGTTCTAAAGCAAAATTTAAAGCTAAATATGGAGCAACAAAAAAGAAAGCTAAAAAATATAAAAATAAAAAGACAGTAAAAAATAAGACTTATTACACCACAATGAAGAAGACTTCAGCCTACCCAAAACATAAGGTGACAACCTTTAATCAAAGTAGTGCTATTGTTATTAGAACAAAATATCAAGGGCATAAGAAGCAATCTTGGTTAGATTTTTATGATAAACCGGTTAAATGCCAGCGTCCCAAAAGTATGTCTGTATTCGCTTATTGCAGTGAACATAAATTACAACAACAAAGCGAATTTGAACAAAACTATCGCGATTAAGTAAAACTGATAGAGTCAGCTTACTCAACTAAATATTAAACTTAAGACGAGTAACTTTTTTTACTTTCTCGGTACTGGCAAACCATAGCGTCTATTGACTCTTGCTCATACGAACGAAGACCACTCAATAACATATGTTTCTTACCATGACCAATCACTTCGCCATTTGATAATAAGTCAAACTCAAGCCAAGCATCACCACGCTTGCCGTCAATACTTAAACTAGTTTTTGCCAGCTTTAGCGTGACTGACTCAGCATCTAAGGTATGTAAATCGATAGACATTGATTGGTACATAACCATTGGACGTGCAGGATTGATCATGACACTATTTTCAGACATTAACTTGACTAATATATCGGGGAAAGTATGTCCAGAAAAGTCTACATAAGCTTTTGTTAGTGCGTTAATGAGTACTGGGTTATGTGTGGGTTCACCGCTAACGCTGACGCTTAGACACGTTTTATCTTTATCATCTTTAATATCAAAGCTGTTATCAATTTTCTGTGGAAAAGTGAGGTTAACATTATCACTAACCATGCCTGAAAAATCGAAGGTCATTTTTTTATGAAGCCCTGACTTAGCGATAATGATTGAAAAAAGTAAATCGCCAGGCACACAAAAGCGTTTAGCATCAATATTGTGCAATGGATTAAAATCATTAGCCACTTTTTTGGCAAAGTCACTACCTTGTTGGCGAGTGAAACTGATTTTATCAGCGTTAAGTGGGCAATAGCTCTCAATAAACATTTCTTTTATAGACATCAGATACAACTTTATTTTTTAGGAAAACATATTCGATCACCGCAGTCTAACAGTACTTTGATGCTAAATCGAAAAAAAGTACAGATATCTAACTAAGCAGACCAGTCAGGTTTTGTTATACTCACTGACCAGTTGCTCTTTCTTGAATTTAGTAAGGTGCCTGATTTGATACTCTTTTTGACAAGCAGTGCTTTTGTTACTGGCTGCTTCGAGGTAAGCCAAGCTAACGGGTCTCCTTGCTCGTGTATATTTTGCGCCAAGTTTACTGTTATTATGCTCATCTATACGACGATGAATATCTGTGGTAACACCAGCGTATAAGCTATTATCGTTACAGCGTAATAAATAAACCCACCAAGCGCCTGTTTCACTGCGTTTTGTCATATTGCGCGATTTTACATAGACTAAAGATAACCTAATGGTAAATAAAAGTGCTTGAGATATCAAACAATGTCAGTTTAGCTGATTGGGAAGTAGATCTTACTGGAATAAGGGCCACCGGAAATGGAGGCCAACGAGTAAATAAAGTTGAAACAGCTATACATTTACGTTTTGATATCAAGCGTTCAACATTACCTTCTCTATACAAAGAACGGTTATTAAAGTTGTCTGATAGTCGAATATCAAGTGATGGTATTATTATTATTAAAGCCCAATCATTTAGAACTCAGTCAATGAACAAAGACGATGCACTCAAACGACTTAAAGAATTAATCGTATCTGCTATGATTGTTCAAAAATCCAGGCGACCAACCAAGCCAACTAGAGGGTCAGTGCAAAGGCGCTTAACAGGGAAGTCGAATAGAAAAGATGTTAAAAAAACACGAAAAAAAGTACAGTTGTAGTCAATATTAATTTCCCCTCACGTAGGTGTAATTAGCTGTTGGGGTTTTATTCAATAGCAACTTAAATATCCAAACGAACGAAACATAAATAACTAAACGACATAAAATAGAGAGCAATCATGCCAATCAGTGACATTGGTGCAGTAGAGAAACTTACCGCACAACTTGATAGTAATAATTTAGTTCAGTATCAACTTCCCTTGGTTAGTCTTAATGGTGATGGCACTAAACAGAGTATTGAATTAAACCCATTAATAGGTAAAGAAATAAGTTTACATTTCTCTGGTACTATTGCCTGTAAGCACTGTGGCAAGCGCACTAAAAAAAGTTACTCGCAAGGATATTGCTATCCTTGCATGGCTAAACTACCCCAATGTGACATGTGCATTATGAAGCCAGAAACCTGTCATTTTCACTTAGGTACATGCCGAGATTCCGAATGGGGTGAAAGCAACTGTATGGTTGATCATTATGTTTATTTAGCTAATAGTTCAGGTTTGAAAGTTGGTATAACGCGACACACTCAATTACCTACTCGCTGGATTGACCAAGGTGCCTGTCAAGCATTACCTATATTTAAAGTGAGCACCCGCTTGCAGTCAGGGCTAGTAGAAACTGCCTTAGCAGAATTTATTAGTGATAAAACAAATTGGCGTGCCATGTTAAAAGGTGAACCAGAGCCACTAGATTTAAAGGCTAAAGCAGAAGAGTTAATCCCTGAGATCAGTTTACGCTTATCGCAACTTAGACTTAAATTTGGTAGTGATGCTGTGCAAGAGCTAAATGCAAGTGTGCAAGAAATTAAATACCCAGTAAGTCAGTACTTAACTAAAATAAGCTCTTTTAATTTTGATAAAACTGATACGGTTACAGGAGTGTTGTTAGGTATTAAAGGTCAGTATTTGATTTTTGATAAAGGTGTTATAAATATGAGAAAGTTTAGCTCATATCAGGTAAGTATTGAATATTAGTCGTTTGAACTTGAGAATAAATCTTTATGTTTCGCCAAAGAGCGGATATATTTACTTAGTAACTTATATATCAAATTATAGATCGTTGTATTTAAGGTAAAAGAATGACCGTAGATGATTATGTAGAGCAGGCCAGTGAGGTTTTTGTCTTATCAGATTCTTTTATTAGAATTAGAGAATTAATTGATGATGAAGCATCGACTATTGATGATATTTCAGAAGTAATCCTGATCGATCCTGCTCTTTCTGGAACGGTATTAAAATTAGCAAATAGTCCCTTTTTTAATTATCCGGGTAAAATAGATACTATTTCGAAGGCTGTTTTAGTCTTAGGTATTACTGAAGTTTATAATCTTGTTATTACCTATTTTACTACTGAAGTATTTAAACAAATTGATGCAAACCAAGATTATCTTGATGATTTTTGGATTAAAAGTGTTGATTGTGCGTTGTTGATGAAGTTTCTAGGTACTAGCCTAGGTATTACTCATGCTGAACGTCTATTTATTTTAGGATTATTACATAATTTAGGTGAGTTAGTTGTCCATCAGGTTGCTATTGAAAAACAGAAAATTTGTGAAAGTCAGGATATTAATTTATTACCTTGGTTGAAGCAGCAAGACATTTTAGGATTTACTTTTGGACAATGTTCTGCTGAATTATTAAAGCAATGGCAACTGCCTTATAGTATTTTTGCACCTATTCGTGATCAGGATGTCGAAGACTTAAGTCAATACAACGCAGAAACGCAGTTGTTATATGTAGCTAAACGGGTAATGACTAGGAATCAGGTCTTTAAAGGCCAAGACTTAGATTATAGTGATTTATTAACTAAAGAAGAGTTAGCTTCGCTTTGTATTGATAAATCGATGATAGATAATGCTGTTAATTATTGTGACCTAGAGCGCTTAGGTTTATTATCAATTTTAAACCCTAAGTCTTCAATACTTTACTAGTGGTCAGTACTAGCGTTCAGCCTTAGCAGGTAGTGAAACTTAATTACACCAAGCCTGATAAATAGGCATTTATCAGGCTTTTTAATAGATAAATTATTAAGCCTAGTTAGGATTGTATCGTCCTTGGCTTAGAATATTATGGGGATCAAAGCTGATGATTGACTGTTTGCCAGAAATCACTGTCCTTATTAAGTAACCACTGTTGTTGATCGATATTTAGACGATAGGGTACAAAAGCCTTTTTTTAGTCCTTCTTCTACCAGTTCTTTTAAGCAATTATGAGCATTAGTTACGGCATGAGGATTACTTAGGTCAAAGACTATTGGAATTGTGCTATTAACACAGTCGTGTTTAAGATTAGTGAAAGTTATAAAAGCCTCAATATTAAACTTTGGGCAAGTTTCTCTACTAAATTCGATAAATTCTCGCATTTTATTTACTTTCATTGTTATCAAATGAGCATAACAGAGTAAACCGTCCCATCCTTTCCTGGAGATAGTTTATCTTTATCAAATTTTTGTGCGTCTTTATGACGCCAATAGGCCAGTTTTAAGGCAACCTTATTAGGCTTGCCGAGCATAATATCCTTAGCCTTATTAAACGGATCAAGTTGTTCTGATACTTTAGCTAGAGTCGGGATTTTATTAGTGACCAATCAGGTAGGTTATTAATAATTTTATTAGTTAAAATAATAGTAAGGCTATTTGAATATACTCGCTTACATGGTAATTGTTTAAAAATAACATCAATCTCTTTTTGTACGACACCGACAACGCCTTTGCTGCCGTAGATACTGCCAACAATAGTCCAACTAGGAGCCTGTGATTCTTTAGCTAACCTTTTAATCTCGTGATTATCCATTACTTGGTCGGCTTCATTACCTTTTGGGTGTTTGGCAAACATTGATAATAAACGCCGTTGATCCATTAAGTTAATAGATCCTACAATACCTTCATAGTCTTGTAATACTTGTCTTATTAATGGAACCGCTTTTTCAAGTAAGGTTTCATCTTGCATCTGGATAAAAAAAGAAGTGAAATCAGCCTTTTTTTTAGCTAAACGTATAGTCATTTGGCTAACTATGCCAAGATTAGACTGAGTAAATAGTGCTTCTAAATAAGGACCAAGGCTCCATTTTAAAGTTTTGTCTACAAACTTATCATCACTGGTATCTAGTTCATTGATTGCAGACTGATAAGGTCTACCATTCGCCCAATAGCCTTGAATACTAGTTACTGTACTGAAATGGTCGGTATAAGGTGTTACGCCGTAACCTCGCTCTAACGTATTAGCTAATATGGAGCAATCAGGACCAGCACCTGTAGCAGGTACCATATAATCATGATTGTTTAACTGTAAATAATCACTCAGTTGTTGCTGAGTGATTCCAGGTTCAATCGTTACCAAGCCAAGTTCACTGTCGAAGTGTTTTATGTCGGCCAATTTAGCTAGAACGACAAGAATAATATTTTTGCTTAAGCCTGTGGGCTGGCTAGTGCCATAACCCCAGTTTTGTCCCGTGCTAATTGGGTAAATGGAAAATGAGAGAGTTTCATCTGTCGCACATTGATTAGCTAAATCAAGTAGGGCCTTAATCTCATAAGATTGAGTTAGTGTAATAACGGCCATTAACGCTCTTTTTTATTCTAAAAATACTCTAACCCTCTAGTGCCAAGCATAAAGCGTGATAGTTGTTGGGGATCAAGCGATAGACTTGAATTAGTAGTTAATATATTTTCAAGAAGGGAGATAAGTTTTATCGACACCATAGGTACTTAGCGACTGTCCACGATTAACTTTATTGAGGTTAAGTTTAGTTGATTCAATTGTAGGCAAATATCTTTTTCAATAGTTTTATAAAGGCTTTTAAAGTCAGGAGAAAGATTATTTATAAAAATTTCAGGATTAATATAATAGGGCGCGCGTAAGCCGTGATAGTCAATTGGTTCACTGAGTTGCTTAAACGTAATACCAATAAATTTCATACTGCGGGCAAGTCGTGGCTCCATCATGACATAAACATGACGAATACCTGTATGCATAGCCATAGTCGCCGCGGCCATATATAAACCTATGGCGATGAAGGGAAAGCAACGTAACTCAGTTTCAGAATAGCTGATTTCACTAATAACCCCAGTACCAGAACCTTTAAAGCTATCGGCTTTACGGCGTCTAAAATCAGATTTAACAGCTAAACGAGATATCTCTCCTATTTGAGTACGATTAAAGCGTTTAGGACTAAGGTTTTCGTTTGTAATGGACCCCGTACAATATTTTTCAATAGGAAGCAATTCATTAGGACCATTTGAGGTGACTAAACGCATGCAACTAGTGAACGTTTCAGAAGGAATATGTTTGATTAACGAAAAAATTGATTGATGATCAAACTCATCTGATTTTTGACTATTATCTCTCATATCTTCAAATGCCAGTTCCTCACAATAAACATTATGACGAATTTTAAATGCTTTTTCTTTTAATGCTTGGTCAACGGCAACATGGGGTTGTAAAAACTCAGTGAAAATATTGTTTACCAAACATCATTTTAAAGTGTTTTTTATGGGTATAGTTTCAGGTGGTATTTGTTTTTAATAATAAAGTTCGCTTAATTTACTTAGGAAAAATTATGTTTAGAGATATAGCTTCATTACTTATTATTGTTTCTTTATTTATGTCATATGCCTGAGCAGAGTTTGTTGACGTTGTTGCTAAAATTAAACCTTCTGTGGTTGGTATAGGTATACATACGCCTACCAGTCGCCCACAAAATATATTACGTGGCACAGGGTTTGTTATTGGCGATGGCCGTTACATTGTTACCAATGATCATGTATTACCAACCTTATTAAATAAAAATTTATTACAAAAAATAGTAGTTTTCATCGGTACAGGCAGAGACGCTAAAGTAAGAAAAGTAGAAGTTGTTGCTACGTCAAGTTTATATGACTTCGCCATTTTAAAGATATTTGGAGCAGCCTTACCTGCAATGACCCCAGCAAGTAGTGAACTTTATGCAGATGGCAGTAGCGTTGCTTTTATAGGATTTCCCATGGGTGGTGTTTTAGGCTTATACCCGGTAACTCATAGAGGTATTATAGCCAGTATTACACCAACGGTTATTCCTGCAGTTTCCACTGAACAAATAAACTTGAAAATGCTTAAACGTATGCAAAACCCATATTTGGTTTATCAGCTTGATGTAACCGCTTATCCAGGTAATAGTGGTAGCGCTATGTACGATATGAAAACAGGTAAGGTAGCGGGTATAATCAATAAGGTATTTGTGCAAGCAACTAAAGAGACGGTTATAAGTAATCCTAGTGGTATTACCTATGCTATTCTTGTGAAATATTTACATAAAGTACTTCAAGATAACAAAATTAAATTTTAGAACAACGGGTCTGTTGTATAACGTCGACCAGCTGCTCTAATGTCTTTAATACTAATTTATTCGCTAATAGCGATCACTTTACTGATATTTTTAACGAGATATAAACTGGATAATGGCACTAATTCGATACCATGTAACTTTAATGTCGGGATCAACTTATTTAGTGTTTCTACTGTTTCAGGGTGTGGGTGAGCGATAGCTATAGCTGTTTTATTTTTTTGAGCGAAATTAATAAGTTGCTTAAATTGTTGACTAATATACTCATCAGTTAATACATTATCTAGAAAAATATGCCTTGATTTTACTGGTACGCCAAAATCACTAGCAGCCTGTTCTGCTTTTGAATGAGGACTGGTTTTACTATCTAAAAAAATCAAATGATTCTGTTTTAAAAACGCCATAGTCCAGGCCATAGGTTGGTAAAGTTGTGTGAGGTAGCTACCCATATGGTTATTAATACCAATGGCAAATGGAATTTCAGCGAAAGAATCTGTTAAGCTTTGTCTAAATTCTTGCTCATCCATACTACTTGTTAGCGCACCAGGACCTAATTTTTTTCTGTTTTCAGACTCCATAGGTATATGAATTAAAACATCGTGATGAGCATTATTTGCTTGAACTGCAAGTTTTCTACCATAGGTAGTATGGGGTAGAAAAGCATAAGTAATTGCTCCAGGTAAGGTTAATGCATGTTTATCGGTGTAACGGTAGCCCATATCATCAATGATGATAGCAACTCGATTAGTTTTCGCGTTGATTTTAACACTGAATGACATCAAAAAAAGTATTAAAAAGGAATGTGTCGAGATGATTTTTAAAAGAGTATTTAGCACTGAGTATTATTTATCCTTTTAATTATCATAATAATAAAGCGTTGCAGTTGTTTAGTTAAAAAATATAAAGTTTTAACTTAATGAAGTAAAGAGATTACGTACTGTTAAGTTGTTTTGTTGAATAATATTGTTTAATAGAGCGTTCAATACTTACCGACACCAAAGCTTAGGATTGAGAGCTTTGCCTTGGTGGCGGATTTCAAAATAGAGACCAGACTGGTCTAAGCCGCCACTTTGACCGATTAAAGCAATTGGCTCTCCTGTTTCGACGCGATCACCGACAGATTTCAATAAGGTCTGGTTATGCGCGTAAAGGCTCATATAACCATTGCCATGATCAATCACTGTTAATAAACCATACCCTTTAAGCCAATCTGAAAAGAGTACGGTACCATTATGGATGGTTTGTACTTGCCAGCTAATAGGTGCTGTAATTAAGACGCCTTTCCACTTTAAATAACCTTGCTTTCTCGTACCAAAACGGTGCAATATACGGCCTTTAACGGGCCAAGATAACTTGTTTTTTAATTTACTTAAACCCGTTAAATTTATTTCGGCTTGGATAATGGCGCTTAATTTCTTTAAGGCTTGGTTTAAGTTATTTTCTTCTGCTTTTAGTTTATTCAATTGTTGTTGACTGGAAAGTAATTTACGACCTAATTTTTCTAAGGTTTTATTTCGTTGCGCTTTACTGGTTCGAAATTGAGTATCTTGCTTTAATTGCTCGTCCTTAAGTTGTTGTAAATACTCAATCTGTGTTTGATGCTCAGTACTGACTTCTAGCAGTTGGGCGATGATAGCCTGAAAGTTATCTATTTCTTTAGTTCTTGCTTGGTTTAAATATTGATAATAGCTGATAGTACGCTGAATTTTTTCACTTTGATCTTGGTTTAGTAATAGTTTTAGGTAGTCATGCTGCCCAGTGGTATAGGCAGATCTAAGCTGCTGTGCGAGTAAAGACTCTTGTCTTTTTTTAGCAATGGTTAATTGCTTTTTCTCTATTGCTAAGACAGATATTTTATTTTGAGTCGTACTGAGTTCGACTTCTATTTTGTTAATCGCTTTTGCTACTTTTGAAATAGCTAAGTCATCAGTTTTTAGTTGTTGCTCTGTGCTACTGCGTTGTTTATTAGCATCAAAAATATTAGATTCTTGTTTGGCGATAGCTTTTTGAATATCAGTGAGTTTTTCACGGCTTTGTTGCTGAACATTTTCATTACGACTACTTTCTTCTGCTTGCAATGGCAAAACAAACAACAAGTTTAGTAATACTAAGCTTGTTGTTATATGCGATAGGCGCTTACTTGATAAATACGTGTGGATAAAAAATTCCATAATCGATTATGGTAATAAATCAAAAAACTAATATATCACTTAGCTTATTGATTTAATATCACTTAGTTAACTGCATTAGTACTGAGCCAGTCATTTCTTCAGGTTGTTCTATACCCATTAAATTTAATAGGCTTGGCGAAATATCACTCAAGGTGCCTGTAGCTGCTGGTGTGGCATTTCGGCCAACATAAATAAGTGGTACCGGTTCACAGGTATGAGCGGTATGTGCTTGGCCTGATACTGGATCTTGCATTTGTTCAGCGTTGCCATGATCCGCAGTGATGAAACATTCACCCTCGTTATCTTTTAATGCTTTAACAACACGACCAACACAAGTATCAACTGCTTCACAAGCCTTTACTGCCGCATCAAAGCTACCAGTATGGCCAACCATGTCGCCATTAGGGTAATTGCAAACAATAAAGTCATATTTACCACTTTCAATGGCTCCAACGAGTTTATCGGTAAGTAGCGTTGAGTTCATTTCAGGCTGTAAATCGTAAGTTGCCACATCAGGTGAAGGCACTAAAATCCGATCTTCGCCAGTGAATTCATCTTCTTGGCCACCACTAAAGAAAAAAGTGACATGGGCGTATTTTTCTGTCTCAGAAATACGTAATTGAGTTTTATTGTTTTTAGCTAACCATTCACCCATAACGTTATTAAGCGGTGTAGGAGCAAAAGCTGATGGTGCATCAATATTTGCAGAATATTGTGTCAACATAACAAATTCACTTATTGCTGGAATATTCTTTCGTGTAAAGCCATCAAAGTTCTCTTCAGTAAAACAACGGCTAAACTGACGCGCACGGTCAGCTCTAAAATTCATAAAGATTAATGCATCACCATCATTTATCTTAATACTTTCACCTGATGGTTTTGTTATAGCACTAGCACCAACAAATTCATCATTTTCATCTCGTTCGTAGGCAGCTGAGAGAGCTTCTAAGGCGTTGTTATATTGATGTAAACCTTCGCCGTTAACCATCAAGTTATAAGCAGCTTCAACACGATCCCAACGCTGATCTCTATCCATGGCATAATAACGACCAATAACAGACGCGATTTGCCCTTCGCCAGTCTCGCTTTCAGTAAATAGCTCCGAAAATTTCTGCTGTGCTTTTTCTATAGACGATTGGGCACTGCGTGGCGGTGTATCTCTGCCGTCTAAAAATGCATGTAAGTAAACTTTTTGGGCGCCACGATTTTTAGCTAGTTCCATCATGGCGAAGATATGTTCTTCATGGCTATGGACACCCCCAGGAGAAAGTAAACCAAAAATATGTACTGCATTATCGTTTGATACAGCGTTATCTACTGCTTGGCACAACGTAGTGTTTTCAATAAATTCACCATCACTAATCGCTTTAGTAATACGAGTAAAGTCTTGATAAACAACACGACCAGCGCCTAAGTTCACATGACCAACTTCAGAATTACCCATTTGTCCTTCTGGTAGGCCAACGGCCATGCCTGAAGTATCGATAAGCATATTTGGGTAGTTAGCTTTTAAATCATCCAATACTGGTGTGTTCGCTTGAAGAATAGCGTTAGAACTCAATTCTTCTCTATATCCCCAACCATCTAGAATCATCAGCACCGTTGATTTCTTATTCGCCATTTTTTTTCCCGTTAAATTTAATAAAATTGGTATTCTTATGGGCAAGTACTATATACCCTTTACCAATCAAAGTGCAGAATTTCAGTGGGAGTTAAAAAAAATTTAAGTAAGGCATTAAATTTAGAGAATGGTTCTTCCATTGTCCAATTTAATAACGTGGTATAAATTATTTTTAAACCTATCAAAAAAGCGCTTGAGTAATCCCACTGATTCGTTTTAGTTACTTGTAATAACGCTATATGGATGTAGCCTATTAGAGAATACAGGAGCATATTCTCCTGAATAACCATTACCACATAACTGCGCCTTGTATTGGAATCACTCAAGCACTCTGAAACCTGCATCTTCAATGGTAAAGGGTATGTACCCTAAGATTGGGTTATTCACTAAGGATTTAACATAGAAATGTTCCATGTAGGGTTACTCAATTTGTATATTTCAGAGTTTTGGGCCATTTTATTTTTTACGTAGCGATTAAATAAGGGTTATTTCCTATTTCATTGCATACGCTCGCAATTCTAGGTGATTTGCGTATAATGTGCCGATTCGAATTTTGATAATAAAGGTCTTTTATTTATGGAACAATTAATTGCTTTCGCAAGTAGTAATGGCATGCTGAGTGCTGTTTGGGTTGCCTTAGTGGTAATGATACTCGTAACGACAATTAGAATGAAAATGTCACCAATTAAACAAATTAGTACGCAAGATTTAACTCTGTTGATGAACAGAGAAGAAGGCGTTGCGCTTGATATCCGTAAGGAAAAAGAGTTTAAAGCGGGCCATATTCTTGATGCAATCAACTTACCAAGTGAAAAAATTAGTAAAAGTGGTATTACTAGTCTTGAAAAACACAAAGACAAACCCATCATTGTAGTATGTGCTGCAGGTATGAGCGCTGTACAAATTGCTAATGATTTGTTCAAAGGTGGTTTTACCCGTGTCAGCGTACTTAAAGGTGGCATGAATAGCTGGACTAGCGCAGGTTTACCTGTCGCTAAATAGTACCTTCACTATCCATAAAACTAGTAAATAAAGAGTGATAAAATGGCAAAAGTTGAAATATATACCAAAGCATACTGCCCTTATTGTACTCATGCCCTTGCCTTATTAAAAAATAAGTCGGCTGATTATAATGAAATTAAGATTGATGGTGATATGGCAATGCGTAGCACTATGATCAAACGCAGTAATGGTGGTTATACCGTGCCACAAATATTTATTAATGACGTTCTTGTCGGCGGTTGCGATGAGTTAGTCGCCTTAGAACGAAATAACCAATTAGATGCGCTTTTAGACGCTAAATAATACTAAATTTAACTAAAAAAACTATAATAAAGGAGCCTCTCATGGCTGAAGAAAATGAAGTAGAGAACAGTGAAGCAGCACAACAATCTCCAGAGTTCGCAATTCAACGCATTTATACTAAAGATGTTTCTTTTGAAACGCCTAATTCTCCAGCTGTATTTCAATTAGATTGGAAACCAGAAATCAAATTAGATCTTGATACGCGCTCAACTAAGCTAGCTGATAATACTTATGAAGTTATTTTATCAGTAACGGTTACAGCTACGGTAGAAGATAAAACAGCTTTTTTAGCTGAAGTACAACAAGCGGGTATCTTTACTATTGGTAACTTACCTGAAGCTCAATTAGCTCATACTATTGGTGCTTTTTGTCCTACAACATTGTTCCCATACGCCCGTGAAACTGTAGCAAGCTTGGTAAATCGTGGTTCTTTTCCACAATTTAATTTAACGCCTGTTAACTTTGAAGGCTTATACGCTTCTTACGTACAACAACGTGCCACACAAGAAAATATCGCACAAAGTACCGAAACGCACTAGCAAATATACCAAAAATAATATTAGCTTATAAATAGGGTTATATATGTCTTTAGCCGCGAAAATCACAGTGCTTGGTGCCGGGTCTTATGGCACAGCTCTGGCAATTTGTTTAGCCAGAAATGGTCATGAAACTTTATTGTGGGGACGTGATACTAATCATGTCGCAGCGATGAAGCAGGATAAAGAAAACAATAAATATCTTGCTGAGTGTCCTTTTCCTGCAAATTTGGTTCTAGAAAGTGATTTAACAAAGGCGGTACAAGCGAGCGATAATATATTAGTTGTTGTACCAAGTCATGCGTTTGCCGATATGCTTAAAAAAATTAAGCCAATGTTAACTGGTAAAACTAAAATTGCTTGGGCTACCAAAGGTTTAGATCCGCAAACGGGTGATCTATTACAAAATGTAGCAAGGACAGTTCTTGGTCATAGTGTATCTTTAGCTGTTTTATCAGGACCTACTTTTGCTAAAGAAATGGCTTCAGGTTTACCTACCGCTATTTCATTGTCTTCTGAGGATGATGATTTTGTTGCTGAATTATCTGATTTACTACATTGTGAAAAACGTTTTCGAGTTTACTCTAATAAAGATTTTATTGGCGTACAACTTGGAGGTGCGGTTAAAAATGTTATCGCTATTGCCGCAGGCATAGCTGATGGTATAGGTTTTGGTGCTAATGCACGTACCGCGTTAATTACCCGTGGATTAGCTGAAATGACCCGTTTAGGTTTAGCATTAAATGCCGAGCCTGCTACTTTTATGGGTATGGCCGGTTTAGGTGATTTAGTGCTTACTTGCACTGATAATCAATCGCGTAACCGACGATTTGGTTTAGCGTTAGGTCAAGGCAGTGAGGCTGAACAAGCGATGAATGATATTGGTCAAGTTGTTGAAGGCTATAGAAACACTAAAGAAGTGTATATGCTAGCACAACGACATGGAGTAGAAATGCCTATTGTTGAGCAAGTATATCAAGTACTTTATCGTGGGAAAAATGCTAAATTAGCCGCTGCTGATTTACTCTCACGTGATAAGAAATTTGAATAGCTCTTTTATACTGTAAAGAGATTCAATGAAGATAGACGTGAAAATAAAGCTGTAATTCGGGTTAACTTGATTTACAGCTTTTTTATTACAGAATTAGTATCTTTATTTTATACTGCGTTAGGAAAGCCTAGTTGACGCCATGCATCGTAAACTATTACAGCGGCGGCGTTTGATAAATTCATACTGCGACTTTCTTTTAACATCGGAATTCTAATTTTATCTTTATCAGGGATCTGTACACGAACTTCTTCAGGTAAGCCTGCTGTTTCTGAGCCAAATAATAAATAATCACCTGCTTCAAAGTTGACATCACCATAGAAATTATTAGTTTTGGTAGTAATCGCTAATACTCGCTTTGGTTGTTCTTTCTCCATAAAAGCATTGAAGTTTGCATGACGCTGTATGGCTGCAAATTCATGATAATCTAGACCTGCGCGACGTAATTTTTTATCCTCTAAATCAAAACCTAATGGTTCTATTAAGTGCAAGCGAAAACCTGAGTTTGCGCATAAGCGAATTATATTACCAGTATTTGGTGGAATTTGTGGTTGGAAAAGAACAACATCTAGCATAACAATCATCATGTGATAAAATTTTTGTTATTATATACCTCTTACCAATTAAAGTGCACGCTCAAACATACATATTGAATGGTAACGGCTATAACTAATAATAACTTTCAGTTCTTAATTTTTCTCCAAGGATTCGGCATGGCTACAAAAAACTCAACAGACGATTATGCATTTTGGGTACGTTTAGCGGCTATATTTTCGACCTCTACCGCTTTAATCTTAGTGGTAATCAAACTGTATGCTTGGTTGGTAACAGACTCTAGTGCCATGCTTGCTTCGACCACTGACTCTATTTTAGATTTATTTGCTTCAATCATGAGTATAGTTATTTTACGCTTTGCTTTAGCTCCAGCGGATAAAGAGCACAGTTTTGGCCACGGTAAAGCTGAAAGTTTAGCTGGATTGGTGCAAGCCTCTTTTGTGCTTGGTTCTGCCATTATACTTATTTTTAATGGTATATCTCGGGTGCTTAATCCGCAAGTAATAGTACAGAGTGAAGTGGCTATTTGGGTAACAATCATTTCTCTTATCTTAACACTTATTTTAGTGGTTTTTCAGAGGTACGTAATAAAACGTACAGGCTCAATTATTATCAGTGGGGACGCATTACATTACCAGTCTGATATATTCCTAAATTTAGGTGTTTTAGCGGCAATTATTTTGAGTCAGGGAATATGGTTACAAGCAGATGGAGTTTTTACTATCTTGGTTGCCTTATACCTAGTGTTTGGTGCAGGTCAAATAATGGTACAAAGTGTTTCGCAATTAATGGATAGTGAGTTGAGTGATGAAGAGTTAGCCCAAATTAGAACTATTGTTTTAACACATAATCAAGCCATTGGTATTCATGAGTTACGTACCCGACAATCAGGAGTGCAGAAATTTATTCAATTTCATTTAGAGCTAAGTGACGACTTATCGCTATTGGAGGCACATAGTATAGGTGACGAGATTGAGGCAAGAATTTGTAATGCTCTAGCCCCTTGTGAGGTCTTTATTCACCAAGATCCTACTTCAGTCGTGCAAAATGCCCAGTTAAAATAAGTTATTAGATAGTGAAATATTAGTTATACTTTTTAAACCAGTTAAGGCTTTGAAAAATTGCTTGGTTTCTATAATTATCGGTTTCAAAAAACAACTCATGGTAGGCTTGTTCAATTCTACTAGGAATACCGTTTGGACAAGACTGCGGTTGTAATACATGTAATTGTTGGCAAAAATCATTTTGGGCTTGTTGGCAAACTACTTTATCACTACCAGCTTGAAGTAATAATATAGGGGTTTTAAGTTGAGATATCTTAGTGAAGATGATTTTTTGGGCTTCAATACTTTGTGCTAACCAGTGAGTAGTAACTCCACCAAGTTGGATGATTTTGTTATCTTTATATAAATTGACAAAGTGTTGGTAACGTTGCGAGGAGTGAGTAAGATTATTCTTAGTAAAATTAACTGGTGAATAGCCCTTTTGCCCGATAAAATACCAAGGTGTTTTACTGACAAGTTTATTTAGCTGGTACTTAATGGCTACGAGTAGTTTAGCTATACTTTTTGGTACCAAAGCAGAATTAAAGCCCAACATAGGTGATGAGATTACTGCTGCTTTAATTGCATTGGGGAAATCTTGCATAAATCGAGTTGCAATAGTTCCACCCATTGAATGTGCTAATAGGTATGGTTTACCGGAGATTTGTTGCGTAACTATCTCTTTAATAAAATACTGTAAATCATCAACATAATCTTGAAATTTGGTGACATAACCTTTGTTTATGTTGGTAAGTAGCCGTCCTGATAACCCTTGGCCTCGGTGATCAATAACAAAGATATTATAACCTTGATGGTATAAATCAAAGGTTAATTCCTGATATTTTAAGTAACTTTCACAGCGACCAGGTACAACAACTATTGTTGGAGCTTTATGTTTTTTTTGAATAAACTGTGCATAATGAATGTCTACTCCATCAATGCCAAAGAATGAGTCAAAATCGCCTTGTTGCCAAAATGAAGTAACTTTACTGGAGTGTTTGTTATTGATATTTTCTTCTTGATTAAATTGATGGCATTTACTCAAAAATATCCCCTTGAATAGCAAATCACCTTAAGGTGATTTGTACATAGTTCAGTTAGAAGTTAAGTATTTAGTGACTATTAGGCATGTAAGCTAAAAGAGAATATTTTTGTCATTTTACTTTCAACCTTGCGGTTATTTTTTGTCGCAGGACTAAATCGCCATTTTCGAATAGCTGATCGAATAGCTGATTTGAAATAAATAAGCTTACTTTGCTGGGCGAAATTAATATTTTTTACTTTACCGTCTTTATCTATAATGAAGTCTACCTTTACTTCCATCTCTATTCCTCTGCGTTTTGCAAGACTTGGGTAGATTGGATTAATGGAATTCAGTAATTTAGCTTCTAATGTGCTGGGTATTTGTAATACGGGTTGCGTCAACTTTACTCTTTGGTTCGTCACTTCTAACGGCTGATTTTCTATATTTCTAATGTTATATGAAGACTGATAAAGGTTATCTTGCATAGACAAATCATTAATTTCTTGACGATATTTTAGTTGGCGATAAGGAGCTTCTTTTATATTTAAACCTTTATCTAACGCGAGTGAGAGTTGCTTATTCTCGTCTTGAGAAAGTTTATATAATACTGTTTCAATATTGAGCGTTTCTGCTTTTATTGATGGTAATATTACTGGAGCTTGTGTTGCTATAACTGTTGGGTTTTTCTTTTTAGTGTTTGAGGATAAACTTATTTTAGCTTCAATTGACGCATTAATTACAGGTGTAAATACATCGGTTTTTTTGTTTGTATTATTCATGCTTTCAGCTAAGCTAGTCAGTTCTTTTTTATACTTAACTTTACTTATATTAGTCATCTGCTTTTTATCAACAGTTGCTGCTGGTTGTCTATACAGCGCTATTTCTTTTGTGGCTTCAGTGAAACGTTGACTGTTACTGAGCGTTAAAGGCGTGATAATCGCTGTCGTTACTGCAATATACTCTTCTAGTAAGTAATCTGGTATGTCCTGAGCATAATGTTTTTCTACAAATAAGCTCTGATGCATCGTATTTTGACGAGCTAATAGCTGTTGAGCTATAGAGTCATTTTTGAGTGGGCTACTTTGTCTCGTTGCATCGGCTTTATTTAAGCCCATAGCTGAAACTTTTGTACTCATCACATTTTTATTAAAAGTGTCTTGCCATGGGAATTGATTATTTAGCTGTTGTGCAAAAGGCATTGTTAGTAATTGATTAATACTTAGCAATTGATTAATACTTAGCAATTGATTAATACTTAATAATGTTAGCGTTAAAACTAAACTCATTGCTGCGAGTAACTTACTGGTATTGTTCGTTGGCGCACAGTGATGGTCAACAAGTCGAAGTACTCTCGTTTTTAAATCACCACCTGATGCCGCCATAGCCATGGTTGGTATAGTATGGAAGTGACCTTTTGAACATAAAGAAGCGGTATCAGTCAACGTGTGAGCATAGGCAATTGCATCGCCACAATGTTCTACGGCAATATCATCACTACAATATTCACGCTCGTTACGCATTTGCTTGCCGATCCAATGAACACTTGGATGAAAGAAAAAGAGCAATTCAATGAGTATTTGAAAAAAGTTAACTAAATAATCATGACGACGTATATGTGCAAGTTCGTGCAGAATAAGCATTTCAAGTTGAGCAGAGTTTAACCCTGTTACCATAGTCGCAGGTATTAACACAACTGGTTTTAACCACCCTATAGCCATAGGTACTTCAGTCTTTAAAGAAATAAGTAATTTTGGCGTATGAGTTAACATTATTTGTTTAGCTAATTCATCAAAACGTGCAGATAGTGCTGAAGATGGAGAAATACTCGAATGCCTGGGCAAATTATTTACGTTAATAATCTCAATAAGTAGCTTACTAGTAAGGATACTAATCGTAGCTAACCAAAATAATGAAAGATAAGGCAATGAATGGGCTAATATCGAGGGCAGTAATTCCTGATAAGTGAATAATGCGTTTTGCTGGGTTAACTCATTAACTAAACTCGTCAGTGGGATAGGGCTGAGGTTACTATCCATAACTGAACTTGTGTCAGGATAGACCATAGTATAGGTTAGTACAGCGAGTATGCCGTTTGCTAACATTGCTAAGGTAGCTAAGGTATATCGTAATTTTGATTTATTTTTATCAACTATAGATAACAAAGACTTTAAGACAAGCGCCACCAGCAAACCTTGCCATAAAAAATGCACTAGGGTTAGCGATAAGCTATATAAAAAAGGACTGTTAAATAATTGTTCAAACATAGTTAAAGTTAATTATATTATTTATTATCTAGAGAGTTTAATAATTGGCGAATATCATTAATTTCTTCATCGCTAGTTGAATCATCGATAGCACGCATCACTAGCTTTGAGGTAGAGCCACCAAACGCTTTAGTTATTAAGTCTTTAATCAAGGAGGACTGCGTTTGTGTTTGGCTGTTTGCTGTAGCATAAATATGGGCACGATTACTTTCATCGCGTATGACTAGCGATTTTTCATGCATGATTTGAAGTATTTTTAATACGGTAGTATAGCCAGTCTTTTGGGTAATACTTACGACATCGTGAATTTGTCTTACCGTTGCAGGGCCCATCTTCCAGAGCACATTAAGTAGTGTTAACTCGGCTTCTGTGGGTTTGACTACAGAATGTTCATGCGCCATGTACATATCCTTATTAGATAGTTTTATAAGTTAGAGGCTAAATACGAATACGGTCGTATTTAGCCTTAGCTTATATCGAGTACACTAAATGAGCAACCGTTTTGTTTGCTGCTTATTTTAGTTAATTATTTTTTATCTAATGTTGCATAAAGCTCACCAAGGCGAGTAACAGTACCTGGTCCAGCATCCTCTGCAAATTCACTGATCATCTTAGGTGCGAAAGTACTAACTACGGTTGAACCTAGCTTAAAGCGGCCCATTTCATCGCCTTTATTAAAGGTAATTGCATCGGATCCTCCTTCAGGGTACTGCCATCGGAATATATCTTTACCTGCCGGAGGCGTAATCGTACCTGCCCAAGTTGTTTCTATGCTGGCAACGATTGTTGCACCGACTAATACCATGGCAAGCTCGCCCATTTTAGTATCAAAAATGGCAACTACACGTTCATTTCGAGCAAAAAGATCGGGTACATTTTCAGCGGTAAGTGGGTTGACTGAAAATAGTTCACCTGGAATATAAATCATCTCACGTAATGTTGCGGCCATCGGCATATGAATACGGTGATAATCTTTCGGTGCTAAGTAGATACAAGAGAACTTTCCACCTTGAAAAGGTGCTGCTGTTTTTTCATCACCACCGAGTAAAGAACTTAAACTGTAGTTAAAACCTTTTGCTTGAATCAGTTGACCGTCGATAATGTCACCCTGTTGGCTAATAGCGCCATCTACTGGATAACATATAGTATTATCATCAACATGAATCGTTCGAGCACCTTCTTCTAATTCACGGGTGAAAAAGTTATTAAAGGTGTCAAAGTCACTAGCTTTTTTAAGCTTAGCTTCGCTCATATTGATACCATAAGAGTCAATAAAAAGCTTGATAAGCTTAGTAGTTAACCAACCCATTTTTGCTTCCGCTAATTTACCAACTAAACGTGAAATAGCATGTTTAGGCATGATGTACTGCAAGGTGATTTTAATTTTATCACTAAGATTATTTTGTGAAGACACTCATTTTTCCTTAATTATTAAAACGTGAGGTTAATTTATTATCATTGAGGCTAGCTAATATACGCTGAAAACTTGCTAAGCGAGCAGGGTTAATCTCTTGCTTTTCTTCTGCAGCTATTAGGGCACAGCCTGGGTCTGTTTGATGTTTACAATCTCTAAATTTGCACAAACCAAGGAATTCAGAGAACTCAACAAAGCCATGACAAACTTGTTCTGGCGTTAAATGCCATAAACCAAATTCGCGAATACCAGGTGAGTCAATTAAATCACCACCTTCATTAAAGTGGTATAAACGTGCCACGGTAGTAGTGTGTTGCCCTAAACCAGAGTTATCTGAGACTTCTTTGGTTAATATCCCTAAATCTGGCATAAGGGCATTCACTAAGGTTGATTTACCAACACCTGATTGACCAACAAATATACTAGTATGCTGTGTAAGCTGCATTTTTAGTTTACTTATACCATCACGGGATTTACTGCTCGCATAAAGTACTTGATAGCCAATATCTTTATAAATTTTTAGTTGTTTTGCTATTTCCTCTTGTTCGTCAGTACTAATACTGTCTAATAAATCAGTTTTATTGAGTACAATAACTGGCGTAATACCGGTTTGCTCAGCAGCCACTAGGTAACGGTCAATAATATCGCTATTAAAAACAGGTAACACAGAAGAAACAATGAGAATTTGACTGATATTTGCTGCGATAGGCTTAACACCATCATAAACATCTGGACGACTTAGTACAGAGTCACGTTCATGAACGGCCTCTATTATGCCAGTGATACTATGCTGAGTTTCTCTGCCAAGACGCCAAAGTACTTTGTCTCCACAGACAAGTGAGCTAATAGAACGGCGTAAATTACAACGGTATATATCACCAAGGTTGCTTTCGACATCGGCATGTTGACCAAATCGACTAATAATAACGCCTTGTTGAGGAGCGCCTAAGTCGTCATCTTCCCATTGCACTTTATCTTTGTTTTTGGTGGTTTTACCATGCAATCTATTATCATGATTGGCCTTAATGCGCCTTTGCTGACCTTTGGTCAGTTTTTTTACTTTAGACAAGAGACATATTCATACGATTTAATTTGATCCAACATTTAATTTGACCCGACTTGGTTGTGGCGTATTATACTAACAATTATATACTAATGTTTATGCATTTTTTTTAAGGGAAGTTTATGGCGAGTAATGATAATAATTTAATTTGGCTTGATTTGGAAATGACAGGGTTAGAGCCAGCGCACGATGTGATTTTAGAGATTGCTATCATTATAACCGACAGCAATTTAAATACCTTAGCGCAAGGGCCAATATTTGCCATTAATCAAAAAGATGATGTGTTAGATAATATGAGTGAATGGTGTATTGAACATCATGGTAACTCAGGTTTAACTAAACGTTGCCGAGACAGCAAGATTAGTTTGGCTCAAGCAACTGAGCAAAGTCTCGTTTTTATACAACAATGGGTACCTCAGGGTAAATCACCTATGTGTGGTAATAGTATTGGCCAAGACAGACGTTTTATTAATAAGTATATGCCTGATTTTGAAAATCATTTTCATTATCGTAATATCGATGTAAGTACGATAAAAGAGCTGGCGAGACGTTGGAAACCTGAAGTATTAGATGTGGTAGTTAAAACAGGTGCCCATTTAGCTTTAGATGATATTAAAGAGTCAATCGCTGAGTTAAAAGTATATAGAGAGCTCTTCTTCAAATTATAATTTGAACCCCGCTTTATTTGAAGTGGATTAACAATGAAGGTACAAATTATTTACGTCATGAAGATAGATAAATAGTTATTATGGTATCCTTTTTATTTTTGAGTATATTCAATGAAAAATATAATCACTTACCTAGTGTTTTTACTGATTAATATCGTCCAGATAAATTATAGTTATGCCAATAACTTAGTAGATAATAGTATTAATTCTGACCAACAATTAGCCAGTATTATCAAAGTTCATGAGCAATTTTATCTCAAATCAAGTCCTTTCAATCAGCCTAATATTGATAGTAATAACGCTAAGTTACCAGATTTTTCGGCTAATTCTCTACTCGTTAAGTACCAGCAAGGTTTGGTTATTTATCAGCAGTTAATCGCAATAGATATTGAAAAGTTAACACAAGAGAATCAGATTAACTTATCGGTACTTAGTTACAGCTTAAAAAATCAGTTAGATAGTTATACCAATAAAGAACACTACATGCCACTCACTGCAGAGTCAGGCTTTCATGTTTGGATAGCAAATATTTCAAAGCAAGTCGATTTTAAAACCTATACAGATTATCAAGATTACCTAGCACGTCTATCAGCTCTTCCTCGATATTTTGACCAACAAACTCATTGGATGAAGTTAGGACTTGCCAGTGGTATTAGTCAGCCGAAAATAGTGCTTGAGGGATTTGAAAAATCTATTACTGCATATATAAAAGAGAATGTTACAGAAAGTTCTTATTATTTACCGTTTAGAAAAATGTCAGCTTTTATTACGCCGACTGAGAAAGGTGAGTTACAGCGACAAGCTAAGCATATTTTAACTACTAAAGTTATGCCCGCATATCATAGCTATTATGACTTTATGGTGAATGAATATAAGCCAAATGCTCGTGATAATATTGCCGCTAGTTCTCTTCCTAATGGTAAAAGATACTATCAAAATAGGCTAAGACATTATACCACGTTACCCTTAACGGCAATACAAGTTCACCAACAGGGATACACTGAAGTAAAGCGTATACGAGCCGAAATGGACAAAATTATTAAGCAAGTAAGTTTTGATGGTAGCTTCAGTGATTTTGTACAATTTTTACGTACCGATCCTCAATTTTATGCTTCTACACCCACAGAACTATTAAAAGAAGCATCCTTTATTGCTAAAAAGATGGACGCCAAATTACCTACTCTATTTAAGACGTTACCCAGAACACCCTATGGTGTAATGGCTGTACCTGCTAATATAGCGCGTAAATATACAACGGGACGATATGCAGGTTCATCACGAGATGACCAACCAGGAAATTATTGGGTCAATACTTATAGATTAGATCGTCGACCACTTTATGTCTTAACGGCCCTGACACTTCATGAAGCTGTACCTGGCCATCACTTACAAATATCGTTAGCCAAAGAGATGAAGGATGTAGCAAAGTTTAGAAATAGAACCTACATATCTGCTTTTGGTGAAGGTTGGGGCTTGTATTCTGAATATCTAGGAATAGAGGCAGGTATGTATGAGGACCCTTACCATGACTTTGGTCGTTTGACCTATGAAATGTGGCGAGCTTGTCGCTTAGTTGTCGATACAGGAATACATACCCAAGGGTGGAGTCGTGCTAAAGCAATAGATTTTTTAGCGAGTAACACCGCATTGTCACTTCATAATGTAAAAACGGAAATAGATCGTTATATCTCATGGCCGGGACAAGCTTTATCTTACAAAGTAGGTGAGTTAACGATTAAGCGTTTACGAAAAGAGGCGGAAAAAACTTTAGGTGGGGACTTTGATTTACGAGACTTTCATGATGAATTGTTGAAACGCGGCTCAATGCCATTATCTATGTTAGATAGAATAATAATGCATTATATTAGTAAGAAGAAAACTCTTCATAATAAATTGAAACAAGCGCTGTAACTTATTTTAGAAAGTGTCGGGTACATAAATACTGTTTTAGACGTTAGTGATATAAATAATGATGAGTGCTTTTAAGAAGTAAGTAAATCAGTAAATAAAAAAGGGAGGGGCGACGCAAAGAAAACGGAAGAAACAGATAGTGAATTATCGAATTAAGATAAGCCCCCACTATATCTAAACTTGGCAGTCCCGCTATCATAGGTTTCCCTTTAGACCGGTAACTTTGCGTCTCTAATTTTCACTAGATTTGCCCTTAGCAAGCTATAAAGCTTAGCTAACAATATTATAGGATGAATTTGATAAATGTAAACAAAAAATACTATTTTTTGTTTATCTTTTGGAAGGTCAATACAGTAATGAGTAATGTTCAATTGTATTTTATTCAATAACTAACGGTATTAATATGATGAAAAAACGGTTGTTTCAGTTGATAAAATTTACTTTTAAAGTGTATTTATTGTCTCTTCTTGTAGTGAGTACCTCTATGGCACAGTTATCCTCTGAGCAAGCCGTACTTAGTAATCAAGTAGAAGAATTATTAAAAGTAAATGATGAAATAGTTGATATTGAGACGGTTAAATCTCTGTTAGAAAAAATACTGAATAATAGGGAATATTACTCAAATGATATTCTCGCCAAAGTTTATTTACTCTCTGCAAGGGGTGCTAGTAATCAAGGAGATATCAATAACGTTTTAGAATTTTCTCAAAAAGGTTTAACAGCTAATAGTTTAGATAAAAAAATTCAATTAGCATTATTACTGAAATTAGCCGATGTATATGTTGCCAGAAAGCAACATCAGAAATTGCTTGAACTGACTCAAATAGCGGTAAAAAATAGTGAGCTGTCAGGTAGTATTAAATATCAATTACTTTCGCTGAGTTATCGCAGCGTCGCTTTTGCAATGTTAGGAATGCACCAACGGGCTTTAGCTGATTTACAGAAAGTTGAGCAGGGTATCAGCAAAAGTGAATTGACAGAGCATATTGATTTATTAACGACTTTAGCTTTGGCTTATCATCATTTAGGTGATTTTCAAACATCAAGAATAATGCAATTAAATATATTAAAATTAAGTGTTGAGATGGGACGAAAAAGAAATGTTGCTCAAACTTATTTATACTTAGGATGTGCTTATTTTTACTTGCAACGTTTTGATGATGCATATAATGCCTTTTGGGAGTCTAAAAAATATGCTGAAAATAAAGGGGCTTCTATTCATGTTGCTTACGCAGATAAATGGTTAGGTATAGTTCTAATAGCACAAGATCAATTTCATGAAGCAATTGTGCCATTACAGCAAGCAATTGATATATATAAGCAACATAATATGCTTGCTGATCGTATAGAAAGTTCTGTGGCTTTAGTAAAAGCGAAGCTAGGTATTAAAAAAATAACTGAAGGTTATACTTTATTGACAGGAATAGTACAGCTTCTTGATGGTAAGGATATTTCATTAGATTTTTCAGGGTTTTATCGAATGGTTGCTGAAATGCACTTCGCGCAAAATAATTATCAATTAGCGTATCGTTGGCGCGAAAAATATAGTCAAGTATTACTTGATAAGATCAATCATAAGAAAAAAGCTTCCCTTATAGCACCAAGCCTCTCTCAGCTATTTTTAAGTCAGGTAACCCAAATTGAACCCATTGAAGAATCAAAAAGGTTAATAGTTAAATTGGCGGAAACCAGTGAGTTATCAGTTAGCTTTGTTGGAAAGTATAAAAAACAACGAGTCATCATCATAAGTTTGTCGGTATTAGTCTTTGTCTTACTACTCACCTTAGTGGGCTTCTTTTTGAGACTAAGAGCACAGAAAATGAAGCTGGCCTATGAGGAAATTGAAAAGCCAACTTATGTTATAGCTACGCCCATTCAAACAAAGTGTAATTATCAATTAGTCTTTCACAAGGCAAGGAAATTTAACTACCCTCTCAATGTCGGTTATCTTATTATAGATAATCTTCAGGAGCTCTCTTTTCACCTCAATAAAAAAAGTATTACTGAGGTGACTAAAGAAATCGCTAGTCTTATTAATGATCACATCACTGAATTTGATTATGCGGGCTTGTTAAATGAAGGAGAGTATTTGTTATTATTTGAGCACCAACGTAGTCAAGAAACTAGTATAAAGCTCGATAATCTGGTGCAAGCTATAAATACCAGAGCCTTTGTCACTCTGGGCGATTTTTCAGTAACGATGAAATACTCGTTAAATACACCTAGTTTTAAAGATATCGATCCATATCTATTTTTGGCCCGCATTGCTGAATCTGTTAATATTAAAAAAGTTAACCAGTCTAAGGTAATTTAATGTTTTTTGTTGTAGTTGTAACAGTTGTTTTTGTCATCATCAGTATCTACTTCTTTTTTCGTGCAGAAAATCTGCAAAGACAACTAATAAGTCAGCAACGTGAAAGTTTGCTTACCCTGAAGGAAAATAAATTATTAGTGGAGTCTATTACACTTGTCGCCACGCGAGAACAGGAGTTCTCTAAAGCAAAATTACAACGTTTAAAAGTGTATGCTAAAGAAAGCTTTAACGAGAAAATTGCATTACACACAGAATTAATCAGTCCATTAATTAACAATTATAGCATCATTTTTAGAGAGTGTTTGAAAGGGAAAGGTAGACTCAAATTGGTTAGCCAAAAATGTTTTGAAAATCAGGATAGCTCGGCTTATAAAAAATTTGTAGCATTGATTGTAACAAGTGATAAAAAATTAAAACGTTATTGGTCTAGTGATAACCTCAATGGGTTTCTTTTTTTAGTTGATGCCCTACTAACTATGGATGATGATAAGAATAACGCTGATCTACCTATTGAAATTAAGAAAAGTAATTGTAACTCCTAAGATAACAGCTTCATAATTTGTTATATCTGTACAAAAGCACGTATTTTTATTAGGCTAGGCTATTACTTTGATTAGATTTCCTAGGATGGGGATATATATGAATCGTTTTAACGCCAAGTACATTTTATTATTTATTATGCTTATTGTTGGTCTATCTACACTGTTTGCCAAACATTATAGTGAAAGTTTTCCGTTTAGTTTGGCCGCTATTATTGGTTATCTTGTAACGGTTGTTACCACGACTGTAGTTTCTCTGTTATTTATTCAAAAATCACTCAGCCCAACTGCTTTAAAGACTAATACTGACATTATTAGTGCTGAAGATTTATTTTCTTATACCCATGACCCTGCAACAAATTTACCAACAGCACAGCAAGCTCAAAAAACTTTTGAAGCTGCTATTAAGTCTGATACTGGACAACGTTATGCTGCCGTAGTTTTTAAGCCAGTTAATTTTCAACAGGTAAATAGTTTACTGGGTCATCATAATTCTGACTTATTATTATTGCAGCTTGCGTACTGTTTACAACAAAAAATATCGGATAATACAAGTTTATTAAGCTTTGGCTTTAGTCCAGAGCCTGTCCGTATTGCCCGTTTGCAAAGCTTACAGTTTTTGGTGATATATAATTTAACGGATAGTCGTTTTGATGATGAGATTATGCTTGATGAGGTATGTCATCAATTAGCTGATGCTGTGCCTGATGCTATGAGTTTTAAGAGCTTTTCTTTAAATTTTGAACTTGTTTTTGGTATCGCAATTTCGGGTGTACATGGTGATAACTTTGATGAAATTATCGCCCATGCAGGTGATGCTTTACTTCACGCTTCAAAGACACAACAACAAATTAATTATTTTGATAAAAGTAGTGTTTTATATAACCAAAGTGAGTTGGCCCGTATAGAGGCGCTACGTCATGATATTAAAGAAGATAAGTTATTCTACTATCTACAACCTCAAGTAAATATTAATAATCACAACGTTATAGGTTTCCAATTAAGGGTTAATTGGTATGAAAATGAGTTGACGAAACCAGTAGAGTTGTTTGACTTTTCTTATCTTGCTGAACATAGTGGCGAGTTATATTTATTGACAAAACAGATGTTGACAGTCGCATTTTTAACTCTTAATAGTTTACATGAAATTGGAGTATATCAACGCATATCTGTAACGTTGTCGAGTGCAAGTTTGTTTGAAGTAGATCTGGTTGACTTTATCGAACAACAATTACAAAAATATAATATTTCAGGTAAATATTTAATGATTGAACTGAGTGAAAAAGTAATGCTTAGTGCGAGTAATAGAGTCAAAGTAATTATTGATCAGCTTAAATCATTTGATATAAATATTTCTATCACTAACTTTTCAGGTAGTTATGAATCATTACGTTATGTAAGGAAAATGGCAATTCATCAACTTAAAATCAATTGCCAGCAATTAACTAACGATAGTAGTAATCGAGTTGATAAAGCAATAACAAATGCACTTGTTACGTTGACTCGAAGTATGAAAATCCCACTTATTGGCACGCACATTGATAGGCATGAAGCTTCAGAAGCTTATATAGCCATGGGTGGAAAGCTAATTCAAGGTGATATTATTCATCCAGGTGTAGTACCTGATGAAATCGAAATATGGTTAGAAAAATGGTACTTACAGCATCCTGAATCAATACCTCCTGAAGCACGACCTTCGATATATTAAACCTTAGGTAGAAAATACTGCAGGTCAGTATTGCTCTCAATTCGATTAGCCTACTATTACTTCATCGAGCTATAAGATTAGAGTTTAATTTAAAGGGTATTATTTAATATCGAGAGCTTCTTCTGACAGGATAATATTCACATTATCAGTATAGATATGGTCATCAGGTAGAAAGATAATCTCTGCAAAATTAAGAGCAACATCGGTTTCTCCAATAATTTACTCCCTTGCCCTAACAAGAATTGTCATGTGTGCTTAGATACTGAGGTCTACACTTTGCTAATGCATTCAGTCTTTCCATAACCAACTATTCTTTCCTGCCTTTATTTGTAGCACATTGTTCAATACTTATATTAATAAGCGCTCGTCGTATCAATCTGACATCCTCAATGACAAATACTTTACCAGTGCCATCTGTTTTGACGAATTTATTGATCAAGTCTCAATTTTTAAATCATTTTAACGTAATAATTTTTCCGTAAAATGAGCTACGTCTACCATAATGATAAAAACCAGATCGAAAACATCAATTAAATGTGTATAAAACAACTATTTCAGAGGTGTTATAATGCATAAGAGTTCTACTTCTCTTGAGAATAAAGGGCTTTATCACTATAGGTTTTAGATAATAAAATAAAATCTATTATATATTTTACTGGTATTACTTGAATTTAAAGATAAAAGCCTTTTTAATAGTACTAAAGATCCAGTGGTTACACAGAAACACTTTAAAAGCATATTCGTTAAAAAGGTATATTAATAGCTATGATTAAAGTTGTATTATGATCGAATACATAACACCCCGAACTTCTTTGTTTTTTACACAAGCTGTTGTTTTTTCGGTTCTTTTATTTATTTTTTATACTTATTATCGTACGTTTTTTCGTAAATATATTAAATATTGGTTAGTGAGTATTGGGGCATTATGTTTTAGTTATTTTATAAAATCCGTTGTACCGTATTCGAGTAGTCACCTTTCAGGTGATTATTGGCTGATTCTAGCAGGATTATTACTCCAGATTTGTCAATATTCATTTTTGGTGTTCCTTGGTTGTGGCGTTTTTAATGCAAAAAAGAATAAGGAAGTTCCTAAGAATGTATTAAGGGGGGTGGTGGCTTTAATTGTCGGGCTGAGTTTTGTCACAACAGTATTTTTTGCTTTTGATTCTAATCAGGTATTTAACCATTTTTATTTAACGGTTAGTTTTCCGAGTTTTATCTTTGGTTGCGTACTTCTTTCTTTAGCTGGCTTCATTTTATTTGATAAAAAAAACTACTTTTCAAGTAAAGTCTTAATGTATTTTTCAGCTGTTTTTGGCTTACGCTATTTAATTTACTCTTTTATTTCAATTGTGGCTTTAACCGAGCCCTGGTTCCGTCAAATAGAGGTATTCTTGTTGTATTTTGATGTTGCCGCACATAGTATCCTTGGCTTTACTTTACTTATTTGGATGCAAGGAGCTGAAAGGTTTGTCGCTTTAAATGCTATAAATAGAGCACAATACCTTGGTAAGCATGATTCATTAACGGGGGCACTTAATCGTGAACAAGTGATGGCGAAATTGTCAGATAAAATGCTCGAACTGACACAAACAAATAATATAAATAAGAGTCAGGTAAAACTGGTGATTTTTTTAATAGATATAAAGCAGTTTAAATTTATCAATGACACTTATGGCTTAAAAATAGGAGACTTTATCCTTGGAGAAATGGCCAGTCGTCTAAATAATAGTGTATTTATACCACAAGCGGTAGGTCGTTTAAGTGGAGACTCATTTATGTTTGTCATCGAATTTGAACAGCTATCGCATGTCGAACGAGCAGTAGACCATCTTCATCAACTTATTGAGCGCGGTTTCCACTATGAGCAGCAAGAAATAACAATTCAAGCTAGTGTCGGCTATTGCTTTTATCCAGATGATGCTGATAAATCAGAAGATTTACTACAAAAAGCTAACCTTGCGTTGCATCACGCAGAAACTAATAATATATCAACTGTTGCTTTTGAAGAAGGTATGCAAGCACAAGGTCGACATTTAGTCTTGATGGAAAAGCAGTTAAGATTGGCATTAGAAAATGATGAATTCATTTTACATTACCAGCCACAATTAAACTTATTAACTAACAAGCTTGAAGGGGTAGAAGCGTTAGTACGTTGGCAGCACCCTGATAAAGGCTTGCTCTCACCGTGTGATTTTTTATCTGAGTTGGAAGCTTTAGGTATGCATAATGAGTTTGATAACTATATTTTAGACAAAGCCTGCCAAGCAAGTGAGCGCTGGTTTAAATTATATCAACGTCGTGTAGCCATTGCTGTAAATATAACTGCTGTAGAATTTCAAGATGAGCAATTGGTTACTAATATGCAAATGTTATTACAAAAATATGGTATTCCTTCTAAATACATTGAACTAGAGATTACTGAAAACGTTGTTATGACTGATATTACTATGGCAATGAATAGTATTATAAAATTGCAAAGTATGGGTATTAAAGTATCCATTGATGACTTTGGTACAGGTTATTCGTCTTTGGCCTATTTACGAGACTTACCGATAGACAAAATAAAAATTGACCGAAGCTTTATTCAAGAAGTAGAAAGCAATGATTCAGATCTTACTATTGTTAAGTCGATGATTGAACTTTCACATGGATTAGGTAAAAGAGTTTTAGCTGAGGGTGTTGAAACAATAGAACAACTCAATTTACTACGTCATTTAGGTTGTGATGCAGTGCAAGGTTATTATATTAGCAGACCGCTGCCTGAAGATAAGTTAGCACGATATCTTGAAAGGAAAGAAGCTAAATAAAAGTTATCGATTACATTGCTACCCGTTCTACTTAAGTATGCTCCCTCAAGTAGCTTATCTGTATTTATTAATGATGTTATTCGTGGAAACTAACTTACTCGCTTTAAATACTGCTATTGAAGTGGCTAGAGTGGGTTAGTAATGATTAGGTTTTGCTGTTGTTGCTGATGAAGTTATAATGCTTGCGAGTAGAACTCAAGACACAACTCAAGAAATTGAAACCATCATTGCTCTATTGCAAAACGTACTCACGAGATTGTAGTATTAATGGCACAATGCCGTAATCAAGGAAAAGAAAGTGCGGAGGAAGCTAGTTCAGCTGGTACTATGCTCGATGAAATAGCGTAAGATGTTTCGTTAATCATGTAAATGAATAGTACTTTCATTTGCTATTCAAGAACAAAGTACCGTTGCCTCAGAAGTTAATCAACATGTCGTGATGACCAGAGATGTGGCAGAGCAATCTGGTAACTCAGCTAAACAAAGTGAGCACATGAGTGAAGAGTTGTCTCAACGCTAACCACCGAAGTGAGCCGCTTCAAGGTTTAAATTATGGTGTAGGCTAATATTAGGGTCTGTTGATCTTCCACTATTCAATTTTGTTTGATATAAAAGCGTTTTAATCGCGGCGGGTATTATGTAGCCTAGTTACTCTAAGCAAATACTACTCAACAAAGAGTAAAACGCTTTTAGCCGAATCGTTCGGACAGCGTTTTTTAGCCATTTTACAGCGTTATCACCTTTTTATGTTGAATAACCATATTACCAAGGTTCTGCCTTGTATAAATACCCAAAAAATATCGAAAGATCGACAGACCCTAGTAATGATATAAATAAAAAGACCCTAATTCTTTTAGAACTAGGATCTTTTTGATTGCGCTAAAAATATAAAGTCATTATATTTAGTCGACTAAATTGGCTAGCTATAACTGTTTGAAATTAATCATGGTTTCACGGGAATGACCACTAGTTTCTAATTCATTTAAGTAATTCTGCCAACGGATCTTATATTCCAGTGCTAATGTTTGGACATAGGCTTCACTATAGATAGCGCTATGCTCATCATCAAAAATAAAGCGATAACCATGCTTTGCTACGCTCTCAATATTGGTTAACAATACATCTTTTTTATGAGTAGTAACTTGACTCGTCTTTGATTTTTTAGTTGAGTTCGCTGGGGAGCTAATACGTAAATATTCAAAGCTAAGTTGTATGTTTTCTATCGCTACATCAGCAGAGAACTCAATAGTTAGATTGTTTAGGGTATTATCTATAAGAAAACGGGCTATTTTCATGGTAGTGAACCCTCTAACCTTTTATTTAATTATCTGAGATAATACCAAACGGATTAATAAACTAGCCCGGTTAGTATCACATTTATAGTATATGACTACTAAAGAATAAATCGACTTAAATCTTCGTCTTTAACAACTTCGCTTAGTATTTTAGAAACATAAGCCTTATCTATACTAATTACTTCACCACTTCGTTGGTCAGCATTAAATGATAAATCTTCTACTAAACGCTCCATCATAGTATGTAAACGACGAGCACCTATGTTCTCAGTCGTTTCATTAACTTGCCAAGCTGCATCAGCTATAGCTTTAATGCCATCATCTGTAAAGGCTACAGTAACGCCTTCAGTAGCCAGTAATGCAATATATTGTTCAGTAAGCGAAGCAAAAGGTTCAGTTAAAATACGAACAAAATCATCAGCTTTTAATGCTTGTAATTCAACACGAATTGGCAAACGTCCCTGTAACTCTGGAATGAGATCAGATGGTTTTGACATTTGAAAAGCGCCAGAGGCAATAAACAAAATGTGATCAGTTTTAATCATACCGTGTTTAGTACTAACCGTAGAGCCTTCAACTAAAGGTAGTAAATCCCGTTGTACGCCTTCACGAGAAACATCTCCACCGCCTGAATTCTCAGCACGCTTACATATTTTGTCAATTTCATCGATAAAGACAATACCATTTTGCTCTACTGCATAAATAGCTTTTTGCTTAATGTCCTCGTTATTAACAATCTTAGCGGCTTCTTCTTCTTGCAACGCTTTAAGGGCATCTTTAATTTTAAGTTTACGCTTGTTGGTTTTCTCACTGGACATATTCTGGAACATGTTTTGTAATTGAGAAGTCATATCCTCCATACCTGGAGGTGCCATGATTTCAACACCCGCTGAAGGTGCAGCTAAATCAAGTTCAACTTCTTTGTCGTCTAATTTACCTTCACGTAATTTTTTACGAAAAACCTGACGAGTATTACTATTATCGCTTGCTTCATCATTACCAAAACCGTCACGAGCAGGAGGTAAAAGCACATCTAAAATACGTTCTTCAGCCGCTTCTTCAGCAAGATGTTTTACGCGGTCCATCTCATTTTCTTTGACCATTTTTATTGCCATATCAGCAAGGTCACGAATGATAGTTTCAACTTCTTTACCGACATAGCCCACTTCGGTAAACTTAGTCGCTTCCACTTTAATAAATGGTGCATTGGCTAGTTTGGCTAAGCGGCGAGCAATTTCAGTCTTACCAACACCTGTTGGCCCTATCATTAGGATGTTTTTAGGGGTAACTTCGTTACGCAAGCCCTTGTCTAATTGCATTCTGCGCCAGCGATTTCTTAAGGCAATTGCAACAGCGCGTTTGGCGTCACTTTGGCCAACAATATGGCTGTCTAATTCATGAACGATTTCACGTGGGGTCATATCTGACATTATTTATTCCTCGTAGCCACCTTAGGAGATTTTTACTCATACTTAGGTCGCATGTTAATCAATTTCAGCTTAGCACTATAGTTCGTCTATAGTTTGCTCTTGGTTGGTAAATACACAGATGTTACCAGCGATAGTAAGTGATTTTTCTACTATTTCTTTAGCACTTAATTCTGTATTTTCTAAGAGGGCAGTGGCCGCAGATTGGGCAAAGTTACCACCACTCCCAATAGCGATAAGATCGTGTTCAGGCTGAATAACATCACCATTACCTGTGATTATTAAAGAGGCTGTTTCATCAGCAACAGCTAATAAGGCTTCAAGTTTTCTTAAGGCTCTATCACTTCGCCAGTCTTTAGCTAGCTCAACCGCAGCTTTAGTTAAATGCCCTTGGTGTTGCTCTAATTTACTTTCAAAACGCTCAAATAAAGTAAAAGCATCGGCTGTACCACCGGCAAAACCAGCGAGTACTTTACCATTGTATAAACGGCGAACTTTACGAGCATTGCCTTTCATTACGGTATTACCAAGTGATACTTGACCATCTCCACCAATAGCCACTTTGCCATTACGTCTTACTGAAACAATAGTAGTCACATTAACCTCATCTTAACTGAATTCTTTAATGCTAATGTAATTGGGGTATTTATAGTTTTTTTCAAGGATTGAGGAGAATATATTAATCGCGTTGTTATTGTTACTGCCAAAACCAAATTTGACAGCCATTAATATTATTACGTTTTAGTTTATGTTTATCTTTTTCTGCGAGGCGTTTACGAGGGTATGGGCCTAAAAAAACTTTATACCAGGTACCTGTTTTACCAACGACACTTTTTACTTGGGCTTCAAGGCCTGAAAAGGCTATGTTAGCTTTTAGAGTCTCTGCTTGTTTTGCTGTTCTAAATGAGCCACATTGCATCTTATATGGGCCTTTTTCTTTAACCTCATATTCGCCTACTTCAATCTCTTTAGTTTCTAAATCTTTAACATAAGTCCACTTTTCTTTAGGTAATTCAGGTAATTCGTCCACTTTGTTTTTAGATTTTATTTCTGTCGTGGTTTGAATAGACTCAACTAATGGCGTTTTAGTACTTGGATCTGTTTTTAACGACCATAAGCCATAAGCGAATCCAGAAATTAGAATGATAAGTATCAGGCTGACTAATTTTGATTTAAGTGGGATTTTATGCGCTTTTTTAGCCGTTTTTTTACCATTACGGTTATTCGTTTTCTTTTTTGCAGGTGCGCGGGAAACATAATCTTGATTAGCCATGAAATAGGGAGAGTCGATAAGGAAAAATTTTAGCTAGTGTAACCGAGCTAACATGAAAAAACACGATTACCTTCGGCTTTTTTATTACCAGTTTAAATCAATTGGATCGATATCTAAGCTCCAACGTACTTTACCTTGCCACTCATTCTTGGGTATCAATGCCAGTAGCTGTAAAATTCCGTAGTGCAATTCTTTTCGTGATTTCGCTTGAATGATCAAGTGATACCTAAATTTACCTGCTTTTTTCTCCATTGCTGCAGGTACTGGTCCAGCAAACTCACAACCAGTTAGTGGTTGCTGAGTTAGTGCTCGTAAAAAATTTTCTGGGTAATAAGGATAATTTGCATCAGCCCGCAACAAGGCTTGAAAAGTAAAGGGTGGTAGTCGTGCCTGTTTTCGTTCAGTCAGTGCTTGGTGAGCAAAATGGTGATAGCCATTGTGTACTAAATCTTGCAATAAAGGATGATCAACAAAGCTACTTTGTACTAATACTTGGCCAGGTTTACTAGCACGTCCAGCACGTCCAGCTACTTGAATCATAAGCTGGGCCATTTGTTCACTGGCACGAAAATCAAAGCTGAATAAAGCACCATCAACATCAAGCACCGCAACTAAGGTTACATCGGGAAAATGATGTCCTTTGGCAAGCATTTGGGTACCCACCAGTAGTTGATGTTTTTTATCACTCACTTCTTGTAGTAATTTTGCTAATTCCCCTTTTTTGCGAGTACTATCTCGATCTATACGCACAATAGAGCTGTCAGGGAATAACTCTTCTAAACGAGATTCTAATTGCTCAGTACCTTGACCTAATGGCGCTATACGGACACTACCACAACTTGGGCATTGAGGAGGTATACGCTTTTGACTGCCACAATGATGACAAATCAGTAATTGTTGTTTTTGGTGTAAAGTGTAAGGTTTATCACAACGTTGACAATCAGCAAGCCAATGGCACTCTTGGCAATTGATTGCTGGTGCATAACCTCGTCTGTTTAAAAATAATAATACTTGCTCACCGCGAGCTAAGGTTTTTTTCATTTCATGCTTAAGTGTACCAGACAAGCCAAATTCAACTTGCTGTTGGTTCATATCAATAAGCGTAATTTTCGCTTTAACACTTTTACCGGCACGGTTATGAAGTTGGTGGTAGCTATATTTACCTGATAACGCATTTTGTAAAGACTCAAAGCTTGGCGTCGCGCTACCCAAAACAATAGGAATATCAAGCTGTCGAGCGCGAAGAATAGCCATATCTCGGCCATGGTAGCGAAAACTATCTTGTTGTTTTAATGAAGAGTCATGTTCTTCATCGATAATAATTAAACCGAGGTTATGTAAAGGTGTAAAAATTGCCGATCGCGTGCCAATGATAATTGCAGCACAACCCTGTTGAGCGCTTAACCAAGTAGTAAGACGTTCTTTATCATTTAATCCTGAATGATGCAGAGCAATAGGTACGTTAAAACGTTGCTCGAAGCGGCTTAGTGTTTGTGGTGTTAAACCAATCTCCGGTACTATCACTAAAACTTGTTGATTATTGGCAAGTACATCTTCCATGGCTTGCAAATAGACTTCAGTTTTACCACTACCGGTAACGCCATCAATCAAATGACAAGAGAAACTTGCTAATGAGCTATTAATAGCGCTGACGATAATAGCTTGTTCACTTGAAAGTACTAACTTATCAGCTTGGTTGAGCGTGTCATCTTGCCAAGTAAACTGGCTAACTACTTGCTCTTTTTCAATGATCAAATCTTTACTATGTAAAGCGTTTAATTGTGCTTTGCTATAACCCAAAGTACGAAGCTCTACCCAGCTAATACCATGATGACTTTGAATCATTTGATAAAGATCATATTGCTTTGTTGCTTTCTTTACTAGCTTAGCCAATATATTTTTTTTGTCTTCATTTGGCGTTTGCACTTGCCATACCATGGGGGGGCTTAAGCTTATATTTTCTATTTTTCTGAGTAATATAGGTAAAGCTTGTTGGAAGACATCACCAACGGGGTGGTGGTAATAATGGGCGCATAATTGTAAAAAACTAACCAGTGACTTACTTAAATTAAAGTTATCATTCAGACGACCAGCAATATTTTTAACTTTTTTTACGTCGAAATTACATTGAGCTTGTGCGTCGATAACAATACCAATAACCTTGCGCGAACCGAAAGGGACCGCGATTCGCTCACCGACTTTAATCTTAGGTAAACTCAGTGTTTCAGGTACTTGATAAGTAAATAGCTGTCTCATAGGGACAGGAATAGCAACTTGAATGTATTGTTCAGGCACTTTTAATCAGCAGGTATGGTTAGCAATAGTTAGTACTATTTTGCCCGCTGTAATCAATACTGCCAAGTAACAATGCTGCTTTCTTTCTAAATAACACTAATAAGCCCTTTTTTAGTCAGTTTTAGTCAGTTTTAGCTGATTTATGTTGCAGTTATTTAGGCTATCCTTTATTATTCGCCCCCATTAATTTTTAACTACGTATGGTGCTTAGCATTTCGGTTATCTTAAGAGAATGAACTCTTGAAGGGTGTATTCTTTAAAGTAAATAATAAGTAAATGGCTAAGTGGCGATGCGCCCAATTTCTCTTTAAAGAGATAGAGGTTCCCATGAAAAAAGATATCCATCCTAATTACGTTGATTTCAAAGCAACTTGTTCTTGTGGTAATGTGATCACTACTCGTTCTACTGTAGGTAAAGACCTTCACTTAGACGTATGTTCTGCTTGTCATCCATTCTATACTGGTAAGCAAAAAGCTGCTGAGACCGGTGGTCGTGTTGATAAATTTAACAAACGTTTTGCTGCAATGGGTAAGAAGTAAATTCTTATTAACTTGCAATAAACGTAAAAAAGCGCCTTTTGGCGCTTTTTTTGTGTCTATAAATTGATAACTGTTCTTACCGTCGAGTTCATGAATTCATCTGTCTAAACGTCTAGACATGAGAAAGCCCAGACAATAAATACTGATTTCAGCCTTAAATCAAGTGTTTTCGGTGATATAGATAACAACATTACTAAAGATAAAACTGAGCATGATGAATATTGCCCAGGCGCTAAATTAAACTTTTAAACAATCAACGGTAGTGCTTTAGTTAGAGTATCGATGGTTAATGGTAACGTGCAGGTTAGTAGTAAGTAATCTATTTATCCATAATGCTCTTTTTTGGATAAACTCCTATATTCCCAAAGGGCAAATTCTGCTACATTAGCAATCCTTTTTTAAATACTCGTCTGTGTTTTTTACCTTGCTTAGAGCAAGAGTCAAAGCAAAAATTAAAACAAGCGCGAGTATGGTGATGTAGCAGAGTAGGGTTAAGGTAATGGCCGACAAAAAGCCACGTAAATTTGCAAAAGAACAGCAATTTATTCGCGATAAACAAATTGATGAATTAAAAGTACCTCCACACTCTTTAGAAGCAGAGCAATCAGTTCTTGGTGGGTTGTTACTTGATAATGAAACCTGGGATCGCGTTGCTGAGAAAGCCGTTGCCGCTGATTTTTATAGTCGCTCACATCGTCTTATTTTTGAAACAATTGGTAGCTTAATTGAATTAGGTGAACCTGTTGATTTGATTACTCTTTCTGAAGCTTTAGAAAACGATCAAAAGCTTGATGATGCAGGCGGTTTTGTTTATCTCGCCGAGATGATGAAAAACACGCCAAGTGCAGCAAACATTACCGCTTATGCCGACATTGTACGTGAACGAGCGGTAACCCGTGAAATGATCAGTGTGGCTAATGAAATTGCTGAAGCAGGTTATGATACCCAAGGTCGAAGTAGTGCGGATTTACTAGATTTTGCTGAAACTAAAGTGTTTGCGATAGCTGAAAAACGTGCCAATAAAAATGAAGGTCCAGAAAGTCTTAATTCAGTATTAGAAAAAACTGTTGATAGAATCGAAAAGCTTTGTTCAACACCATCAGGGGGCGTTACTGGTGTACCCAGTGGTTATGCTGATTTAGATAAAATGACTGCTGGTTTACAAAAATCTGATTTGATCATTGTTGCTGCACGTCCATCGATGGGTAAAACAACCTTTGCAATGAACTTGGCTGAGCATGCAGCGATGACACAAGAATATCCTGCGCTTATTTTCAGTTTAGAGATGCCTGCCGATCAAATCATGATGCGTATGTTGGCTTCCTTAGGACGCATCGATCAAACCAAGATTCGTACCGGTCAGTTAGAAGATGAAGATTGGGCTCGTCTTTCTTCAACCATGGGTTTACTCATGGAAAAAGGTAAAATGTTCATTGATGATGCTGCGGGTTTAACGCCGACAGAAGTTCGTTCAAGAGCGCGAAGAATTCATCGCGATCATGGTGGTATCAGTATGATCATGATTGATTATTTACAATTAATGCGTGCACCACAATTTTCTGACAACCGTACCTTAGAGGTTGCTGAAATTTCTCGTTCACTCAAAGCTTTAGCGAAAGAATTAAAAGTGCCTGTTGTTGCACTATCTCAGTTAAACCGTGGCTTAGAGCAACGTTCGGATAAACGCCCAATTAACTCAGATTTACGTGAGTCAGGTTCGATTGAGCAGGATGCTGATTTAATAATGTTTATTTATCGTGATGAAGTTTATAACGATGACAGTGAATTTAAAGGCATGGCAGAGATTATCATTGGTAAGCAACGTAACGGACCGATTGGTCGCGTGCCACTAACTTTCCAAGGTAAGTATTCGCGTTTTGACAATTACGCCGGGCCACATGTTCTAGAAGAAGATTAATATAGTTCATATTTGGTGGTTCATAGCGGTAAGCAACGTAACGGAATAAACCTGTTCTGGTCGCGTGCCACTAACTTTCCAAGGTAAGTATTCGCGTTTTGACAATTACGCCGGGCCACATGTTCTAGAAGAAGATTAATATAGTTCATATTTGGTGGTTCATAGCGGTAAGCAACGTAACGGAATAAACCTGTTCTGGTCGCGTGCCACTAACTTTCCAAGGTAAGTATTCG
>CAJWZC010000019.1 GCA_913049915.1 uncultured Colwellia sp.
GTGTATTCAACATCGGCATTCACTGCTATCGCGCGGTTAGCTGGAAGTGTCCAAGGTGTTGTTGTCCAAATAACCATACCAATCTCACCTTCGCCTGTATGGCCTTCTGGGTGAGAGAACTTATCAGCTACGGTTTCGTCACTAATAACAAATTTCACATCGATAGCAGGTGATTGTTTGTCTTTATATTCAACTTCAGCTTCAGCCAGAGATGAACCACAATCAGTACACCAATGCACAGGTTTAAAACCTTGATGTAAGTGACCATTTTCAGCAATTTTGCCTAATGAACGGATAATATTAGCTTCTGTGCCAAAATCCATTGTTAAGTACGGCTTCTCCCAATCAGCGAAAATACCTAAACGTTTGAAATCTTCTCGTTGACCATTAACTTGTTTAGCCGCGTATTCACGACATTTTTGACGAAAGTCGCTAGCGCTGATCTTATGACCAGGCTTGCCTACTTTTTTCTCAACCATTAATTCAATCGGTAAACCGTGACAATCCCAACCAGGGACAAAAGGAGAATTGAAATCAGATAAGTTTTTTGATTTAACAATAATATCTTTTAATATTTTATTAACGGCGTGACCTAAATGAATATTACCATTGGCATAAGGAGGGCCATCATGAAGAATAAATGACTTTTTACCTTTTTTGGCTTCACGAATTTTACCATAAAGGTCTTTAGCCGCCCAATCTTTGAGCATGTTAGGTTCACGATTAGCCATATTACCTTTCATAGCGAAAGAAGTGGCTGGCAAGTTCAGGGTCTGTTTGTAATCACTCATTTAAATCATTATCCGTTTATGTTGGCTGATAACCTTAACGAAACGTTATAAGTATCAACCAGGTTTATAACTGTTAACTTATGTTAAATTGAATATATTATTTTTAATTTTTATAAATAAAGTGCAAGTATAACCTTAGGCAAATACCTGTTTAGCTTGTTCACAATCTTGATAAATTTGCGCGGTAAGCGCTTCAAGGCTGGTAAACTTTATTACTGGGCGTAGTTTTTTCTTAACTATCACCTCAATACATTGTCCATACAGGTTTTCATCAAAATCAAAAATATGTACTTCTAGCTGTTGTCTAATACCATTAATGGTCGGTCTAGCACCAATATTTGCAACACCTTTAAATTCACCACTATTGGTTTGTACCAACACAGCAAAAACACCACTTAGCGGTGAAACTCGTCTTTTAAGTAAAACATTAGCGGTTGGAAAGCCTAATTGTCGTCCGCGCTTGTCTCCGTGAAATACCCGACCAATAATCGAATATTCTCTACCTAACATTTGTTTAACAGAGACTAAATCGTCTTGTTCTAATGCTTGACGAATAGCTGTTGAACTAATTCGGCAATCGGCCATTTTGTAACTAGTGGTATCTGAAACGTCGAAGCCATACTTTTCTCCAGCCTGACATAACATAGAAAAGTTACCTGTACGATTCTTACCAAAATGAAAGTCATCACCGACAATAAGATGCTTTATTCCTAATTTTTTAACTAATAAATTTTCTATAAAATGCTGCGCACTTTGATTGGCAAATTTAACAGTAAAATTTACAAAGATAAGTCGTTGTACGCCAAGTTTCGCTAATAAATTGTATTTATCACGTAATCTGCATAACCGAGCAGGTGCAGTTTCTGGTGAAAAAAGCTCTTGTGGTTGTGGTTCAAAAACCAATACTGCAGCCACACAATTTAATGTTTTGGCTTTATTTACTAAAGCTTTAATCACTTTTTGATGCCCTAAGTGCACACCATCAAAATTACCAATAGTTAATACACAACCATGATCTTGTAATCGAATATTATGTACACCACGAACTAACTGCATTAGCTATTATTCTACCTTTGACTATCACGCTAAATGACTCAGATAAGCCACCGACGAATCTCAAATTTGACATTCGTTTAAAATAAATCGACAAATTATATAACAGCGCGCGCTAATAATCAGTAGCTCAAACACTTTTTTACGCTTATTTTACCTCTTTTAACACTTTAAAATCATTAAAACGTATGCCTAACAAAATAATCATCACCAGATAGCTAGCAATACCAGAAACAATACATAGCGTTAGTTGTTGTACTTGTTCAAAGAATTTCATCGCTAACCAAACATCAAAATCACTGGATAATTGATAAACAACCAATGCCATAACACCAGCACTTAGCATTAATTTACCAATAAAAATAAGCGTTGCGATTGATAGTTCATAAACACCTTGTAGTTTTAGTCCTCGATATAACAACCAAGCATTAAGGGTTGCCGATAACGTAGTTGCTAAGGCAAGACCGACATAACCTATAAAAGGCGCCAGTATTAAGTTAAATATCATATTGGCAACCATTGCAATAATACCTATTTTAACTGGTGTTTTTGTATCTTGACGTGCGTAATAACCTGGCGCTAGTATTTTAATGAGCATAAAACTTAACAAGCCTGACAGATAAGCAAATAGTGCCATAGAGACTTGTATTACCGTTTGTTGGTCAAACTCTCCCCGCATGAATAGCACCATAATAATAGGTTGCGCTAGTACCATTAATCCTGCTAAAGCTGGCCAGCCAAAAAGACTAATAACCCGAATCCCCCAATCTAAGGTAGCACTAAACTCAGCAGGGTTATTTTTACTGTGCAACTTTGCCAAACTCGGCAGTACCACAGTAGCAATACCAATACCAAACAAACCCAGAGGAAATTCGAGTAACCTATCAGCAAAATACAGCCAACTAATCGAACCCGTAATTAAAAAACTGGCAATCACAGTATCAAGCAGTAGATTAATTTGTGTTACTGAAACACCAAATAGTGCCGGCACAATCAGTTTTCGAATTTTAGTAACTCCTTTACTATGCCAAGCCCATCTAGGCTTTACCAACATACCTGCTCGGTACATAAAGGGAATTTGGAAGAGAAACTGTATTAATCCACCTAAAAATACCCCCCAAGCCAATGCATGAGCAGGGCTCTCAGTGTAGGGAGCTCCAAAAATAGCCATAAAGATAATAGCAATATTGAGCAGGACAGGCGTAAAAGCAGCAACGGCAAATCGTCCCATGGTATTAAGTACTGCACCGGTTAGCGCAGCAAAACTAATAAACCATAAGTAGGGGAAAGTGATAGATAATAAGTTACTGGCTAAATTAAATTTCTCACCACCTGGCACATCGTTTAACCAATCAACAAACCAGCCAGTACCAAAAAGCATGACGATCACTGGTGATGCAATCATACCAATCAAAGTCACAATACTTACAATAACACCTAGCGTACCTGAAACCTGCGCGATTAATAAGCGGGTTTGCTCGTGATTATTTTTCTTACCATTTATCAGCGCGTCTTGCTCATCTTTAAGTTGAAATTCACTCAATACAGGTACAAAAGCTTGAGCAAATGCTCCCTCCGCGAATAATCTACGTAAAAAATTAGGAATTTTATTAGCAAGTATAAATACATCCGCCATTGCTCCAGCGCCCATCACATTGGCAATAACTACATCGCGTATTAAACCTAACACCCGAGAAAATAATGTCATTACACTAACAATTAACCCTGACTTAATTAACTTTTTACTCAAAAAAACATCTCCAAACCAAGTTTTTTTTGGTTGTTTTTTAACCTGGTATCAATACAAAAGTAACGTATAAATAAGACAAAAATAAATAATGTGTATTATGTGATGATTTTAGCTATTTAAACAATGTATACTTATTGTTGTTCACAACATGTTTAGTTCTATCTGCTAAGTTTTTAGCCAGAAACAACAACCATATTCTTTTTAATTGCTTTCTTATCGCTAAGATTACAATTAAACAATTAAAACATTTGACAATCAGCTAAAAAAAAGGCATATTTCGTCGCCTTAAATTTAAGCTTATAATCAATCTTTTAGGAGACCACCTTGGCTAACTCAAAGCAAGCTAAGAAGCGCGCAGTACAATCTGAAAAGCGCCGTCAACATAACGCAAGTCGTCGTTCAATGATGCGTACTTTACTTAAAAAAGTACTAGCAGCAATTGAAGCTGGTGACAAAGAAGTAGCAACAAAAGAATTCGTTGCTGCTACACCAATTTTAGACCGTTACGCAAGTAAAGGTCTTATTCATAAAAATAAAGCAGCTCGTAGTAAGAGCCGTTTAAATGCAGCGATAAAAGCACTTTAATTTTTGCTTCCACTGTATTATTTTATGAAATGCTCTTTGTATAGTTAATTTATACAAATCATTTAAAAACCGACTTATGTCGGTTTTTTTATATCTGAAATTCACTGTTTATGTCTATTAAAGTATTTCTCTTAGATTAAGTAGTCCATTTTACAGTCGATATGGCATAAAAGCCCCTTTCACTATTGAACTCACCTCCTTTTTTGTTACTCTTTATATCCATTACTAATCAAGATACATATTTGAGAGTACTGGAGCTATTTCAATCACAGCAACGATGAAATGACGTTGCTCAAGCGATTCTTCGATGGGTTTAAGATGACTTTATGCCGTGTTAAATAATCAAACCCTAGGATGACTATGCTTAAATTATTCGTCTTGTCTAAAGTAATTTTAATACCTAATAAATTTCTTTACTTTGAATGGTAACAAATATAGACAACTTATTTATAGGGAGCACCTATGAAAGCACTAAAACTAACAAAAATAGCCGTCGTAGTATTACTAACCAGTGCTACTTTAACTGCATTAAAAGTGCTGAAGAAGAAAACAGTAATCAAAACACTACTAACAAGCTACAAGGTAATATTAAAACCAGCCAACCTGAATTAATTAAAGGTTTTGAACGTCGTTTAAATATATACAAAGAAGTAACCCTTGCGGCTGATCTAAGTCACTTATCTACTAATCAAAAGAAAAGGTTAGCCTTACTTATTGATACCTCTAAAATAATAGATGACTTCTTTTGGCAGCAAGCTTATACACAAAATAAAAAAGTTTTCTAGCGAGTATTGAAGATGAGAAGGTAAGAAATTATGCTGAAGCTAATTATAGCCCTTGGGATCGCCTAGATGGTGATAAGGTATTTTTAAGTCAAACGACTACAAAAGCAAACGGCGCTGAGTTTTATCCTGCTGATATGACTAAAACTGAATTTGAGCAAAGTGAATTTAGCGATAAAATGGGCCTTTATTCTGTTGTTAGACGTGATGATGAAGGCAAATTAATAAGTGTTTCTTACTCTGAAATCTATCATGACAAAATAAATCGCGCTGCGGTAATTCTTGATGAAGCTACAAAGTTTGCCGACGATAAAGAATTCTCTAACTATTTAACTATTTAACTATACTTGCCCAAGCATTACGTAATGATGAATATCAGGCCTCAGATTTCGCGTGGATGGACATGAAAAATAACCCTATCGATGTGGTTATTGGACCGATTGAAAACTATGAAGATCAACTTTATGGTTACCGCGCTGCTTTTGAGTCGTATGTTTTAATTAAAGACTTAACATGGAGTGAAAAACTGGCTAAATACGCACAATTTTCACCTGAGCTACAAAAGGGTTTACCTGTTCCCAAAAAATATAAAGCTGAAGTGCCAGGCTCTGATGCTGACTTAAATGCCTACGATGTTATTTATTATGCAGGTCACTCAAATGCTGGTAGTAAAACAATTGCCATTAACTTACCCAATAATGAAGAAGTGCAGCTGAAAAAAGGCACTAGACGCTTACAATTGAAAAATACTATGCGTGCCAAGTTTGATGCCATCATGTTACCTATCGCTGATACGCTTATCGCCCCTGAACAGCGTAAAAACGTAACCTTTACTGGTTTCTTTGCAAATACCATGTTTTATGAAGTTGCGCATGACATAGGCATTAAAAACACCCTTAACGGCTAAGGTCCAGTTCGCCAAGCATTAAAAGAGCATGCATCTGCATTAGAAGAAGGCAAAGCTGACATTCTTGGTTTATATATGATTCGCCAACTACTTGATAAAGGTGTGATCACAGATGAGATATTAGCAAATTATTACACGACTTTTATGGCTGGGATTTTCCGTTCAATTCGTTTTGGCGTAAATTCAGCACACGGTAAAGCCAACATGGTTCGTTTTAATTACTTCCAAGAAAACGGTGCATTCACTCGTAATGAACAAGGTTTATATAGTATTAATATTGATAAGATGACCGCTGCAATAGACTCGTTATCTAAACTGATCTTAACCTTACAAGGTAATGGTGACTATCAAGGTGTTGATAGCTTAGTGAAAGAGAGTGACGTTATTGGTGAAACACTAGCCGCCGATTTAGCTCGCTTAGAAGCCGCTAGTATGCCTGTAGACATCGTCTTCAAACAAGGTAAAAAAGTATTAGGTCTTTAAGGCTCTAAACAATGTAGCGAAATTAGCTCCAGAAAAAGGCGCTTATCGAATGATTCGATAAGCGCCTTTTTAATAACTTAGCAACAGGTATATTAGCAAAGAGAAGTTAGTTATTAGCTATTAACTATTAACTAAGGCTAACGCCTTCAAAAAACAACCTAGAAAGAAAAGTCATCTGCATCAAGTGCCATCATGGATTCACCACCATTTTCAACACAAGCGGCATGACCTTTGGCGCGTGGTAAAATACGTTGAAAATAGAAACGAGCTGTTTTAATTTTGGCTTGATAAAAAGCGTCTTCATCACTGCCTTCTAAAAGCTTATCTTGTGCAACCTTCGCCATTTTCGCCCAAAAGTACGCTAGCGTTAAATAACCTGAGTACATCAAGTAATCAACGGAAGCTGCACCAATTTCGTCTGGATTTTGCATTGCCTTTTCGCCGACTTTCTCAGTCATTTTTTGCCAATCGCCACCAAAGCTCATAATAGGTTGAATAAACTCTTGCATAGCATCGTCTTCAGCATTCTCTAAGCAGAATTTAGTTACTTCACTACCAAACGCTTTAAGAATTTTTCCTTTAGAGCCTAATATTTTTCTAGCCAATAAATCTAAGGCTTGAATACCGGTAGTCCCTTCATATATACAACTAATTTTAGTATCACGCATTAGCTGCTCCATGCCCCACTCTTTAATAAAGCCATGACCACCAAGCACTTGTACGCCATGACTAGTACACTCTAAGCCTAATTCAGTAAGGAAAGCTTTAGCAATCGGTGTTAATAAAGCAAGTTTTGCTTCCGCCACTGCTTTTTCATCTTCACAGGTACTAGCATGACCGATATCTACCAATTGAGCTAGATATGCAATCATTGCTCGTCCACCTTCAGCAATAGACTTTTGTGTTAATAACATACGACGAACATCGGGATGAACAATGATTGCATCTGCTGGGCCATCAGGATTTTTAATACCTGATAAAGAACGCATTTGTAATCTGTCCTTTGCATAAGCTAACGCACCTTGAAAGGATGCTTCAGCTGCAGCAACGCCTTCAGTGGCGACACCTAAACGAGCAGCATTCATAAAAGTAAACATACAATTTAGGCCACGATTTACTTCGCCAATTAAATAACCTTTGGCGCCATCAAAGTTGATTACACAAGTTGCATTCGCGTTAATCCCCATCTTGTGTTCAATAGATCCACAAGAAACAGCATTACGATCGCTCTTATCCCCCTCGTCAGTTACGTTAAATTTAGGAACGATAAACAGGGATATACCTTTACTACCTTCAGGAGAGCCTGGAATTCTTGCAATAACGATATGAACAATATTATCTGACAAATCATGATCACCGGCAGAGATAAAAATTTTAGTCCCAGTTAACGAGTAACTACCATCATCTTTTAACTCAGCTTTGGTGCGCAACATACCTAAATCAGTACCACAATGAGGTTCAGTTAAACACATAGTACCTGTCCAAGAACCTTCAACTAACTTGGGCATAAACTGACTTTTTTGCTGTTCACTACCGTGTGCTTCAATAGTTGCTAATGCGCCATGGCTCAAACCTGGGTACATAGAAAAACTATGATTAGCACTAGAGAAAAGTTCATTAATTGCAGTATTTAATGAGTGTGGTAAACCTTGACCACCAAAATTTTCATCTTGCGCTAGTGTTGGCCAACCACCTTCAACGTATTGTTGATAAGCTTCTTTAAAGCCGTCAGGTGTAGTTACTTCGCCATTGGTCCAAGTACAACCTTGCACATCACCACTTTGATTGATCGGGGCAATAACTTGCTCAGTAAATTTTGCCGCTTCGCTAATAATGGCATCAACCATATCTATACTTGCATCTTCATAACCTAATTTTTGATAATGATTATCACAATTAAGTAACTCTTGCATAACAAACTTAATGTCTCTGATCGGGGCTTTATACTCTGGCATGACTTTCTCCAATGGTTAACTTTTTGGCTTAACAAAAACCAACTGGTCTGAGGTCAGACATTTTCAAACAGTTGTTTGATTAAATCATGTTCTTAACACTTTTTAAATAGCACAACTAAAAAAAAGGAATATATCTCGACCCTTTTGAATTAATAGAGCAGATAAAAGAGCTGATTTATTTTCATATTTTAACTTATAAGCTATTTTTTATTGATTAATCTATGAATAATTACTATACAAAATATAGGGATTTAATATAGCTTTAAATAACTTTAGTCAAACTGAATAGTTTTAAGCATAGTCGTTCTGTAGTTTAATTATTTAACGCTGGATAAAATAATTTACAAAACTCTAATTGAAGGATGTTATTTTAGTAAAATTTATAAAAAAGCTTAGTGACGTTAATCACTAAGCTTATATATTTGGGACGTTTAATTGTAAAATTTTTATTTCAAATAATAAGTTTACAATTAAACCTATTATGAATTTTTAGTCAACTTCAGTTTCTGAATCAACCCGGTAACTATTATTTTGTGCTTCTAAATAAGCAAAAACAGTCGAAAATGCCTGTTCTTGAAATTGCTTTAAGCCGGTATCACGAAAGTCTATATCTATTTGACTCCTCGACAATTCTTTCTTAATAAAAGTGCCTGATAACACTTCAACATCTAATGTATCAATTAATTGAATAGCAGCTTCAATCTTAAAGCCAATAGGTCCACCAGAAAACTTACCTTTTAAAGCACGACCTTTAATTTGTACATGAGTCACTTGGTAATCTTCCATTAGCTTTGCAAAAGTGAATTGAAATTTCTTTACTTCTTCAGCATCGCCAGCATTATCAAGGCTAATTTTTTGTACGCGAGTATGAGGAATATCATACAAGTTATTTTCTTTTGACACGATACAAATAATCGCATCATTACTTTTAATTTCTACGCCACAAGCTCTCATGGAAAAACCTCATTAATCTAATTGTGGATATTATACACGCAAACTACGTAAAGAAGTAAACGGAACTTTATGGAAGTTAACTAAGCTTAAAGGTATCATTTATAATTCGGTTAATTAAGTCACTAAAAATTGAGTAAATTTGATGAAAAGAGTATGTATAATCACTGGTGGTAGCTCTGGTATTGGTTTAAGTATTGTAAAACTGTTCGTCGACAATAATTACAAAGTATTTAATTTAGATTTATCTCCTTCAACGATAGGTGACTTTCGTCAATGTGATGTCACTAACATGACTCAAGTAACCGAGATAATTAATGATATCGCTAATAAATACAGTATCGATGTTTTAATTTCAAATGCAGGCATTCACTTTTCCGCTACGATTGAAAAGACTAGTGAAGCTGATTTAGATAGGGTATTTAATATCAATGTTAAAGGTGCCTATGCCGCGATTAAGGCGGTATTACCCTCAATGAAATCGAATAAAAATGGTGCCATTCTTTTGATGGCTTCTGATCAAGCATTAATTGCCAAGCATAACTCGTTTGCGTATAACTTAAGTAAAAGTGCCCTCGCCTCTATCGCTAAAACTACTGCACTTGATTATGCAGCTTTTAATATTCGTGCTAATGCCGTTTGTCCAGGTACCATTGAAACACCGCTTTACCACCAAGCAATTAATAACTATTGCCAGAAATCAGGTGCTGATATAAAGGAAGTGCATCAAGATGAAGCTAAGCTACAGCCGTTGCAAAGGTTAGGACAGCCTGAAGAAGTAGCCGAGTTGGTGCTCTTTCTAGCTTCAGATAAAGCCAAGTTTATCACTGGTAGTTTACAAGTCATTGATGGCGGTTATACCGCACAATAACCTTTATTTATCAATTTACACATTAAATTAAATATTGATTAAACCCTTAATATACTGAAAAAAAACACCCTATGACCATTAATATCATTGATCCCCACCTGCATTTATTTAGCCACTCACGCGGGGATTATCATTGGCTGAAAAGTGAAAATCCACCTTTTTGGCCAGATAAACATCTACTTCAGCAAAACTTTTATATTGAGGATTTAAATAAAGCCTTAGTAAATGAAGAAATTAAACTGAAGGGCTTTGTTCATATTGAAGCAGGGTTTGATAATGCTCAGCCTTGGCGTGAACTCGAGTATATTGAAAATTTACTTTGTCAAAAAAGTAGAACGATCGTCAGTATAGATTTGTTAGCACAACCTGAACACTTCCAAAAATCATTACAAAAATCACAGCAATATCACAGTTTAATCGGCGTACGTCATATCCTTGATGAGCAAGCTTATACTATTTTATCTAATCATAACGTACAGGAGAATTTCGCTAGCCTTAATGAAGTAACCAACTTTATTTTTGAACTACAATTACCTTTAGCTGATGAAAGTGCGATTAAAGTAATGCCATTATTATTGCAAACTATCGATAAGAATAAGCAACTGCGTTTTATCATCAATCATGCTGGCTTCCCACCTAAAATAGCGTCTAAAGAGACCAATGATAATGCTTGGGATTTATGGACAAAGCAACTCACTAAACTTGCTAAATACCCGAATGTATTTATTAAATGCTCTGGTTGGGAGATGCAAGACCGACAATATGAAATATCTTGGTTTAGTGATGTTACTCGCTTTTGTCTCAACACATTTTCAATTAAACGAGTGATGTTAGCTAGTAATTTTCCGCTGTGTTTACTCGGTAAAAAGCTCGGTAATGAAGTAGGTAAAAAAAATTACGCCAGTTATTGGCAGGATATTCTTAAATCTTCAGTCATACAACAATGTAGTAAAAATGAAAAAAACGCATTGTTACATAACAATGCGTTTCGTATTTATCAACTTGATGAATACGAAAGTTGACCGATTAAACGGCCTACTTGACTCTCTATTTTATGATCTACTTAATAGTTACGTGTGGTGATTTTTTCACTATCGCATCATTAAGTTCAATACCTATACCCGGTACTTCTGTCACTTGAAAAAAGCCATCTACAGGTTGTGGGTCTTGTAAACACAACTCTCTGTTCCAGTCTTTTATCGCATAAGTATGATGCTCATGAATTAAGAAATTCGGAATTGCGGTTTCTAAGTGTAATGATGCTGCTGTTGCAACAGGACCACCACATACATGTGCTTGTATGCGAATATCATAAACATCGGCATAGTCACACACTTTTTTCGATTCAGTAAAGCCACCACATAAACCAACATCAGGTTGTAAAACATCAATACTTTGATCTTCAAAATAAGGTCTTACATCCCAACGATGATACAAGCGTTCACCACCAGCGATAGGGACATTAACGTTATCAGAGACTTTTTTATGTACCGCTGGATTTAAATAGTTAACCGGCTCTTCGTACATCATACAACCAACTTCTTCGACAATTCTGCCCATTTGTATTGCTGACGCTGCGCCCATTAATGAATGAGATTCAAAAATAATGTCAACATCTTCGCCTACGGCATCACGAATAGCGCGTAACCTATTACCAAATAAACGCATTTGCGGTTTAGTAAATAGTTTAGTGCGATCGAAAGAAGAGCTACCATCACCATTATAAACGATTGGATCAACCTTAACGGCATCGTAACCTTGTGCAACTGCTTTTAATGCCGCTTCTGCATACTGTTCAGGCTCAATTAATTTTTTAATCTCAGTGTCCCAATCAAACTGAAGTTGGCTAGCATAGGTACGTAATTTGTCATTCACCTTACCACCAAGTAGTTGATATACCGGCACACCTAAAGCTTTGCCTTTGATGTCCCATAACGCAGTATCAATAGCGCTCATTGCTGAATACAAAACAGGTCCACCACCTAAGCCCCAAAAGCTCTCACGTAACATACGAGACCATAAAAGCTCAGTATTAAAAGGATTAAAACCAATAAGTACTGCCTCACTGATTTCTTTAATCATAGCTGCAGCGGCACTATGACCCCAATCATAGGCTAAACCCGCTTCACCAACGCCACTAATACCTTCATCTGTGTGTATACGTACAAAAATAGGGTTCCAACCAATGCGCTTAGGGCAATGGATATCAAAAACTTCAACGTGGGTAATCTTCATATTTTTCTCGACTAAGTTAATTCTTTTAAATTGATTTTAATTATTAAATCTATTTCTATTTAAATAGTACTTTTTCTTAAAGTTGAATTGTTTAATTTAAAGGAAAAAGCACGGAGTTGACGCTAGTCAATGAGTACTTTTAACGCCTAAATAGGACCATTCAGCAAAAATAAAAGCAGCTATTCTGCAAAATTGGGGTACTTGCGGTAAACTCTTCTTAGCATGGCTGGCCATGCTTTTTGACCACCAGTTTCACCCGTATGTACAATATTAGCTTGCGCCTTAATGCCATCAATTATATTTTGTGGGGCATAAATAGGTTTCATCCCCGTAGCCATTATTTGTAACTGTATTTCACAAGCACGTGTTAAATCATACATATGCATAAAGGCATCACCAATGGTCTTACCCATGGTTAAAGCACCATGATTGCGCAATAACATAAAGTTTTTATCACCTAAATCATATTGTAATCTACATTTTTCATCATCATTAACCGCTAAACCTTCGTAATCATGATAACTCATGGACGCTAAGGCAAACATTGAATACTGACTTAAAGGCAATAAGCCTTCTTCAACACTGGCAACGGCAATAGTTTCATTGGTATGTATATGTAATACGCAGATATCATCATGGCGAACTTGATGTATTGCACTATGAATAGTAAAACCAGCTGGGTTTATTTCAAATGGACAATCTTTCTCGATAATATTACCGTTAATATCAATTTTAACTAAATTTGATGCGGTTATTTCTTCAAAAGATAAACCAAAAGCATTTATCAAAATATGTTCAGTGCCTGGGATACAGACTGAAATATGAGTATGAATAAGATCATCCCAACCATGCATTTGTAATAACCGATAACAAGCCGCTAAATCGACTCGTAATTGCCACTCTTGGGCTGATACTTTATTTTTTAAATCGAGTTTAGGCAGTTGCTGCATTACAAACGCTCTCTATATATGAGGAAATAGTAATAATAACTAATATAGTCAGATTTTACCTGATGATGAATTGGCAATAAAGCCATTTAAAACATTGCTTTGATAATAGCCGCGATTAGCATTATAAATACCAGTATTGGTATTATTTTACCGTACTTACCTTGTTGTTCATCCGTCATGGGTTTACCAAATTTCTCTCCCAAAGTAACCATCAGAAATACGGCAAAAAAAATACAAGCCAAAATAATTATTAATGTCATTTTATTTCTCTTTTAATTAGTTTTTTATACCCTGTTTTAGCAAAATCGATTACCATAGAAAACAGTGCCACTTACCATCATATATCGCAATGCAACAAACCGATAATTTTTACCAAAAACGTCGTTTTATCATAAAATTAGGCAAAGCTTTACATAAGCTAGGCTCTACTGCTTATCGTTTAGAAGATAACCTATTATCTATTGCTAAGTTTCTCGATTTGCGTGCTTCATTTATCATAACGCCTACCGCGTTAACGTTTATCTTATCTGATGATGAAGATGATCAACAATACAATCATTTAGTGCGTGTTAGCCCAGGTGATATTGATCTTGGTTCGTTAGCGCGTATTGATGAACTTGTTGATGAACTAATTAATGGCCAACGTACACTTAATGAAGCGATTGATCGTTTAGCTGAAGTAAAAAATAAACCTGCACCTTATGGTGTTATGTTGTCATTTTTAGCTTATGGGGCTTCAAGTGGCGCCTTTGCCATGTTGATGCATACTAGTTGGCACGATGTTTTTTGGTCTACTATTTTAGGCTGGGTTACATTTACCTTTGTACTTTGGGCTGAACGCTCGCGGCGCATGTCAGATTTACTAGAACCAATGGCAGCAGTCGTTGCGTCACTGTTGGCTTCTGCAATATCGATAATTGATCCTAGCATCAATATTCCTATGGTAATTCTATCAAGCATCATTGTATTTATACCAGGGTTATCCTTAACTGTTGGCTTATCAGAATTGGCTGCACGGCATTTAATGTCTGGTACGGCGCGTATCATGGACAGTATCATGATGTTATTTAAACTTTACTTTGGCGCTGTGCTTGGTATGGCACTAGGTAACTTAATATGGGGGACTTCAGTATTTATTCCGCCTGAGACTATGCCTATATGGACCTCATGGCTTGCGGTAACAACACTGTCTGCTAGTCTAGTTATTCTCTTTAAAGTAAGATTAAAAGATGCGCCTTGGGGTATGATTTCTGGTTATATTGCCTTTGGTGTTAGTATTTGGGCCAGTAATTATTTAGGCGTAGCGTTAGGTGCATTCGTAGGCGCTTTTACTTTAGGCTTATACAGTAATTTATTTTCTAGAATAATGAATCTGCCATCTAGCATTGTTAGGATCCTTGGTTTAGTTGTACTTGTACCAGGATCAAAAGTTTATATTGGCTTAAATAGTGCTGTCTCTGGACAAAATATGTTAAACGTACCAGATTTAGGTTCGCAAACATTTTTAATCTTTATGTCTCTAGTTGCTGGTATTATTTTCTCCAATGCAGTATTACCTCACGGTAAAACCTTATAATAAATATTTGAATCCTCAAGTAAAGCGTCAGTAACACCTAGTCAAACACTTGTTGATTAGGTGATAACAAGCTGTTGATCCAACAATAGTAAGACCTTGCATAATAGTCCCCCTAAATATTAATTTATGATAATATTTCTTAATAAAACAAATATGTAAACAGATGTTTCATTGGCTAGAATTCCTTAAAAATACCCCGTAGAATCGAATGATCGTGCGTATTTAGCATGTTTAAAGTATAAATTATTGAGCAAAGTAAGAATAAGAAAACTCGTCATACCTTTGATTACTCAAACTCATCCTATGATCTATAGACAAGGAATTTTCATGAAAGCAATTATTACTACTGCCATTTGTTCATCATTATTGCTAATGACTGGCTGTACTACGTCAGCTGAAAACAAGAATAATACGCTATTGATAACACAAAAAACCGTATTAGCTTCTGGTATAGAAAAAGCTAATATTGACAACACTATACGTCCACAAGACAACTTCTATCGCTATGTAAATGGTAATTGGTTAACAAGCCATACTATCCCAGGTGATAAAACCGCTATTGGTTCGTTTTATGATCTTCGTGACAAAGCTGATAATGATGTTAAAGCCATCATTGAAGAACTTGCTGTCGCTAAAAACCTGATTGAGGGTAGCGATGAACAAAAAGTAGCTGATATTTTTCGCTCATACATGGATACAGAAAAACGTAATAGTTTAGGTATTAAGCCTATCCAACCTATTTTTGATGCGATCAACAACCTCAATAATAAATCAGAGTTAGCGAGCTTTTTTGGTGAATATCAAGCGGTAGGTGTTAGTAGTCCTTTAGGTTTTTACATTAGCGTTAATGCTAAAGATTCTAGCAGTTATGCAACGCACATCTGGCAAAGTGGTTTAGGCTTACCAGATAAAGATTACTACTTTAATGAAACCGAGCGTTTTACTGCTTTACGTGCTGGTTATATCGCTCATATTGAAAAAATGTTCAATTTAGCCGGTATTGCTGATGGTAAAAAAGCAGCTGAAACGATCATGGCATTAGAAACAAAGTTAGCTAAATTTCACTGGACCCAAGTTCAAAGTCGCGACAGTGAAAAGCGCTACAACAAATATGAAGTTAATAAACTAAATGAATTAACTAATGCTTTTGATTGGTCTGCTTACCTTTCTGCTCAAGGTGTTGCTTCTCAAAAAGATATTATTATTAACCAACCAGATTTTATTGCTGGTTTTGGTGAAATATTTGCCAAAACATCGCTAGATGATTGGAAAACGTATTTAAACTTTCATAGCTTAAGTAATTTTTCTAGCTACTTAACTACTGACATAGATAATGAAAATTTCGACTTTTATTCAAAACAATTAAGTGGTCAACAAGAGCAACGCCCACAATGGAAACGTGGTGTAAGTGTTGTAAATTCAAATTTAGGTGAAGTCATTGGCAAAGTTTATGTTAATCGTCACTTTATACCACAAGCGAAAGCACGTATGAGCGAATTAGTTGAAAACTTACGTTCATCTTATGGTAATAGTATTGATGATCTTGAGTGGATGTCAGCAGATACAAAAAAAGCAGCCCATGTTAAGTTAGCTGCGTTTACGCCTAAAATTGGTTACCCTGATAGATGGGAGGATTATTCAGGCCTTAGTATTGATGCAGACGATTTAGTAGGTAACATTCTACGTTCTTCACGCCTATCTCATGAGAAAGAAGTATCTAAACTTGGTGGGCCAATTAAAAAATGGGAATGGGGCATGACACCACAAACTGTTAATGCTTACTATAACCCAACGGTAAACGAAATTGTTTTCCCTGCGGCTATATTACAAGCACCATTTTTTAATATGAAAGCTGATGATGCAGTTAACTATGGTGGTATTGGTGCGGTAATTGGCCATGAAATGGGTCATGGCTTTGATGATCAAGGTAGTAAGTATGACGCAGAAGGTAACCTTAGAAACTGGTGGACTGAGCAAGACTTAGCCGAGTTTTCGAATCGTACTAAAGCCTTGGTTGAGCAATATGATGAATATCATGTGTTTGACGACTTAACAGTAAACGGTAAGTTAACTCTCGGTGAAAACATTGGTGATTTATCAGGGGTAACTATCGCTTACCGAGCTTATAAAACATCATTAAATGGTGTAGAAGCACCTATTATTGATGGTTTAACTGGCGATCAACGTTTCTTTATGGGTTATGCTCAAATCTGGCGTGCAAAAATTGTAGAAAAATCTGCACGTAACCGTGTTGCTACAGACCCACATTCACCAGCTGAGTTCCGAGCTCTTGGTTCACTTTCAAACATGAATGAGTTTTACCAAGCATTTGATGTTAAGGAAGGCGATGACATGTATATTGCACCAGAAAAACGTGTTAAAATTTGGTAGTTAGTACAATAATAATGAGAGAAAAAAGGAACTTTGGTTCCTTTTTTCTTATTGATCAAGGCTTCCTAAAGAAACAAAGACTATACTCAAGAAAAAAGATATTAATTGGCTTATCTATGCGCTGCTGTTTACCCATTATTCTTAGTTATTTGCTACCTATATTTACTGTTTGTTCTTCACAAGCTAAAATCCCCATCACTGTAGAAACCGATACTTATCATTTTGCTCAAAAGATCATTGCTGATCAAAAAATATTATCTATTGAAGACTTTTCGGGTCCAAACTCGCACAGAGATGTTGTTGAGTTTATCTTGGTACAACAAGCACTCGCATTGGGTGGTTCAAAAATAGACTTCACCTTTACCTTAGGTAATTATGATGCAAGGAACATCAGGCTTTTACAATCAGGCTTATTACTCATTAGCTTCGACTCTTTATGGCTTTCCCAAATTATAAACTTCAATGAAAGTGTCTATATATCAGATGCTGTAATCCGAAAGGGTGAGTATTGGGCTGGTTTATATACATCTGCAGATAACAGTAAAGCCTTAGCGACTGAAAGGTTAGCAGATCTTAGTAAACTTTCAATTATCTCCAATAAAAATTGGTACGTTGACTGGAAAACTGTCACTCAATTAGCTCCTAAAGCGTTAATACATGAAGAAGAGTGGATTTCAATGGCAAAACTGGTAAGTTTACAGTGGGTTGACGTAATGCTAGTTCCATTTAACCAGAGCCAACCTTTTACTTACCAAAACGATGGATACAATATAATAGCTATAAATGGCATTAAGGTAGCACTGAATGATAGTAGACATTTTGTAGTTTCTAAAAAGCATCCTAAAGGTAAAGAGACATTTATTGCCTTACAAAAAGGTTTAAAAATACTCAGAGAGCGTGGCAGTATCATTAAAGCTTTTCAACAATCTGGTTTTTTTAATGATCAAGTTCAAGAATGGACTGTTATTAACAGTGCCTCATCACAGTAAATAGGGCTAATAATTCTCAATAATCTTATAAAAAATCTCTTCAATAGGCTCGAAAAAACATCTAAATAAAGTAAGTTATTAATTTTAATACCTTATAATCTTATTGATAATTATTATCATTAAGGTTATTATAAGCATCACTGTTTATACGTTTTTTTGAAGTTGAGTCTTGTTTTTATGTTTATTTGTATTTGTCATGGTGTTACCGATACACAAATAGAATCCGCAATAGATAATGGCGCAGAATCGATGAAACAATTGACTCGAGAGCTTAAAGTTGGTTCACAATGCGGTAAATGTTGCCAATGTACTAAACGTATACTGAACAGAAAATTAATACAAATTGCTGAAGCACAGCCACAAGTTGCTTAACTACTAACTAACAAGTTTAATCATTAACAGACTAACTATTAACTGCACTTCAGACATTACTTAAAATATTAGAAATCAACTCATCATTGATTGCAAATAGTTTTCTATACCTGCATGATCAATAATATACTGTTGAGATTCAATCCAGTCTATTTGCTCTTCTACATTTTCCAGTAAGTCTTCCGCTAAATCTCTACTGATATAATCTTGTAGCTTTTCACTCTCCACAATTAATTTTTGTAACGCTTGTCGAGATACATACTCTAAATTCATATTTGATTGCAGTATTTCTGTCGTATGCTCACCTATGTGTAAGCGTCCCAAATCTTGTAGATTTGGTAGACCCTCTAAAAATAATATCCGCTCAATAACTTTATCCGCTTGCTTCATTTTCTCAATAGAGACTTTATAGTCTGCTTTATTAAGCTTTTCTAATCCCCAATTTTTATACATACGCGCATGTAAAAAATATTGATTAATCGCTATTAGATCTATAGCCAAGGTACTATTTAATAGTACTATAATTTTTTTGTTACCTTTCATAATCTCCCCCCTACCCCGGTAGATGCTGCCCCATATAAGATTGAATATAATTTTGAATACCTATTTTATCAATAAGTCCCAGCTGTTTTTCGAGCCAATAAACATGATCTTCTTCCGTATCAACAAGAAGTTTCTCTAACATCTCTCTACTTTGGAAATCGCCTTCACTTTCACATAAGGTAATTGATACTTTTAATGCTGCTACTACTTCCATTTCCAGTATCAAGTCATTATTAAGCATACTCGGCACATCATTACCGATAATAAGATCTCGTCGAGCAACTAAATTAGGTATACCCTCAAGAAATAAAATTCTCTTTATTAGCGCATCAGCATGAGTAATTTCTTCTTGCATCTCATGGTCAAGTTGATCGAACAGTTTATCTAGCCCCCAATCTTGATACATTCGAGAATGAATAAAGTACTGGTCAATAGCTGCTAACTCGTTGTGCAACAAATCGTTAAGACTTGCTATAACTTTTGGGCTACCCTTCATGTTAACCTCTATATTAGTTGTAAAAACACTGTAAATCAGTTGCTTTAAAGCGTAGTAGATAGCTGAGGATTTATCGAGTTAATGTAGTGAATTATGTTATTAAAAATTTATATTTAAAGTCTAAAGTATTCGTTATTTATAAATAATGGGCATAAAAAATTATAATGTACGATTAATAGCTTAAAATCCTATATTTATATTTTAATAACGTATAACAAATAGCCATCTAAACATCTAGAGTTTGCTAATAGTTATGAATCACTATAGAATCTACATCTCAAAGGTTTTATTGTGTTAACGAAGATGGTTAAAATCCATTACTGTGCCCGCAACTGTGAATGAATAGATATTTATTTTTACTTAAATACTGTTTCAAAGTCAGATAGCTAACCAAAAAAAACTATACTTATTACCGTGCGGGAAAACACGAGTCTAATTATGTCAACACTGCTAAAGATCTCAAGCCTTAGCTGGATAGTTCCCAATAAAATTATTTTGCATAACATTAACTTTAATGTTAACAAAGGTGAAGTAATTGGTATTATTGGGCCAAATGGCGCGGGTAAAACAAGCCTACTACGCTGCTTAACTAACCAAGCGAATATGCTTGCTAGTAAAAACGTAAGTGGTAGCGTTCAGCTAAAAAATCGCCACATAACTCAGTACAATGCTAAAGAAATTGCTCAACACTTCGCTCTAGTTATGCAGAAAAATGACAGCATTTTTGCCTTATCAGTGCAAGATGTTATGAAAATGGGCTTACTACCGCACAAAACGCTTTTTTCAATAGACAGTGATCACGATAAAGCCCAAATCAGTTTAGCACTTAAAAAAGTTGGTTTAGAGCATGCGCTACATAATCTATTCAATCAACTATCAGGTGGAGAGCAACAGCGCGTTCTCATTGCTAGAGCGCTGGTGCAAGCCAGTCAAATCTTGATCTTAGATGAGCCAACCAATCATTTAGATGTTTATTACCAGCATCAGGTTTTACAGCTAGTGAATAAACTCAATATCACCGTAATCATGACAGTTCATGACCTTAATTTAGCTAGCTTATATTGTCAGCGTTTATTACTGTTAAACCAAGGAGAGCTAATTTGTGATGGCTCACCTAAAGAAGTATTAGCACCCAAGCAATTAAGCCAAGTATTTGGTTTACCTTGTAAACAGAGTATCGACACAATAACAGGTGCAATACAGGTATCTTTCTACCTTAATGAAATTGATACTCAAAATAACTACTTTTTGGAGTCTTTGGGTGAATAAAGTATCAATAACCTTATTCGTATTAGCAATATTAGTTATTTTATCTGCTCTTACTGCTATTACATTTGGCCCAGCTGATATTGATGCATCACAATTATTAGATTGCTTAGTCGGCACTTGTCAAAATCAAATAGCCAATGTTGTTATATGGCAAGTACGTATTCCAAGAGTGCTTGTTGCACTGGTAGCAGGAATGGGCTTAGCTATTGCCGGTGCTATTTTACAAAATACCACACGAAATCCTCTCGCTGATCCTTACCTTTTTGGTATTGTTTCTGGTGCTGGTTTAGGTGCAACAATCGCCAACATTTCCTTAGCCGATAATCTCACTGTGGCCTTACCTTTGGCAGCATTTCTCGGCGCACTATTTTCTGTCATCATTGTAGTATTTATCGCTAAAGTACTTCAGCGTATGGAGCAACTATTACTCGCTGGCGTTGCGGTATCCTTTATGCTTGCATCAATAACTCAGTTTATTTTATATTTTGGTGAACCTTTTGCCACTAACCGCGTTATATTTTGGTTAATGGGTAGTTTAGCGCGCGTTGAAATGAGTAACTTCTATGTAATAGCGAGTGTTCTTATTGTAGCTATAGTTACCGTTATTGCACTACACAGACAAATAGATGCGCTATTATTAGGGGATGAAAGTGCTGCTAGCTTAGGCGTTAATGTAGATAAGCTACGGTTACTTATGCTGGGAATTTGCGCAGCACTAACCGCAACGATTGTTGCCTATTGTGGTGGTATTGGCTTTGTTGGCTTGATGATACCTCATATTGTAAGACAACTTATTGGCGTAACAACGCTTAAGTTAATCATAGGCAGTGCATTCGTTGGTGCCATATTCCTTATTTGGGTCGACGTGATTGCTCGCTCATCACTGCCTCACGCCGAAATCCCCGTCGGCATTATAACTTCGGCACTAGGCAGTATATTCTTTTTGTTTATTATGTATCGAACACGTGCAATAACGTAATAAATTGATATTTAAAAATTAATGTTTAATAAATCACAACAGCAGAGATAATATTATGACTGATGAAAAAATTACTGACAGCAACATGTCTGATAAGCACAAACAAAGAATGCAAAAGTTAAAAGAGAAAGTAGATTCTCGTATTAATAGTGCTACTGATGAACGCGGCTTGCTTATTGTCATTACAGGTAATGGCAAAGGTAAAAGTACATCAGGTTTTGGTACTGTAGCTCGTGCTGTTGGCCATGGTCTTAATGCGGCTGTTGCGCAATTCATCAAAGGAACATGGGCTTGTGGCGAACGTCAATTACTTGAAAATGCGGGTGTAAAATTTAGTGTTATGGGTACAGGTTTTACCTGGAATACTCAAGATAAGGAAAAAGACATCGCTGCAGCAAAACAGGTATGGCTTAAGTGTAAAGAGCTACTCAAGGATACTAACCTTGATCTGGTGTTACTTGATGAGATGACTTACATGTTGTCGTATAAATACCTTGATCTAGACGAAGTCATTGAAGCTTTGAACAATCGTCCTAAACATCAACACGTGATAATTACAGGCCGTGCTTGTCATCGCGCTATTATTGAGATTGCCGATACGGTTAGCGAAGTTCAATCAATAAAACATGCTTTTGATAACGGTATTAAAGCGCAAAAAGGTATTGATTGGTAAGTATTCAATACCTGTAAGTAATTATTTAGGCTTATCTATTAAGTCAATGCACTTTGTTTATAACCAAAAGAAATATCACGATGAAATTAACTTATCTACTTTTGACATTACTGCTTATTGCGGACTCAGCTTTTGCTAAGTCCGACAATGAGAGTCACAATAAAAGTAATAATAAAAGTGACAAGCCAACGATAATAGCCCTCGCCCCACACATAGTAGAAATGCTTTATGATGTTGGCGCTGGTAATCAAATTATTGGTACTACAGCTTTTGCTGACTATCCTGAGCAGGCAAAGAAAATCCCTAGAATAGGTAATTATATACGCTTACAGCTAGAGCGTGTTATTGAGCTTCAGCCAGACTTAATAATAGCGTGGAAAAGTGGTAACCCAAGTGATGATTTAGCGAGATTAGAACAACTAGGTTTCAAGATTATTTACTCTCAACCTCACACGTTTTCAGATATCGCCAACGAGGTGCGTAGCTTTGCTAAAATTACTGGTCACACAGTACAAGGTGAACAAGTTGCGAAAAAATTTGAACACGAACTAGCCATAATAAAAAATATCTACAAAAATAAAACTGAAATCACGGGCTTTTACGAGCTTTGGTCACGCCCTTTAACAACGATAGCTAAAGGTAGTTGGCCTCAGCAATTTTTAAATATATGCAAAGTAAAAAATCCGTTTCAACAGGTGATCACACCCTACCCACAAATTAGTATCGAGCAAGTACTGCCTGCTTCAGTACAACTTATTATTCAGCCACTATCGGTAAATCAAAAAGACCGTGAAGCGTTTAATTGGCAAGATTGGCCAATAATACCAGCCGTTGCCAATAAACAGATAATTCAACCTGATGCCGATGCAATGCATCGCATGTCACTACGTAGCTTAATGGCATTAAAAGAGTTATGCCAAGCCATTGATAGTACTCGAACATATTTACTTGCTAATACAACTACTGCTAAATCATAGATGGATACTTTGCTTCAAAATAAAATCACTTCGATAACTGTTATTACTTTAATAGCCTGCGCGGAATTATTGCCTTTGAGCAAAGCACAAGCATATTCTAATGAGAATACTTCTGATGTGGAAGTAATTGAGATAGTCAATAACCATGAATTTGCTAGCAGTAATTATCAAGTACTTCGTCGTGAAGACTTTATTGACTCATCACAAAGTTTATCAGATATCTTAGGACAAATTAATGGTATTCAAATTAGACAAATCAGTGGTATTGGTAATCCTGTATCAATTTCTATTCGTGGTTCTAGTGCTAAACAGGTCCAATTTTTTATCGACGGCCAGTTAATCAACGATAGTCAGTTTGGTAGTTTTGATCTTAATCAGATCCCAACAGAGCAAATAGAAAGTATAGAAATCAGTAAAAATCAGGCTATTGGAACCGGTTCAACGCCTATTGGTGGAGTGATAAGAATCAATACTTATAACCCCAGTGATGATAGTAATAAAGTGAGTGTTGCTCTGGGCTCTTTTGGTTACCAAGAACTAAATTTACTTAAAAACACTGCTTTTAAACATCATAGCTTAGCTTTTGGTACTACTTATTTAGCTAGCGATAATGATTATTATTACTTAGTACCACAAAGTTTTGATAACCCTTCAAAATCAATAACTGAGCCATTAAAGAATAATGCCTTTGAGAAGTTCTCACTCTTCGTCAATGATAGTGCGCAAATAGATCAGCACCAGCTACGACTAAATCTGACCTACAATAAGCAAGATAAAGGCTTGGCAAATTATCAAAACAACTCGCCAGAAAACAAATCTAATATTTCAATGGACAGCCTTAGATTTGGTCTGCAATACAATTGGTTGAGTAACGTTGAATATATTGACTCTATTGAATTAGAATACTATAACGATCGCAAAGATGAGCTTTACCTTGATAGTCTAAATGGGTCTCAGAAAAATACCAACGACTATCAAACTACTAAACAACATGTGGGTATAAAACCAAGCTTTACTGTTAGCTCTTTTACTTTCAACCCTTTTGCTAATGCAACTGAGAATATATTTACCTCTTTTAGTACCCAGAATGATAAGCCAAATGAATGTAATGGCATCAGTGCTTGTGATATAGAAGCAAAACAAGAACAAATTAATTTAGGCGCTCGCTTTTCTTGGCAAAGTAAATCTTTACCATTGTCTAGTTACCTTTTAGCCAATCAGTTATTTGAGGATAATAGTAGTGTTGCTTTGAACCAAGTTTCACCGTCAAAAGAACAATCAAAAGAACAATACAACACCCAAGAACTTGGTTTTAACTATGGTGATAAAAAATTAAAGACTTCTATTAATTGGAGCCAAGGCGTTAGAACACCTACATTATATGAACTCTTTGGTGATAGAGGCGCTTTTAAAGGCAATGATAACTTGTTACCCGAAGAAGCTGAAACTTACGCGTTATCGGTAAAGTATCATGACACTATCTCTTCAATGTCCTTCGATGTCTCTTCCTCTGTTTACCAGCAATCCATAGAGAATTCGATTGTCGCCATCTTTAACTCAAGCGGCACCGGTACTTATACCAATGTTAGCAATGCAGAACTTGTGGGCTTAGAGCTGCAGATGGGTAGTCAAATCACCTCAGCACTCTCTATCTCTTTACAAGCGCACTGGATTGATAGTGACACACAATCTGAATACGTTGCTTTTAATAATAAAAAATTACCTGGTATTTATCACCAGCAATATAGTGCTGCGCTGAGTTATCAGCTAAATGATACCTTAGCCATCAAAGTAAACACCAATATTGATAAAGAGCTATATTTTAACCGCAGTAATCAGTTTGAAACCAATGATGAACAAAATAAAACGGGTAACCCTGCTAATCGAATTGTTACCGACTTGTCATTACATTGGCGTGTTAAAAATTACAGTATCAACTTAAGCTGCGCCAACCTATTTGATGAATACTATCAAGATCTCGCTAACCGCCCAGCACAAGGGCGAAGCATCCAATTAAAATTTTCTATAGAGGATATATAAATGTTACCTAAATTCAAAAAAAATCTACTACCGCTAAGTTTAGCGATCACCGCCACATTACTCACTGCTTGTAATTCTGATGATAAAAATAATGCTCCTGAATTAACAGGAGATTTAATGCCCGTTGTGGCTGAGAATACTCTAGCTGTTGGCCAATACAACGCAACAGATGTTAACAATGACAACATTACGCTAAGTTTAAATGGTGAAGCTGATGGGCTATTCACGCTTGAACAATCTGGGTTGTTAAGCTTTAAAATAGCGCCAGATTTTGATAACGGTGATACTGGTCCATTTAACGTTACTATAACTGCAACTGATGATGGCAAAAGTGCACTTAGTACTGAACTAGCGATAAGTATCACTGTTGGTGATGTTAAAGACACACCATCCGTTGCGATAGTTCAAACAATAGCCCCTGATTACTCTAACTCAGAAGTTGTCTACCTTGATGCGAAAAGTCAGCAAGTTGCTTCAGGTTATTATCGAAAAGACGCTTCTGACTATACCCTGAGTAGCTACAAAGGTGATGTCTTTCATATTGGCCGTTTCTTTATTGACGAAGTAACAAAGTATAATGCTAATGATGAAGCTAATCGTGATACCGCTATTTGGTCTTATTCAACGCAAGATGTCCAAGATTCAATTAGTCGTAACCCATACGCGCTAGTATCTTTAAGTGAAACTAAAGCATATTTATTGCGTTATGGCTCAAGTAAAGTTTGGATTGTTAATCCTCAAGCCAGCACTAGCGAAGACTTTAAAATAGGTGAGTTAGACTTAGTCAGTTATGTAAATGCTAATAACAGTAGTGGCACACCAAGCCCTTCTGCGGCAGTAATTAATGATGGTAAGTTATATATTGCCATGCAAAGACAAGACGACTCCTTTAACGCAGGTACTGCCTATGTCGCGGTATTTGATACAGCATTAGACACTGAAATTGAAACCAATGCCAATGCTGAAGATAATGTTAAAGGCATTCCACTAATTGGTGTTAACCCGCTTGAACACAGCTTAGTTGCTAATGAAGACAAAGTGTTTGTTACCACAAGAAATGGTTATAGTTCAGTTGACTTATCATTTAGCCGTATTGAAGAAATTAACACTGGTGATTACACTGTACGCCAAGTACTTAACGCCAGTAACATTGAAGGCAATACAGCTAGCTTTATCAAAGCCAGTGTTGTGGTATCAGCTGAAAAAGGTTATTTCTATGCAACTAAAGCGGTGTTGACTCCTACCTACTATGAAATAAGCTCTCTTTATGAATTTAACCCGACTACTGGTGCTATTATCAGTGCCGATGTTGCTGAAACAGGCACAGAGAATATTAGCTTTATTGCTTTGGATGCCGCTAAATTTTTATGGGTAAGCGTAGCAACTCCAGAAGCTCCAGGTGTTGATATAATTGATACTACAACGGGTACTAAGCGCATTAGCCGTTTAGCAACAACGCTCAATCCTAATACTATTCGTTTTATTGAAGAGTAACTTAACTCAATATAAAGTAAAGAAAGACCATAAAAAAGCCTGCAATTGCAGGCTTTTTTATGGTCTTTCTTATTCTTATAAAAGTATATTTACAAATTCATTGCGAATTAATAGTTTATATTAAGTAGTACTTCATTAATATTTTTAACAAAATCATTACTCATATCAGTAGTGCTATCACCTTGATAATATTTAATATAATCAGAATAATTATCGGCAACTACACTCTTAACTAAGCGAACATCTATTGCTTCTTTTCGAGTATTAATATCAATTATCTTTTCGTAGCCCGTTAACGGCCCACTAATGGCCAAAATGCCTTTTTCTTGCCCGTAAAATGTCCACTTAGCGGGCATTAGTAACTTGGTAATTGGATCAAAAGATAAAAAGGTATAACTAATAACAGCCATTGGAAAACCTACAACATCACTGTAATCATAGCTACCGTCAGATTTGATTTCACCAATGCCTATATCATCTATTGATGGCCTTTGATCATTAGCTTTTACCGCAAAAGATGTTTGTGCATCCGTTGAAATTATTTGATGCATGGTCTTTACAACTGAACTACGAACAACAGAATCTCTTTCGTCAAAAGTGATACTCGCTTGCGATTGATAATAAGCTTCACTGATATAACTATGGGTTGTAAAAACAAGTAAGCTATCATCCTCTTTATCAACAAATGTCGGAAAATGTATTGAACTACCTATGATTTGGTTGGTATTAAAATTTTGGTGCGGCATGACCAGCGATGCATCATCTGGAACTTCATCTGCAGCTAATAACAAAGTACCTGTATTATAACTTTCATAGTCATCGGTAAACCTTGCCACCGCAATCGATTTTTGATTAATGTCAGTACCTGATATAGAAAATGAGTTTAATGGCCAAGTTCCTTCTAATCTTCGACAAACCTTTATACCTTCAAATAAAGTATTTTTATTATCTATTACTGTCCAGTCGGAAAAATTAGTAGAGCTAGTAACTGATATTTGTTCCGCAAAAGTACGGTGAGATATCTGAACATCCTTAGTAACACATTCACAACTTGCATTATCAAGTCCCTGATCAAACTGCGCTTGATAATACGATGGTGTTGCACTATTAGCTTGATAAAAACTCACCACATTTAAACCTTCAGCTTCACTACCCTGCTGGTCTTTAGCCACTAAGGTATAATTAATAAACTCACTTTCAGTGACAAAGCTAATCTCACCATTTTCATCAGCTTTATGAGTACTAAGGGTTTGCCAAGTCTCATCTTGAAGCAACAGCTCTACATCGGTAAAGGCATTAGCGACACCACAATCGTTCGTCAATTGTGCTGTTAATGAAAAAGTATATTCTATCGTCTCTTGGGGTTTCTCTGGTGTATCTGATGAACTACTACCGCAACCTTGAATAAAAAAGGCAAGCAATAAAGGGGAAATTAAGTGTTTTTTCAAGGGGGGAGTCCTTAGGGATTACTTCAAAATTATAGCGCATAGCTAACGAGATAAATAATACAGTTCTAACGCCTTTTTTTATACTAAAAATAAACTAATACAAACAAAGTTAATAGAATTATACCTAGCTTTAACACTAATTAGCTAACTTTTGTTATGCCGCTCTTGATTATAAATTTTCTATAAATTTATAAAGCTCGATAATTATTTACTTCAAGGTCATAAATATCATCTTATGGAACTAAAGGACTTAGTATAAATGTAAAACAGTACAGAGTATGATTACTAAATACTTGTCGCGTTAATCATTATTAATGTGACTCTATATTAATCCTTGTACTGATAATTACTGTTAGATCAGATGACTTGATAAACGTCTTGAAAGTCCCCATCTATAGCTAGATAAATATTAATTATTCTCTTATTAACTGTCTTATTATGCGTCTACTCAAATCAACAATTCATGCTGATATCAGTACTATTTCAGCCAAAATTTTTACCCGAAAAGCTACCAGAGCGATAGTGCTAAACGGTGACAATATCTTACTTCTTTATACCAAACGTTATCACGACTATAGTTTACCTGGTGGTGGCATTGATGAGGGCGAAAGTAATATCGAAGGTTTAATTCGTGAGCTAAAAGAAGAGACTGGCGCTCATAATGTAAAAAACATTGAAGAGTTTGGGCTTTATGAAGAATACCGACCATGGCATAAAAGTGGCTTTGATATTATGCATATGCAATCTTATTGCTATACCTGCACCATTGATGATGAACTACTTGAGCCACAACTTGAAGCCCATGAATTGGATAATGGCATGCAACCTGTTTGGATGAATATACATCAGGCCATTGTTCATAATGAAGAAACCATAGCCAAAAGTAACAAAAAAGGCCTTTCGATAGAGCGAGAAACCTTTTTACTTAAATTGATTGTCAGTCAATTACTGACCAAATCTCTGCTATGTTAATTTCCACCGAATAACACATCTTGTGGCTCATCGAGCCATAAGGGATGTTTTGCCATTACTTTGGTAAAAACAGCGCTTTGTAAATAACTATTTAACCATTGCCTTACCATTGGATAAGGTGATTGTAGATACCATTGACGTTCAATACGTGCAAATTGTCGAATAAAAGGTATTAACGCAATATCGGCAAGACTTTCCTTATCTGACATTAAAAATAAGTGTGCTGTTAAACGTTGTTCTAATTGTTGAATGTATTGCTGACAAACTTCGCGGCACTCTGCCACATTATCTTCTTGATAACGTTTGGCACATTTATACGCTTCTAAACAGACTTTAAAACCTTGATCAAATTCATTAATGAGTAAAAGCATTGCTGATGTTGCCCCCTCTTGATGACAATGTAGCAGATCAGCAGGGTCCGTTTCTTGTAAAGCCCATAACATCACTTCTAAACTTTCTTCGATTACCGTCCCATTTGCTAACACTATAACCGGTACAGTACCTTTAGGTGAAACGGCTATCATTTCTACCGGTTTATTACTTAATACCAGATCGCGAAGTAATACTGTCTGTTTTGCTTTAAAAATAGCAAGCCTTGCACGCATGGCATAAGGGCAATTTCTTAACGAATAAAGAATAGGTAACGTACTCGTAGCATTCATTTTTTTATTACTTTTTTTATAACAACTGTCATTCATTGATAGGCTATTCCAGTACAGTAATGGTTTATAATGATAATAATCATAATAAATAAGCGACTTAAACGGTATTCATTGACTCATTATACGAGTAAAATCCCCCCATTAAAATTTAACCGCCGTTTAATTGGCTAAAGTTGTATAAATGAGTCCTAAAATTGAATTATTAGCCCCTGGTGGTGATATCGACGCGATAAAAGCAGCAATTATTGCTGGAGCAGATGCGGTGTACTGCGGTTTAGATACTTTTAATGCACGAAATCGTGCTGCTAATATTTCTTTTGATGAACTTGTTGGTGTTATTAGGCTCGCGCATGACTATGAATGCCAAATATTCTTAACGCTGAATATTATTATTCTAGAGCGCGAATTTAAAACGCTGGCTAAATTATTAAGTAAATTAGCTAACACCACGCTTGATGGTGTCATAGTGCAAGATTTGGGCATGCTCTACATCCTTAAAAAGTACTTCCCTACCCTTGATATTCATGCATCCACACAATTAACAACCCATAACATTGGCCAAATCCCTTTTTTGAAAAAACTGGGTGCTTCGCGTGTTAACTTATCACGTGAATTAGATTTAAAAGAAATCACCGCTATTACTGAAGTATCACGGAAAGAAAACGTACTTACCGAAGTATTTGTGCACGGTTCGTTATGTGTTGCCTTTTCTGGTTTATGTTATTCCACTTCAGCCAGTGTTGGTAACTCAGGTAATAGAGGTCGATGTAGTCAAGCGTGTCGCGAAGAATATAAACCAACAGAAACAGGTAATAAATTCCCATTAAATATTAAAGATAATTCTGCATTTTTTGATTTACCAGCCCTCATTGAGGCTGGCGTTCACTCATTTAAGGTTGAAGGACGTATCAAAGGTGCAAGTTATGTTCATACGGTTATTGATAGCTTCCGTAAACAAATAGATGGTTTTGTAGAAACTGGTGAATTACTTGAAGACGGCGAACGTCTTTACAAAGTATTCAACCGTGATTTTTCTAATGCCTTTTTACGTGGCGATTTAAACCAATCGATGTTTATTGAAAACCCACGTGATAATTCTAAATACCATGCTATTGATAAAAATAATGCTATTTCTGTGGTACAAATTCAAGACGTAGAAAAAACACTCAGTGATGAGAAAGAAGCGTTACACAGTGATGTTTTTGACAAAATAAAAAATCTAAGTATTGATAAACGCACATTATCATTAGTGTTCTCAGGTCAAGCAGGTAAACCGTTATCGGTTACTATAATAATTAAAGACACGCCAAAAGAAGCATTTTCAACAGCAACGATCCTTGATGAAGAACATGTTATGCACACTGACAACGTATTATTCACTAGTCAGAAAAATCATCTTGATCATGCTTCAATTGAAAAGCGTTTTAAAAGTTTTAACAATGCCGAATTTAACTTGGTACAACTTTCTACAGACTATATAGCCCAAGGTGTAACAATACCTTTTAAAGAGCTTACCGCGTTAAAAAATAAGGTCGCAGCATTACTTAATGACAATGTTCCGGTATTAGCCGAGGTTGAACTACCCAAGTTATCACGTTCACCTAAAGTAGATAACTCTACAAAGCTGTCGTTATTGATATGTGATGAAAGTGATATTGAACTTGGCGATATAACGGATGCAGATATTTACTTTAAACTGCCTGATGCCTATAAGCGTGGTTGTACTAAATATGTGAGTTTCTTGCAAGAAAACCCCCGTCTTATTCCATGGTTCCCTTCGGTATTAATTGGTAAAGATTACGATGTTGCTGTTAATATACTAGAACAAGTAAAACCTAAATTAATAGTAACAAACAACACAGGTATCGCAAACAGAGCGTTTGAATTAGGTATTGAATGGATAGCAGGCCCGTTCTTAAACACGACCAACTCTTACGCCTTATTAGCAATGAAAGAGTCATTTGATTGTCGTGGTGCGTTTATTTCAAATGAAATTAACCGACCACAAATGAAGAGCATTGCTCGCCCTGATAATTTCAAACTGTTTTATAGTATTTATCACCCTATTTTATTAATGACTAGTCGTCAGTGTTTCTTCCAACAAAGTGTTGGTTGTGAAAAACCACGTATTGATAATGGTTGTATGCTGTCGTGTGATAAATCGACAAGTATTACGAACCTTAAAGGTATTGATTTTTCTATTGATAAACAAAAAGCGGGTTACCCAAGTATTTATAATGATGAGCAATTTTTAAATACCGAAATCATTCGAGATTTATCGTCGTTATATGATAGTTTTATGATTGATTTAACCAATATTGGTGCAGGTGATAAAGAGTCTCCAGATAAAGTTATGCTTATTAAGCAATTTGAACAGTTACTTAACAATGATAATCGCGCACCAGTTAGCTACTCAAACGCGCTGTCGATTAAGCAATCAGACGCACAAGATAAACTTAACTCACTAGTACCAGACTCAACCAACGTACAATATCATAACGGTTTATAATTAACTCTGCTATGAAGTCAACTTTGACAGAATTTTGATAATAAAAAGCCACTAGCATTTTCCTGTTAGTGGCTTTTTAGTTATCGAGTATGTAAATCTAAGAACGTAATCTATTGCACGAGTAGGAACATATCGACTTCTATAAAATCAATACTAAATACTAGAACTATTGATTACTAACATCACAAAGTTGAGCTAATTAATGAGCGTTTGAGCCTATACTGGACGTTAATGAAGAGAGAAAAGTCATTTAACTGGGTCATTATTAATACCAGCATAGGCTCTTAAATATAAAGTGTAAAATGTGAAAGCTTTACCCTACACATATAGCTTTATTAATTCTTGGTTTTTTTGTAATCCCCAAAATAAAACCTTCAACATATGTTGTTTATATCGATTAAAAAAGCCTAAGTACGTATCTACTTAATTAGGCTTAATAACGTACGGTTAACTTTGCAATTAATAGCGCAGCAACGTTGATTTCTTGATGTCCTAGCTACCTTTTGCTTATTAACACGTTAATAAAATAAAGTTTACTGACACGCTTTAATTACTATGTCTTGATCCATCGGTAACCTTTTTGTTTTTAAGGTAATAGTTTCACGGTTTATTGATTTAATACCTACACCTTCAATAATTGTACCTTTAACATTGTCAACTATCGTATCGAATTCTAATTGACTGGCTTTTCCATTAAGCCAAACACAACCAAATTTTGTTTTTATGACGTCTGATTGTAAACCAAAAAAGTTGATCTGATATTGTCGTTGTCTAGGAGCGCCTTGATAGCTACCTAGCGACTTATTAATAGTTAATTGGCTCAACGTTTCATGGTAATTTATTTCGGTATTCATAATTGCTGCATTGTCTCGATATTCCTCAGTCACATCATCATCTTCTATGAGATTAGTTTTTCCTGACTTACCGGTATAAACATCTATAGTTAATGAGGTTTTATCAATAAATTGTGTGCTTAATGCATACTGACGTTTAGGAATAATACTGCCTTGTTTAACATAAATAGGTAACACACCTGGTGCAGCAGGCACATCAATCACTTGGTCACCGTTGATACGTGCTTTACTTTGATATTCATACCAAATTCCTTTTGGTAGCCAAACTGTTTTGGTATTACTTGCATCAGCGTTAGGTGCAATGAGTAAGTCACTCCCCCACATGTATTGTAAGTCGAACTGCCAAGCTCTAGCATCTGCGGGGTAATCAAGTAACATGGCGCGAGCTATGGGAATACCTGTAGCGGCGGCTTGATGTGCGGCGGTGTATAAATACGGCATTAATTGGTATCGCAATTCACTGTATTGATGAGCAACTTCTTGTACTTTTACGTCTTTATCTAGAGGCCAACGTGATTCACCCATACCGTGAGGTTTCCATATAGGTGCAAAACTACCAAACGCCATCGCCCACTGCTTATAGAGATTATCATCTGGACCTTTGTTCGTTTTCCAATCGTAAAAACCACCCGCATCATGGCCCCAGTAAGGGAAACCTGATAAACCAGCTAATTGCATTGCCCGTATCTGTTTTGCCATATCGTTATGATTTGGGTAAATATCACCACTCCATAAGGTTGCATAACGTTGAGCACCTGCGGTCATTCCTCGTACCCATACAAAAGGGCGCTCATTAATATTTGACTTGTCCCAGCCTTGCTCAACTAAAGCCTTGGCAATAAGAAAAAACCAGTAATTACGCATTTCTGCCCAGCTTTTTCCGTTCGCTAACATCATATTTTTTTTGGCTGCACCCATTTCATCAAATTCATCTATCCATAAGGCATCACCTGGAAATTGTAATGTCGGATCAAGCGAGTTTTGAAAAAAAGCCTGCCAAAGCCATGCACGAAAATCAGCGTTGGTTAAATCAGGCGCACTGTCTTTAAAATCTATATTGTCGGTATTAGGTACGTTAAACGTTATTTTCCAACCATCGGTATATTGGGCAATACAACGGTTTAAATCTAATGTAGTAACTAAGCCTTGATTTTTTAGCCACTTAGCATACGATTTTGGATCGGGGTAACGCCCCTTATCCCAGGCTAATTTTGACTCACAACGTTTACCGCCTTCTGCACGCCAGCGATTATCATTAATGACATGATCAAGTGGAAAACCTGCTTCACGATGCTTCAGTATTTTGTTTTTCCACCAGTTTTCATCTGATGGATTAGGGGAGTTATGATCGTGGCCTTTGTCTGATAATTGTAGGCCAAACATCGCTTTTTTAGGGAGACGAGGTCGTCCGGTAAGTTGAGTATAGTTATCTAATACATTGATTAAGCTAGGGCCAGCAATAAAAAAATAATCCATTTGCCCCATAAAGCCAGAATCATCAATTTCTACTTGGTATTTACCTTCTTTACCAAAGTTGAAGCGATTACTAAACGTACTATTGAGGAATACACCGTAGCCTTTGCTTGATAAATAAAACGGCACAATAAGCGGGGCTTGTTCACTTTGTTGGGTACCATAATTACGCTTTATTTCTCGACCCTGTAAATCAACACCTTGTTCTCGTCCCAAAAAACCATGGCCTAAACCAGTAAAGTGTTCTTCTTTATCATAAATAAAGCTCGTTATGATTTTATTATCATTCCACTTAGTCGGCTGACTTTGCGTTAAAACGACTTTTTTGTTTTGCGTAAACGTTGCCGCTAATGTGTTTTTATTGATACGTACAGTTACCGTGTTTTGGCTATCGGTCGGGCTTTTAAGCGTGAATATCCAATAACTCAGATATTCTGTAACAGACATTTCTTTTGGCCATTCATGCGATTCAACCATTTCATAATGTTCATCGCTATAAAAGTCCTCATTAGTTCGTGCACTCTGCAGCCTTATCATGGCATCACCATAAGGTGTTAGCCGAATTTTATACTCTAAGGAGCTGATAACATAGGCACCATTATCAACTACTAATTTTGTATCTATGATTGTCTTCGCATAACTAAGAAAACTCGATAAACAAGCCATTATAAAAAAAATGAGTACAGTGTTAACGCTTTTGGACATTATTTTTATTATCCTTAAAAAAAGGTTTGCTGATATTATTCAGCAAACCTTATTACTTACCTGTTATTAATAATATAACACTATATATTCAATAGTCTACACTAACTTACTACAGCACTAGGCTCTTCTGAATAACTAGAATTAAAACCTACTGAGACAATTTTTATTTCAGTTTAGGTTAGTTAAAACGGCTTTGACCACATTAATTGAAAGGATTCGACTTAGCCATATTTATCATAGTCAATAATAGTGATGACCAAGATATAATTAACATAGTGGTTGAATATAAAAAATTAGTTCTCAGTTACCGACTAAATATAAACTTACTCACCTACTACGTGCTTTATAGCCTTTTTATAAATAACTTATGGCACTAATATAATATAAATACTATCAAACTAGATAATAAAATATATGTCTTAGCTATTCAGTAGTAGTCTAAATTTGATGGTTTTTCTCTTGAATACACGATTACTTTTCCAAAACTAATGACGATAATAGATAACCTTTAAAGTTCTAAAAGATAGTGTTGATAAAGAGCTTACTGAGTATAAGAAAATAACTAACACCATTACTACTCAACCCTCTTAATAGCAGACTAGTTGTATATTTCTTTACACATTAAAAATCAAATATTCACAAAAAAAACACATGATAAAACATTGATTTTAAGGCCACTATGAGCTAAAACTATACCATAGCAGAAGTAATATCCTTCTATCGTGAAATGTATCCAAAGAGACATCGAAACTAAAAATTTAAAGATTCTGTGTTCTACCCAGTATATTTTAAATTAATAACAGGTTAATGACGTAAAACAGCCTTTCTCCTAATTAATTACAACACGCACTGCCACTAACAATAAAACCATAACAGTAACTTTATCAATAACATAACTATTCAATTTTAATTTTAATTTCACCAACAAAAGTCCTCTTATTCGGCCTCAAGGTCAATATTACTACTATTACTTTTTAGCACGTTGGACGCTAAGTAAAGTAAAAAGACCACACCTATGTATTGAATAATTTGAAAAATGAGTGGTGGCTCTATAATAACAAGGCTAATACCAATTACTACAATAGCTACCTACAAACCTATACTAAAGCCGTGACTAATGGTAGTAACTAAACTTAGTTTGTAGTCGCAACATAGTCTTACGTAAAACTAATACCGATAGCGATCCTGGTGATAAAGCTCCTAACACACAGATAAAAACTAACGAAAGCCACAATCCTAAGGCTATTCTTGATTAAATAATTAAATTAGCATCCGTTTTCTTAATTAAGCAAACTACTTTTTCAATAGGAAAAATAAGCAGCCACTTATGCAAATTGGTAACGATTATAAATGATATTAGCTTAGAGTAGGTATTATCAACTACTCTCCAATACTAAAAAGGGTCATAACATTTTCATGTTACAACCCTTTAAACATATATTAATCAGACCAACTAGTGATTTTCAGAAACCATATTCACTGTGTATTTAGGAATATCTACGACTAAGTCTTCATCACCAACAATTGATTGGCAGCTTAAACGTGATTCAGGCTCTAATCCCCAAGCTTTATCAAGCATATCTTCTTCAAGTTCATCGCCTTCATCGATAGAGTCAAAACCCTCTCGAATAACAATGTGACAGGTAGTACATGCACATACTTTTTCACAAGCATGTTCGATACCTATGTCATTTCTTAGTGCAACGTTTAATACGCTCTCACCTTTTTCAGCTTCAACTACCGCACCATCTGGACATAGATCGGCATTGGGTAAAAATATAATTTTTGGCATTTTATTTATTCTCTACTTGCGAGGCTTTCGCCTAACCTAAATTTTATCAACTGCCTGACCCGCAAGGGCTTGGCTAATTGAACTATCCATACGACGTTCAGCAAATATTGCTGTACTATCATTTAATTTATCAAGCGCATTTTCTATCGCTTTAATATTAATACCTTGACTAACTTGTACCAGTACTTTAATGGAGCTTTCAATGACAATAATCTCATTGCTATCAAGTAATCGACTATCAGCAACTAAAGCAGCTTGAACCGACTCTATAACACGTGAAGCTTCAACTTGCTGCTCTTTGAGCATACGGGCTTGTATATCTTCTTCAGCGTTACTCATCGAATCTTTAATCATCTGACTAATTTGATTGTCATCAAGACCAAATGAAGGTTTAACTTCAATACTCGATTCAACTCCTGAAGACTTCTCCATTGCTGATACCGAAAGTAAACCATCTGCGTCAACTTTAAAGGTAACTCTTATATGTGCTGCACCTGCCGTCATTGCAGGAATACCACGTAATTCAAAACGGGCTAACGAACGACAATCTTCAACTAATTCACGCTCACCTTGCAATACGTGTACAGCCATAGCTGTTTGACCATCTTTAAAGGTTGTAAATTCTTGCGCCTTTGCCACAGGTATTGTGGTATTGCGGGGAATAACTTTTTCAACTAAACCACCCATGGTTTCTAAACCAAGCGATAACGGCGTAACATCAAGTAATAACATATCACTATCAGGTTTATTACCCACTAAAATATCCGCTTGAATAGCAGCACCAATAGCGACCACTTTATCAGGATCAATTGACGTTAAAGGTGTTTTTTGAAAATATTTTTTAACTTCGCTGCGTACTAAAGGCACACGCGTTGAACCACCAACCATTATAACTTCGATGACTTCATCGACAGTAATATCAGCATCTTTAAGCGTGCGACGACAAGCACGTAATGTTTTACTCACTAATGAGCCAATAAGTTCATTCAACTGTGCTTTGGTTAAACTTGTATTCCAATCACTATTATTATCAAGAGTGATAGTAATATCCACTTGTTCTTTAGCAGTTAACTGCTCTTTAGCAAAACAAGCTTGCTGCATCAATTGACGTTCTAGCGAAGGTGATAAAGGTCTGACTAAACCAGCTTGCTCAACAAGGTAATCAACCAATACAACATCAAAATCATCGCCACCAAGTGCAGAGTCGCCGCCAGTCGCTAATACTTCAAATACACCTTTATTTAAGCGTAAAATAGAGATATCAAAGGTACCACCACCTAAGTCATAAACTGCGATAACGCCTTCTTGCCCTGAATCTAAACCGTAAGCTACCGCAGCAGCTGTTGGTTCATTCAAGAGACGTAGTACGCTAATCCCCGCTAACTTTGCCGCATCTTTTGTACTTTGTCTTTGTGCATCGTCAAAGTGAGCTGGTACGGTAATTACCACACCAGTGAGTTCTCCACCTAAAGCAGCTTTGGCTCGAAGGTTTAAGGTTTTTAATATTTCTGCAGATACTTGAACTGGGTTAACAGTGCCTTGCCTGGTCATAATTTCGGGATGATTTTCATCACCACAAAAGTCATAAGGTAAAGAAGGATATTTACCTCGAATATCTTTAAGTGAACGACCTATTAAGCGTTTGGCCGAAGTAATAGTATTCTGAGCGTCTTCAATACTAAGTACTTGTGCTTCATGGCCAACTAAAATATTGTCGGCTTGATAGCTAACAATAGATGGCAATATATCACGACCTTCGTCATCACTTAAGGTACTTGCGTTACCGCTTTGTAAACTGGCGATTAAGGAGTTAGTGGTACCAAGATCGATGCCTGCAGCTAATCTGTGTTCATGAGGAACGGTACTTTGACCGGGTTCTGCAATTTGTAATAAAGCCATGATATTATTTCAATAATTTAGTTTAAGGTTAAATTCAAGTTTAGGTTTGTTTTTCTTAGCTTAATGAAAAGTGTTTAACGTTAAAATCTTTGCTAGTTATACTAGTCATCTAATAAACTATCTTCAAGACGGTCTACTTCAACATTTAACTTTTGATAAAACTTTAATTTACGTAAATTATCGCATGCTACACTATTTGATGCTGCATTATTTTCACTAATCTGCGCTCTCATTAGCTGAGAAAGCGTTAAGTATTCTGCCGACAAAACACTTTGCACTTCTAGCAATGCTGCATCAACATCAGCAGAGTGTTTAACGTCTTCAAGCATTTCTCGTAAGTCCATTTGACGCATTAAAAAACTAGTATCTTGGAAAGAGTGCTGTTCGTTTGGCATTTCGACACCACGCTGTACCAGCATGTATTGGGCACGTTGCAATGGGTTTTTAAGTATTTGATAAGCATCGTTAATGTGTGCGGATTTTTGTACCGCAATACGCTGCTCTTGCTCGGATGCATGAACAAACTTGTCTGGATGCACAGTCTTTTGCAAGGTTTGATAATTGGATGACAGTTGTTGTAAGTCGACATCAAAGGAGACTTCAATGTTGAATAATTGAAAGTAATTCAAAATTTTTACTCTGATTTTACATGGACGGGAGACTTACAAGTGCTCTCGCCATAATGAATTCAGCTCAATAATACTTTACTCTGATGCAAGGCGAAAGCATAAAATTGACCTTAGTCAATGAGTACTTTCAACGCTGCAACTGAGTAAAAAACTAATAGATGAACTCGTTATTACACATTAACTTAGACGTTAAAGCTTTCACCACACCCACATTCGCCTTTCGCGTTTGGATTTGTGAATTTAAAGCCTTCGTTCAAGCCTTCTTTAGTAAAGTCAAGTTCAATACCATCAAGGTAAACTAGGCTTTTCGCATCGATGATAATATTAACATCTTTAATGTTAAACAATTGATCATCTTCATTTAAATCATCAACAAATTCGAGCACATAGGCTAAACCTGAACAACCAGTGGTTTTAATACCTAAGCGAAGCCCAAGCCCTTTGCCACGGTTTTGCATGAACGATTGAACACGTTCAGCTGCAGCAGGAGTCATGGTAACAGCCATTGTTATCTCCGTTATTTACTTTGTTTTGATTTATAATCTTCAATTGCTGCTTTAATAGCATCTTCTGCTAGAATAGAGCAATGAATTTTTACTGGTGGTAGCGCTAACTCTTCAGCAATAGCAGTATTTTTAATTTTTCCCGCTTCTTCAATTGATTTACCTTTAACCCACTCAGTAACTAATGAGCTTGAGGCAATCGCAGAACCACAACCATAAGTTTTAAATTTGGCATCTTCAATGATGCCGTCATCAGAAATTTTAAGTTGTAACTTCATTACGTCACCACAGGCAGGTGCGCCAACCATACCGGTTGCTACTGACGGATCGTTTTTATCCATTGAACCTACGTTACGTGGATTCTCATAATGATCTAGTACTTTTTCGCTGTAAGCCATGTGACTCTCCTAGCTTGTGTTAAATAATCTCTAAGAACGATTTAACACTAAATGTTATTTAAAATAATGAATTGTTTACTAAGCATATATCATAGACTTTAGTCTACGATAGCTTAATGAGCAGCCCATTCAATTGAATCTAAATCGATACCATCTTTGAACATTTCCCAAAGCGGCGACATGTCACGTAAGTGACCAATTGCACCTTTAATAAGGTCAATTGCGTAATCAATTTCTTCTTCTGTAGTAAAACGACCAAAGCTAAAACGAATTGAGCTATGCGCCATTTCATCATTTAGCCCTAAAGCACGAAGTACATAAGACGGCTCTAAACTTGCTGATGTACAGGCACTACCCGAAGAGACAGCTAGGTCTTTCAACGCCATAATGAGTGATTCACCTTCAACGAAGTTGAAACTAACATTCAAGTTACCAGGGTAACGTTTATTAGCATCACCATTGATGAATACTTGCTCCATACTATTTACACCAGCCCATAAACGATCGCGCATTGCAGTAACATGTGCTTGATCTTGAGCCATTTCTTCTTTAGCTATTCGACATGCTTCGCCCATACCAACAATTTGATGTGTTGCTAAAGTACCAGAACGCATACCACGCTCATGTCCGCCACCATGTGTTTGTGCTTCTAAACGAATACGTGGTTTACGGCTTACGTATAAAGCACCAATGCCTTTAGGTCCGTACATTTTATGCGCTGACATGGAAAGTAAATCTACTTTTAAGGCTTGCATGTCGACATTAATTTTACCAGCGCTTTGTGCTGCATCAACATGAAAAACAATCTTACGAGCACGACACATTTCGCCTATTTCGCTGATATCTTGAATAACGCCAATTTCATTATTTAATTGCATGATACTGACTAAAATAGTGTCATCACGCATAGCGTCATTCAGTTTATTTAAATCAATTAAACCGTTTTCTTCTGGGTCGAGATACGTTACTTCAAAACCTTGACGTTCTAATTCACGACAAGTATCTAGTACCGCTTTATGTTCAGTTTTGCAGGTAATAATGTGCTTGCCTTTCTTGTTATAGAAGTTAGCTGCACCTTTAATAGCAAGGTTGTTAGATTCAGTAGCACCTGACGTGAAAACGATTTCACGGGGATCAGCATTAATAAGCTCAGCAATTTGATTACGAGCGATATCAACCGCTTCTTCAGCTTGCCAGCCAAATTTATGTGAACGGGATGCAGGGTTACCAAAATGACCATCATTGGTCATATACTGCATCATTTTTTCTGCTACGCGCTTGTCTACTGGTGTAGTAGCTGAGTAATCAAAATATATAGGAAGCTTCATTCGCTAACACTCTCCGATGATAAATCTTTAATACGACTCGACTAGTTATTACCAGTCGTTCATTACATTTTTAGTAGTTATTAATGTTTCTAAGGCTATACTTTTATGAGCATTGATATGTAATTCATCTTGGCGCTTAGAAACTTCTTTTACATCACCCTTAGTGACTAATTCGGATAAGGTAATATTTTTCAAGAATTCTTCAATTCGTTGGCTTAACCCTTCCCATAAGGAATGCGTTAAACATTGTTCTCCACCCTGGCAATTTCCTTTACCCGAGCACTTCGTTGCGTCAACACTTTCATTCACTGCATAAATAACATCTGCAATGGCAATTTGTGCAGAACACCTACCCAAACGATACCCACCACCAGGACCACGAACACTGGTCACCAGACCTTCTTTACGTAAACGAGAAAAAAGCTGCTCTAAATACGACAAAGAAATACCTTGGCGTTCTGAAATGTCAGCTAGAGATACAGGTCCAGACACTGCATGAATAGTAACATCTAACATAGCAGTAACTGCGTAACGACCTTTAGAGGTAAGTTTCATAATCTGTTCTCAAAACACTATGTTGGTGTACTCAAAATATTAATTCAGTAGGATAACTAAATCAAAACCATTTGACAAAAAAAACACAAAAAATGTTTTATATCACAAATGCTGTATAATCCCACATACCCCCACAGTTTAGTCAAGTAAATACCCTAGTGGTTTACTCGGGTATTATACACCAATAGATGTTATGCGAAAAGTAATAGTTGACTGTATTACTCAACTATTACTTTTTAGATGAAATCAGCGTACAAAAATTTAAATATTGGTATAAAAAAACGAGGCTATATTTCTGGATCAAAACTGGCCACTTTACTTTCACGACGTTCTGCAGCTGCCTTTTCGTCATCAACAAACTCTCCTACTCTTAATTCAGGTAAGTTTTCATCACAGATATTACCACCTAGCGTATTAATTTCTTTACAAAGAGTACTGACTCTATCATCCATTAAATGTACATGATCAAGTAAGCGACCAATAGCCTTAGCCACTGGATCTGGGTTATCGTGAGAAACTGCATAAGCATCAAAGCCATATTTTTTAGCAGCTTCTTCTCGCTGTTGGCCTTCATCTTCACTAGGTTTCTCAGGAATAATACGTCCTGGAATACCAACTGCGGTAGCATTTGCAGGTAAATCTTTTACAACAACAGAGTTAGAGCCAACTTTACCACCCTTACCTATCGTTATGGGTCCAAGTACCTGGGCACCAGCACCGATAACAACATTATCTTCTAAAGTAGGATGACGTTTACCCGCTTTCCAACTTGTCCCACCTAAAGTTACACCATGATAAAGCGTAACATCATTGCCGACCTCAGCCGTTTCACCAATAACAATACCCATACCGTGGTCAATAAAAACACGACGACCTAATTTGGCACCTGGGTGTATCTCAATACCGGTTAACCAGCGAGAGAAAGTTGATATTACCCGCGCTAAAAGCTTCCAATTAGCACACCATAATCTATGACTTAATCGATGAATCCAAATTGCATGTAAGCCTGGATAATTGAGGATAACTTCAAAATTGGTTCGAGCGGCTGGATCTCTATCAAAGACACTATTGATATCTTCTTTGATACGGCTAAACATATACTATTCCTTCTCTTACTTTTAAATGGCGATTACGACTTATCTTTACTGGACCTTTCCATCGAGGCAAAAATTCCACGCATCATCTTAATTTCTTTAATATCTGGTCTTGCACGATTGAATAAACGTCTAAGTTTAGTCATGACTAAACCTGGATGATTTTCTACAATAAAACCTGTTGCTTTGAGCGATTTTTCAAAGTGCTCATAAAAACGTTCTGATTCTTCTATAACGGGATAAAGTTCATCATCTTCATTTTTTGGTTTGGCAATTAAATTACCATTACCGCTACTACGTTCTTGATAATTTTGATCGTGCGCTAATAAATAGCTGGTACGCACTTCATAACTTAATGTTTGTACAGCCATCGCTAGATTTAACGAACTGTAATCAGGGTTTGCCGGTATCTGCACATGAAAATGACAAAGTTGTAATTCTTCATTGGTTAATCCGCTATTTTCACGGCCAAAGACCAACGCGACAGGATACTCTTCCGCTTCAGAAATCATTTTTTCACCACAACCTCTAGGCTCTAACATAGGCCAAGGTAATGTACGTGAACGGGCACTAGTACCAACAACTAAGCCACAATCTTCAATAGCTTCAGCGAGAGTACTAACAACTTTAGCATTAGCTAAAACGTCGGTAGCCCCTGCAGCCATGGCTTGAGCTTGACCATTGGGCATTTCAATTGGGTCGACTAAAATAAGCTGACTTAATCCCATTGTTTTCATTGCGCGTGCTGTACTACCGATGTTTCGACAGTCGGAAGTATTAACTAATACAATTTTAACGCGGTCTAATAGAGAACCTGTAGTACTTTGCTGAGAATCTGACATTGTTTACTCTTCTTGTTTGCTTATTCGCGCTTATTAACAGCGAGAGCAATTTATTGCCCTATTATTAACAGCCCATCTAAATGGCCAATATTCTAACATAGAAGAGTACTGGTATAGCTAACAAAAAGCACGCATATTACCGCTAACGATCTATGGTAATTTGATATTTAATAGTTTTTTTCACTATAAAAAAACATAATCAAATAAATAGTTCAATTATTAGACGTTACTTTAATAATTTTGTCGCTAAGTACTTTTATATTTGCTATAATTTGCGCGCTCAATTTTCCAAGACAATATTTGCTTGGAAATGAATCGTTCTTTTAAAAATTATTTACAAATAGGTACTCTATTATGCATCCCATGCTAAATATTGCCGTGCGCGCAGCGCGTACAGCAGGTAAAGTTATCGTTCGCTCTATGGAGCAACTTGATAAAGTTGAAATTGAATCAAAAGGCACTAACGATTTCGTCACCAGTGTTGATATTAGCTCTGAAGAAGCCATTATTGAAACTATTCGTAAATCATACCCAAATCACACTATTATTGGTGAAGAGTCGGGTGTTTTAAAAGGCATTGATGACGATTATCAATGGATTATTGACCCGTTAGATGGCACAACAAACTTCATCAAAGGTATTCCACACTTTGCCGTGTCAATTGCTTTAAAAGTTAAAGGTAAATTAGATCAAGCTGTTGTATTTGATCCAATTCGTGGAGAATTATTCTCAGCGAGTCGTGGTAAAGGTGCACAATTAAATGGTTTCAGAATCCGTGTTAATAAAAACAAAGAGATTTCAGGCACTATCTTAGCGACTGGGTTCCCTATTAAGCACAAACAACATAGCCTTGCTTATATGGCAATGTTCTCAGCATTATTCCAAAAATCATCTGATATACGCCGCGCAGGTTCAACATCTCTTGACCTTGCTTATGTAGCAGCGGGCCGTGTTGATGGTTTCTTCGAAATTGGTACTAAACCATTTAATACTGCTGCTGGTGAATTATTAGTGATTGAGGCAGGTGGTTTAGTTACTGACTTTACTGGTGGTCATAATCATTCAAATTCAGGTAATATTGTTGCAGCAAACACACGTATATTAAAAGATGTTTTACAAGAGATCCGCCCACATTTAGGTGAAGCTCTTAGCAAGTAATTTTGCATTTATACCCAGTAACAATCAAGATGCATACCTTAGAGCACTTTGAATGAAAACGGGCATATATTAAACGTTATACTTAAAGACGCCACGTTATCTTTTTAAACAAAGAGAACGTGGCGTCTTTTTTGCTTTAAGTTAGCTAAGTAGTCAATAGAAGAATCGATTAAGAGAGCCCATGGAAAATATTAATACAAATAAACAAGCCTTTATTGCTGGAGAGGTTGCCCTCGTTGGCTCCGGACCTGGCGATCCAGACTTACTCACCTTGCAGGCATATCGGTTTATTAAGCAAGCTGAAGTGGTGATCTATGACCGATTAGTAAGTGCCGAAATCATGTTGCTCCTACCAAGTACTTGCCAACAGATATATGTAGGAAAAAAACAAGCAGAACATAGAGTTCCACAAGATGGTATTAATCAATTATTGGTAGATAACGCTTTATTAGGTAAAAAAGTTGTTCGCTTAAAAGGGGGAGATCCTTTTGTTTTTGGACGAGGCTCTGAAGAAGCTCAATTTTTATTAAGTCATGGTGTTGCTTGCCACATAGTCCCAGGCATGACAGCAGCATCTGCCTGTACAAGCTATGCTGGTATTCCGTTAACCCATAGAAAAGTTGCAAGAAGCTGCACTTTTATAACCGGTCATGTGCAAGATAATGGTGCATTAGATCTTCCGTGGCAGGCATTAAATGATAAAGAACAGACTATTGTTTTTTACATGGGCATAAAAAGCCTACCAATAATCACCACTCAGCTGATAGAGGCAGGTCGAGATATCAATACACCCGCCGCATTAATTAGAAAAGGCACTCGCCAAGATCAACAAGTGATCAAGGGAACATTAGCTAATTTAACCAAGTTGGTCGCTTTACATAAGATAACACCACCAAGCTTAATTATTATTGGAGATGTGGTAGGTATATTCCCTAGTGAACAACTTACTAATTTAGGTTACTTAACTCCTTAACGTTTTATTTTATTGAAGGTATTGAGTGTCAAAATTTAGTAAAAAAAAACCTTATGAAGAATATTAGCTATTCGTCATAAGGTTTTTTAGTTACTAAATCAATTATATCCTTTATTTTGTAGGGCGTATTGCTCTACGTGGTTTAGGACCAGTACCATCGTATTCAGGTTTTTTACGTCTAGAGGAATCATTACCCGGTTTTGCTTTATTCCCACCGGTATTATTACCATTAGCATTACGACCTGAGCGTTGACCATCTTTGTGCTCAACTCTACCCTTACCTGCCCCTTGAGGCTTGCCAGACTTGGGTGGTTTACCTTGTTTTAAAGGTTTGATCGTACGAGACTCACCTAATTCATTAGCAGGTATAAATTGTTCAATAACTTTACGCTCGATATGCTGCTGAATAACATGCTCGATGCCCCACAATAAATCTAACTCATCAGCACAAACTAAAGACAATGCTTGTCCAGTATTACCTGCACGAGCTGTTCTACCAATACGGTGAACATAATCCTCAGGAACATTCGGTAAATCAAAGTTAACTACTTGTGGTAATAAATCAATATCAATACCACGGGCTGCAATATCAGTTGCTACTAATATCTTCACTGAACCATCTTTAAAGGCAGCAAGCGCTTTTGTACGTGCGCCTTGGCTTTTATTACCATGAATTGCTGCAGCAGTCAGACCTTCAGCTTCAAGGTGCTTAGTAAGCTTGTTTGCACCATGTTTAGTTTTTGTAAAAACTAATACTTGTTGCCAGTCATTTTCTTTTATTAAATGCGTTAACACAGCAGGTTTACGTTTTTTATCAACCGCTGTTAACCATTGAGTCACTTTTTCTGCGGTACTATTTTCTGCATCAACTGAAATCTCTAATGGATTATTTACCATACCTTTAGCTAAGGCACGAATATCAGGTGAAAATGTTGCCGAGAAGAGTAAATTTTGACGTGCTTTTGGCAAAGCAGTCATAAGCTTTTTAATATCACGGATAAAGCCCATATCTAACATACGATCGGCTTCGTCAAGAATGAAGACTTCTAGTTGACTAAACTTAACAGCTCTTTGATTATATAAATCTAATAGACGTCCTGGCGTTGCTACAAGTATGTCAACACCTTGGCGAAGACGCATCATTTGCGGATTAATTTTAACACCACCAAAAACAACGGTTGAGTGTAAGTTTAAATACTTACCATACTCTTCAATGTTTACACTTATTTGCGCAGCTAACTCGCGAGTAGGCGTTAATATTAGCGCTCTTACGTTGTTAGATGAAACCTTATTACTATTACTGCTAGAAAGGCGCTGTAACAATGGCAAAGTAAACCCTGCTGTTTTACCAGTACCAGTTTGTGCTGCAGCCATTATATCGCGTCCAGAAAGGACTGCTGGAATCGCTTGTGCTTGGATCGGCGAAGGCGTTTCGTAGCCCTTGTCACGTACTGCTTTTAGTAATGCTTCAGATAAACCTAAATCAGTAAAATTGGTTGGGGTATCGCTCATAAGTATCTCTTTAAAAAGTATTAGGGTCTGTTGATCTTTAATGTTCAAAATATTGTTCGAATTAAATGCTTTTGATTACGGCGCTAGGAATGTAGTCTACTAATACGATGTAAACTCTTCGAAGCGAAGAGAAATAAGTACATTAACGTATCCAAAGCATTCTTATTAGACACTTTTACTTCTTTATCGCGTAATAGAGTCATTACGAAAAGTCTAATCAGCCTTAAATAAAAAGCAAATAGACGGCTACATAATACAGCAGCAAAGTTAAATAGCCCTAATCAAGTACTGACAGCGTTATTAAAAATATTGCCAGCATTAAAGGGCGTGCAGCATACAGCAAGGTTCATTCTAAGTCTATTAATACCAAGTTGATTAAGTTCTTTCCCACTCAGCGAGAATTAAAAGGCTTAGAG
>CAJWZC010000020.1 GCA_913049915.1 uncultured Colwellia sp.
ACTGCCAGTACTTGCCGATAGTACCGATGCGTTCTTAAATGATGAGCTGGTTTGGGACGGACATAAAACGTTATTAACTGATCATAAAATCAATAAGTTCAAAGCGTTATTACAGCGTGTTGATATGGATAAAGTTAATGCGATGACTGAGGCGTCAAAAGACAGTTTAGCGGGCACTGTAGAAGAACAGAAAAAATCAGCTAAGAAAAAGAAAGCGCCTAAAATAGTTGATAACTCTGCGGCATTAGCTGACCCTTTAGCGGCTGATCCAATCTCTGAAGAAATTGGCTTTGATGATTTTGCTAAAATCGATTTACGTATTGTTAAAATCATTAATGCTGAACATGTTGAAAAAGCTGATAAATTAATACAACTAACCTTAGCGCTTAATGAAGAAGGTACCGAAACTCGTCAAGTGTTCGCGGGTATCAAATCTGCTTATAATCCTGAAGATTTAATTGGTAAACATACGGTGATGGTAGCTAATTTAGCACCACGTAAAATGCGCTTTGGTATGTCTGAAGGTATGGTACTAGCAGCTGGTCCTGGCGATAAAGATTTGTGGATATTAAATCCAGATGATGGCGCCATAGCCGGTATGCGCGTTAAGTAACTCAAACAGTTATTTATACCCGTATAACTTGAAGATGCACGATTTAGTAGTAATTATCAACGCCTTTAGGTAAGGCGTTGATTAAAGAGAATAGTTATTCTATTGTCTCAATCAATAACGTAGCATAAAGCTTTTATAAACCAGCTCTTTGGCTGAAAACGAGCATCTTCAAACACAATGGTGAGGTTTAACGATTTGAAAAGGTATCATTAGTAGTGATACCTTTTCTTGTTTATAAAAACTAATAAAATCTGAAGTCGTAAGTAAATAATTAGCGCTTTTAGCTATTAAGAAATTAACTAGTGAAAATAGGTATAAGCACATGTTCACGAAGCTAAGTCATTTCATGAGTAAAATACCATCTTCCTCGCGCATCCTATTAGCCATGATGATAGGTTTAGTGTTAGGTAGCTTATCTTCTTCCGTATATGTCGGCGTTAATGAATTAGCTAATGCTTTTGTTATGCTGTTGCAGATGACAGCCCTTCCCTACATTGCCCTATCACTTATTGTCGGTATTGGTAGTTTATCGCCACTAAAAGTCACTAACACCTTAAAAGTAACCCTTGTAATTTTAATGGCATTATTGGTGGTAGTAATAACCTTTATATTACTTGCACCAATCGCTTTTCCAAACTGGAAAAGCGCCGACTTTTATAGTCTTAATACCATAAGCATCACACCAGAATTTGATATTATTTCACTGTTTATCCCGACAAACCCTTTTTATGCCCTAGCGAATGGCTTAATTCCTAGTGTAGTGCTGTTCAGTATTTTTATGGGTATTGGCTTGATGCAGGTAAAAGTTAAAAAACATACCTTATCGGTTTTAAATAGTTTGAATAAAGCCGTTGTTAATGTAAGTATTATGGTAATGCGCTTTGCACCTATTGGCATATTTTGTATTGCTCAACGTGCTGCTGCAACGATAAACAGTGAACAACTCGACGGATTACAAGTCTATATTGTTACCGCCGCGGTTTTAGTACTCTTACTGTCGTTCATCGTACTGCCAGCCATTGTGGCAACCATTACGCCCTTTGGTTACCGCCAGATACTAAAGAGTTCGCGCGAAGCGATGGTCACCGCTTTTGCTACGGGGAGTTTCTTTATTGTTATTCCTATTATTGTTGAAAAAATGAAACACCTTATCGAGCAAATGCCCGCTACTGAAAATGGGAATAAAACACTAAAAGCAGACGTAAGTAATATGCCCAGTATTATTGTACCAATCAGTTTCAGTCTGCCTGTTGGTGGTAAGCTGTTAGCCTTATTATTTACCTTATTTGCCGCTTGGTTTTCAGGTTCACAAGTTAATACCAGCGATTACCTACAGCTATTAATCGCTGGTATCCCGCAATTATTTGGCACAACAACATTAGCAATACCTAATTTATTAGATATTTTTAATGTGCCTAGCTCATTATTTGATTTATTTTTAGTCGCTGAAAATATTATTGTTGGTCGTCTGAATGCACTATTAAGTGTTGTTTTTTCTATTAGTTTGGTCCTACTTATTGCCACCAGTATGCTGAAAAAATTTACCTTTAAATGGCGTTCATTTAGTCTCTATTTAATAATCTTGCCTATTCTCTCTGTGATAGCGTTTATTTCATTACGGTTTACTTTTGATGCTATCACTTACCAATACCAAGGTTATAGTAAATTTATTGAACGGGACTTTATACTGCTTGATGTAAAAGCTAAGGTATTAGCTGAGCGAGAACTAGGCGTTGATAAAAAAACACCTAACGTGTCTGTTTTAGAAAGAATTACTCAGCGTGGTTTTATTCGAGTTGGCTATTTCCGTGACGATTTACCCTACACGTTTCATAACAACGAAGGGAAACTTGTTGGTTTTGATATTGAAATTATTAATCTATTAGCCGATGACTTAGGCGTATCAATCGAATTTGTCCGTATTTACCACAATCAAGCAAAACAGTTACTCTCATCTGGCTACTTAGACATGACCACAGGCATGCCAGTAACACCCCATAATATGAAGAAATATACCTTAACGGTGCCTTATTCTAGTCAATCGATAGCGTTTCTAGTTAAAGAAGAACGACGAAAAGAGTTTAGTGACTGGCAGAATATTTTTGCCAGAGAAGATTTGATTATAGGTATTCCTGAAATTTTTTATAGTGAAAATATTGTTCGTCGCTATTTTAAAAAAGCGACCGTATGGGAAATTTCTACTCCTCGATTATTTTTTAAAGAAAAATATGAAAATATCGATGCCATGCTTTTTGGCGCAGCAACCGCCTCCGCTTGGACACTAATAAATCCAGAATACACGGTTATAGTACCAAAGCCAGCAAGACCAGAGTTATCCATGGCTTTTGCTATTAATACCGATGATAGTACCTTTGAAATTTATTTAAGAAATTGGATTTTTATGATGCAAAAAAATCATACCATAGACCAGCTATTCCATTATTGGATAGCAGGAAAAAAGCCAAATACCTATTTAGGTTTTACCAAACAACCTATCCGTAAGGAAACCGTACATGACTAATACAATCACTACATTATTATCTGAACACTTATCGAAAAATTCAGCTAAAAAACTAGCTATATTGTGTCTTAATTTTTTACCAAAAAAAACGTTATCTATTTTAATTGTACTGCCGTTACTTGCCAATTGTAGTAGTAATTATACCTTTGAAAGTAACGTAAAAGCTGATAATGCTAAAGAGTACTTTAGTGCTAGTAAGGTTAAAATATTTAAAGATGAAACTGAGTTTATGTCTAGCTTTAAGTATGTCGGTTTAGTCGAAGGAGAAGATTGTCAACAAGCGCAGCATCTTGCCCCACCAGATGCTATTAATGCGCGCACCCAAGCAAGAAAAATAGCATTTTCACAAAAGGCCAACGCCGTTATTTTTACTAGTTGTATTGATATTGAAAGCAAACATTGTGTCGCACAAGTGGTCTGTTATGCTAAAGCTTATCGATTAGGCGCTCCACATGAGCCAATAGAGCAATAAAATGTTAAAATCATGTGTTATAACTAATGAAATACAAAACTTTACGTTTGATGCTATAGGCGTTGTTGAATCACCTTACCAAGAAAAATTTGCTATTCCTCGTCAGCCAAACTTAGTCAGTGCGGCCAAAGGTAAAGTTATACTCGTTGGTGAAGCAAATAATCACGAATTAGTTCGTGGTATTGAGCAATTTAGCCATCTTTGGTTAATCTTTGTATTCCATGGTACACAAGGTCAAGGGTGGAAACCATTAGTACGACCACCTCGACTTGGCGGTAATATGAAAACTGGTGTACTTGCTACGCGATCAACATTTAGACCAAACCCCATAGGCATGTCGGTAGTGAAACTTGATAAAGTTGTCACAGAGAAACAACAAACGGTTTTACATCTCTCAGGATTAGATTTATTGAATGGCACACCAATTATCGATATCAAACCTTATGTCCCCTATTCTGACGCAATTATCGGTGCTGATGCAGGTTTTGCACAACAGCAACCTGAAACAACTTTAACGGTAGAATTTAGTAACAAAGCCCAAACTGATCTAGCGCAATATACACAAAAATATAGTGAATTAGCCTTATTCATAGAGCAAGTATTGAAACAAGATCCACGCCCAGCCTATAAACAAGGTAAAGTTGATAATAAGACTTATGGCATGAGCTTGTACGACTTAAATATTCAATGGCAATTAACCACGTTGGACACCGTATTAGTGCTTAATATCACCCAAATTAATAAATAATTAGTCGTAAGTCACTATTTAGCCTCCGTTAAAGAGATAACCATGAAAAAATATATTATTCATTCAGCCATTTCGATTAACAAAAATATAAACTTTAGTCCTGATTGGCAAGCAATCGAAGCTTTAGATGTTAACCATTTCCCCTGGTACCAAGCGGGTAAAAAACAAAACACACAAGTTAAGCTTAGCGCCAATAGCGATACTTTATTTATACAGATAATTGCTCAAGACAAACACAGTTTTGCCAAGCAGACTAAGTTAAATCATATGCTTATTTGTGAAGACTCTTGTGTTGAATTTTTCTTTAGTCCTTCTGGGGTACTGGGTAGTAGTTACGTTAATCTAGAGGTAAATTGTTGTGGGACTTTACATTTAGCTTATGGCGCAGGACGCGACAATCGTCAATTTATCAGTGTTGAAGCTGCAAGCTTAATACAATGTAAAAGCAGTCTTAACCTTGCTATGGACAATCCAGTAAAAATTGAAAGCGAAGATGATAGTCAATGGTGCGTTGAAATTATACTACCTTTTTCTGCGATTGAACAACTAACTGGCGAAAGCGTCAATAAGCATAAGTGGTTTGCTAACTTCTACCGTTGTGGCGGCAGAACAGAGCCACAATACGCGGTATGGAATAATATCGGTGTAGTTGAACCGGATTACCATAGACCCGAATACTTTGGTGAATTAGTGTTTGTATAGACGTTAGATAGCTTTTTAACTCTCTATATTTATCTTGCCGGTATAGTTATACGACTTCTACCGCCTTGACAACTCCTATATTGGTTAGCTTTACTGTCACCATAATACCTTAATCAGCAATAATTTTTGATAATGACAAGTATTATCAGTTAACGAAAATTGTGTCTATGATAAGTCATGACCAAAGGTAAACGTTGCTTTAATATTTTGTTGTTCAAACCACCGATAACTAATAAAGATCCCTTCACTCTATAAACGTTCTTTCACGTTATAATCATTACGTACAATAGTTACGGTCTATTCAAGGCAAGCAGGTAAAGTAGTTTACTTAACCACTTTACTTAACCACTTGGGTTAACATAACCCGTTAAAATATAAGCAAAGGTATTACCTGCTTCCATACCGCTATACCAGCCCTAAACAATATCGTTAGTCTATTATGGCCAAGGTATTTGAACTACTAAGCCTGCAACAACAAAGACGACGATTTTTTATTGGCTACAAGTAAATTACTTATAATTTCGTCTTACCACTTAGACAATCTTATACCTGGGAAGTCCAGTCAATTGATTCCTACCGTCACCGTTACTCAATCCACCAAAGTAGATAACGGTATCAGCTTATTCTACTTCGTTAATATAATCAGCTTGACCACTGAACAATTCATCAGAGATATTCTAGCCTAAAGTAAAACGTTCACAACCCTCATATTTAATTTCAAATAAGTAGGTTCCGCCCGCCGTTAGTTCAATATGATACGATAAGGCTCATTGCATTAGTTACATTGAATGCATTGCTTGTATTAACCGATTTCAAACCATCTAATTAACATTACTTGAGCAGCGTTAACTGGCTAAAAACATCCGCGGTGATATAACCTAGATTTTTATCACCGTTTACCGCTTTTATATCAGTAGAACCGACAAAGTGTTCACGTTCTTTACTGCCATCGTTATCGCAATAAGCTAGCATAAAGCCAAGGTTTTTCCCCTCAAATAACGTCACTGCCTGTGGGTTTTTCTTTTGCATAGTTGTAGTCAGTGAGAAGCTATCGTCATAAACCCGCACAGACACTTCCCAAATAACTTTATTGGGTGATTTTTCACTACGGCGCCAGACACTGGTTACATGGTCATTTAGTAAGACAAAGTTATCTGAGCCATCGGCATTCTTCTCACCAATGTCTACGGCCTGATTATCAAGAGCTATATGATAAGCAAAAGCATTAAAGTTAAATTGATGATTACCACCAGAGGCATCTTCATCTAGAAAAATTTCTAAACAGTCATCATCCCAATATAAATGACGTGGGTCGGCATGTTGATCGAATAAAATATCATCGGTAATTTCTACTAATAGATATAATTGCTGCTCATCCCACATTATTTTAAATTGCCCAGAAAAATCATCCGCGCTGGGTTGTGACCCTAGAATAAGCTTATCTATTGGCTGCCATGAAGCTAACTGCCAGCTAGCCTCATTAGCTAATCCATCAATCAGAATTTTCTCTGGTGACTTTACCGCTTCGAGTGCAGATACATGAATCGAGGCAGTGATTAATAATCCAGTGATTATTTTTAAATAATTAATATAGTTAGTCATGTTTATTGTTCCTTGTTATTTGCTTAGTTAGTTTATTTATGTCATCAATAACTAACGAAAAATCGCGATCTACCTTGATAATACTTACGTCTAACTCATTGAGCAAAGGTGGTTCCATCGCTTCAACTTGGCTATCCAGCAGAGCGTGTGAAAAAAAATGATTTGCTCGCTGAGTAATTCGCTTAGCAATAATATCCTTATTAGCCGTTAGATAGAAGAAGTGGCAATAAAATGGCAATTTTCTAAATAAATTTCGATGTGCCGACTTTAAGCCTGAGTAAGCAAGCACGACTGAATTACCCGGCTGAAAAATTAAAATTAAGTGGTCTGTAATACTTACTAACCAAAGCGCTCGCATTTCATCGGTTAATGACTTATTTGCAGCCATATGCTTTTTGGCTTGCGCGCTGTGAAAATCATCCGCATCGATATAAATCAGTAAAAATTCATTAGCGAGTTGTTGCGCTAGGCTTGATTTACCCGTCCCGCTCACCCCTATAACAATAAATAAATTCGGCACGTTTTTCGCTCGATTAACCATGTCGCGGCACTCTCACCTGTAGTTGATAATGTTGTCCTGACTGTAAGTTAGTTAGTACATTGCCAGCGATGACTTTCTTATCAAGGGTTATTTCCATGACAATAATATTGATGTCCTGCTTAATATAAAAATTAATAATTGCTCCTCTAAAAAGCCGCTGACCTGATAAATATTGTAACTTTGTTGGCATTTTCGGTGCTATTTTCAAGCCACTAACACAGCATTTTAACCCGCACAGTTCTTCGACTAAACAACGATATAACCAAGACGTAGTACCAGTGTTAAATAAGTGACTAGAACGCCCCGCTTGTTTGGGTAACTGATAATAAGCACCACGATAATAATTAGGCACATAGATAGGTAACTGCCCAGTAATGTCAGCACTTTCAATAGATGGCAACATTTAATTGAGTAGTTCAAAAGCTAAGTTATTTTGCCCTACTTTATAAAGTGCATAAATATAAAATATGGCTGCGTGATTATAAACAGAGCCATTTTCAGATACCCCTGGATGTTTTTGGGTAATACGGCCAATATCTTCCACCATACTGGTATAACTTGGCGCCAGCATCATCACGCCTTTAGGTGAAATTAATTGCCGAGAGATGGCCGCAATCATTTCAGTTTGTTGATACTCATTTGCCGCACCACTGAGCATGGCCCAACTTTGAGGGTTAAGAAATATTTTCCCTTCAGATTCATTATCTGTACCAAAAACACGACCCTCATCAGTAATGCCACGGGCAAACCATTGACCATGCCATAAGTGCTTATTTACAGCCTTGTTAATCGCTTGAGCAACAAAACGGTAGTCGTCATATTTTTGTAGAGAAATTGTAATACGGTATTCATCACAAAGATCACACCAAGTGGTTAACGCATAAGCTGTCGCTAAAGATAACCAAGTAGAGACGCCTTTGCCCTGATAACCCACCATATTCATAGGGTCACACCAGTCACCTTGTTCAATAAAACTCAAACCTCTATAGTCAGTAGCATTAATCAAATAATCTAATGCTAGCTCTATATGACAGGAAAACGATTTTTTATCTGCTGAATCGGCAAAAGCTATCATTTCAGTGAATAAGCTGACATCCGCGGTTTCATTCAAATAGACCGATAAACAAATAGGTAACCAAACACCATGGTCTGCATGGGGTATTTGATTAATATATTTAAGCTCTGCTTTCTCATACAACAAGACACCTTCTGGCATAGCACCATTAATAGTTTGCTGAGAAACTGCTAATATATACGCTTGACGGGTATTTTTAGGCTTGATAAAAGCCATACCCATATTATCTTGAATATAGTTTCGCGTTTGCGGGTCGGTACTTAATCGGTTCACGTCACCATGATAAAACATCAGCCTTGGTAACCAATGATTAAATAAATCATCAAAGCCTTTATTTTCTTTACTATCACCACTGTTAATGGTTAAACAGGCTTTTCCTTGAGCAAGGTACTCTCCATAGGATTTTTTCGCCCGTTTACGTTCTTTATGACCAAGATATTTGTCCTTGATCTCCATAATTTCAATATTATCTTTTGCTGGACCAAATAGAAATTGATAGCTTTTTCGCTCACTAGGCATTAACTGCTGTTGAAACTGCATAACAGCAACAGGCGTTTCATAACGGGCTTCAACATTACCTAATAACTTCGCCTGTAATGCACTGGGTTGATGCAACCCACCTTCGCCTTCAAAGACTTTTTGATTCGCATACCAGGCAGTAGGCTCTGTATCACTTATAAAGAAGGTTTTATCTTTTAACTCTTTGTTATTGAAGTAATCTACTACTTTCTGATAAGGGGTGACAGAATCAGCAATAATGGCATTTAACGTTTCATCATAGCTTGCCGACTGATTCATCCATGACATATAACCAATAGAAAAGTATGGGTAAACGCTAATGTTTTTTATTGTTTTCGTTAGATTACTCACAGAAAAAAACCAGCATTCAACTAAGTCGTCTTGCGTTAAATTAACGTTAATGGTTATTTTTAGGCCACTATGCTCAATTTCCCAAGTAATATCATTATTACTTAACTCAAAAGAGAAGCTATCAAGTTTAACTCGCATAGGCTCATAAGGTAGAGAAATTATTTCACCACTATCTTCATCTTTAAGGTAAAAAAATCGTCCTGGGTGATGACTAAAATAACTGTGCTCTGGTTGAATAAAACTTTTAGCTTCCATGTTAGGCGCGTAAGAGTATTTAGCTGGCTCTGGTTGCATAAACTGTGAATTAACATAACCTCGACAGTTTACTTGCATGACCATGGCGCGATTCCATAAAAATCCAGTCGCATTGGGTAATGTAGTTGGGCTTGTAAGAGTCACCTTACTAAAACTATCAAGCGCGCTATTAATATTAATCAAAGGCTTCTTTAAAGACTTATTTAAAGGTAAGTTAGACATTAACCACACCTTTATTCACATCACCTGCATGCTGTTTTCCTTGTGTCGGTAATCCTTGTTGTGTTGATGTCTGCTCTACTGATTCTTCTTGTAAAAGTAATTCATCTTGAATTTTTTTCAACTGTCGTTCATCTAGCGGATAAAAATAAATTAACGGTACGGTAATCGCTGCAAATATTGCTGGTATCAAAGTAATCAATAGTACGATTACTTCTTGAGATGATCCCGTTTGAACTTGATTAGCCACATAATCCAATGAGGCGAGCATCCAACCAATCATAGCACCAGCCAAGGCACCACCAAGCTTTTGCGCAAATGCGGCAGCTGAAAAAATCATTGCTGTTGCCCGCCTCCCCGTTCGCCACTGTGAAAAATCGGCAGTATCTGCATACATAGAAAAAATCAAGGATGATTTTGGCCCCAATGCTAAACCAATCAGTATTTGTAAGACGAACATCAAGGTAATGTTGTCGTTTGGCACAAAATAGAAAACGAGTGAAAGTGCAGCGACAATCGCCATCAAAATCATCAACAGTCGACGCTTATCTATAAACTTGGTTAACAGAGGTGTTAAGGCAGTACCAACAGCTAGTGCTATCATGTAGGCCATAGCAAAGCTGCCATTAAATCAGCACGTTCAACGTAATATTTAAAATAAAAAGTACCAGTAATAGCTCTTAATGAGATAGTCATCATGATAATAAAAAAAGAATCTTCCAAGGTGAGTTCTGGGTCAAATCTTTTAAATCCTGTAATACCAGTGTTTTTTTGCTGTGCAGGCGGAGAAATACGCCCTTTAGTTGATAAGAAGGTAACAACAAAAAGTATCGCTGCAACTAACCCATATACTAACATAGTGAACTGCTAGCCAAGTGCTTCATTCCCCTGTCCCAAATAAGCTAACAACTCTGGTATCATATAAGCTACTAAGCTGTCCCCTAAAAAGGTACCAATAAAACGAAAGCTCGTTAGCGTCGTTCTTTGTTGGCTATCTCCCTTAACAACACCGAGTAAGGCACCATAAGGTACACTTATAAAGGTGTATGCCAGCATCATAAATATGTAGGTGCCGTGAGCCCAAATTAATTTATTACTGTCACTGACATCAGGTACAGTAAAGGTAAGTACTCCTGCAGCAATCAGAGGGATTATTCCACAAAGTAACTAAGGTCTAAACGTACCAAAACGGGTATTCGTTCTATCAACAATTGCGCCCATTAACGGATCAGAAAAGGCATCAATAAGGCGTGTCACTAACATCATGGTACTAACCGCTACCGCTGGTAAAAATTTGAGGCTACATTACCACACGGATAACCGACTTTTTCACCTAAACTCAATTGATTTTTTTTAATATCTTTATTTATTACCTATCTCATTTTTGTTATCAGTATCATTATGAAAGTTACATTTATGTATTGATATCAAAAATGAGAACAATGACTTTATTTTAATCTAAATAAATCATTATAAGCGCTTACAAATAATACTTATATTAGTATTATTTGTAATATGAATTTTATTACTTACATGAACAAATATAAATAAACCATTGTTAAATAATATTATTAAAAAATAAAATAAAAATATCACTATAAACTTCCTGGCTATTTAGAGTATAAGCATTAATTTAGTTTAAAATATTTATTGACCTACTTTTATTAATAACTTACCTTTATGTAAGCGCTTACATTGCTGCATAGATTTATAACTTGATGTGCAAATCTGGTGTATTATATTTTTTGTATCATCCTTTAAGCGTTACACTAAACTGATAATTATAAAATGGTCTAAGAGACTAAGGATATAACGTGATTCAGAAAAAATTTACTAAAACAAAACTAGCAACTAGCCTATCATTAATTTTAGGGGTTACTTCTTTACCTGCTTTTTCAGCTGAAGAAGCAAGTGTAGAAGAAAGCGTCGAAATAATTACAGTTACTGGTATGCGCTCAAGCATTAAAGAATCAACAAGACTTAAACGTGATGCTTCTGGTGTTGTTGATGCTATATCAGCAGAAGATATTGGTAAGTTTCCTGATACTAACTTAGCCGAATCGCTACAACGTATCACTGGTGTGTCAATTGATCGTACTAACGGTGAAGGTAGCCGAGTAACGGTTCGTGGTTTTGGTCCACAATATAATATGGTTACGTTAAATGGCCGTTCTATGCCAGCTTCTGCTATCGGCACTGGTGGTGGCGATACACGTGCATTTGATTTCCAAAACTTAGCTTCTGATGCCGTTTCTTCGGTTGAAGTTTTTAAAACTGGCCGTGCAGATATCGCTACTGGTGGTATTGGTGCTTCAATTAACATCAATACAGCTAAGCCATTAGATAACCCTGGCTTCCAAGCTACCGTTGGTGCTAAAGCTATGATGGACACATCGGTAAGAGATGGTGTTCGTGATTATGGTGACCAAGTTACACCTGAATTTTCTGGCTTATTCAGTTGGACTGATGACAACGAAATATTTGGTGCTTCTGTAAGTGCTAGTTTCTCTGAGCGTCACAGTAGTTCAACAGGCGCAGGTCTTAATGGTTGGACACGTCGCAACTATGTAGATGTAGAAGGTCTTGGTCCTCGTGAAGTTGACGCAGCATCTGATGACCGTGGTGACTATCCAGCATCAGTAGTTACTGGCCGTCCTGTAGAAGGCGAGGCATATTTCCTTCCAACTAACCTTGCTTACAAAATAAAAGATACTCTACGTGAACGTACTAATGCACAGTTAACATTACAGTTTCGTCCTATAGAAACCTTAACAGCAACCTTAGATTACACTTATTCAGAGCTTGACAGCCAAGGTTACGCTACTGAACTTTCAGGCTGGTATGATAGTGATTTAGGTGTAGCTAACATGACTGATGGTTTAAACCCTACGTCAGGACACTATGTTGAATACCGTAATGCAAACTCACCACGTGACGTTGCTACTAAGCAAATGCACGAAAACTACAACACAGAAAACAATTCAATTGGTTTAAATCTTGAATGGGAAGCTAATGACAACCTTACTTTTAGGTTTGATGCTCATAATTCAGAATCAAAAACTGATCCAACTGAAGCTTATGGTCACAACTTAGTTGTAGGCATTGGTTCAAACACGCATAAAAAAATTGGTGCTGAATATACTACAAGTGGTCTACCCAACATGATCACCGAGTTTGATGATTGTGATGACCGTATATCTACAGAAGCAGGTGGCCAAAATTCTGGCATGAACTGTAATGGTGTATTGGATATACAAGATCTTGGTAGTACCATGATGCAAACCAATTATGATAATCAAGCAAATGAAATCTCAGAATTCCATCTTAGTGGTTCATATGAATTTGAAGAAAGTTCCATCGACTTTGGTATAGAGTCTCGTGAATTAAAAAATACAACAGTCCAATCAAATACTGGCAACCAAACCATGGGTGGTTGGAGTGCAGCTAACGCAGGTGAATTTGAAGGTCTTGGTTTCCTTGATAAGATTAACCTTAATGATTCGTTAGATGATTATAAAGTTCGTGATACAACAGGTACTGTTGGTGGAAATGAAAGCCAAACTTTAGTCGCTTTCCGTGGCGACGCTAAACAAATTGGTTTATGGGCCGATGAAAAATATGGTGATCAAATTAGCATGATTCGTAACCCTAACGAAGCTGTTAATCGTTCTATAACAGAAGACGTTATATCCGCTTATGTACAATATAATGCAGATTTTGAATTAGCTGACATGCCAGTTCAGATAACCGTTGGTTTACGTTATGAAGAAACTAAAAGTACCTCTAGCGCTTTTTCAGCCGTACCGTCAGAAGTGCAATGGGATAGTGATAACGATATGCAAGTTATCCAGGGTGACTTTGCTGGCGCACAAGCTTACGGTAGCTCAAATACTTATGACCACCTACTACCAAACTTTGATTTCAGCATAGACCCAATAGAAAACGTGAAAGCACGTTTTTCTTACAGTAAAACTATTGCTCGTCCAAGTTATAACTCATTAAGTGCACAAGCAACAGCAAATGGGGGTCCTGGTATTCCAACAATACTTGATAGCCAAGCTTATGGTGACGCAAGTCAAAACAACCCTAATTTAGTACCACTTGAATCTGATAACATCGATTTATCAGTAGAATGGTATTTCGATGACACTAGCTATGTTTCAGCGGGTTATTATAGTAAAGATGTTAAAAACTTTATTGGCTCTTCACCATTGATTAGTGACTTTTTTGGTTTACGTGACGTAACTAACGGTCCACGTGCAATACAAGCACTTGCTGACTTAGAGTCTCAAGGTATAAAAGTTGATGCTACATCTTTATTTGCAATGGTTGCAGCTAATGAAGTGGGTTTACCTATAACTGACCGTTCACAAGAACAATGGGCTCTAGATTATGATCTTCATGCTAATAGTGACGATCCTTTAATGGAGTTTCGTTATGATGCACCTGTGAACACTGAATCAGCTAAAATTGACGGTTGGGAATTTGCATTACAACACTTCGTTGGTGATACTGGTTTCGGTTTCCAAGCTAACTACACCATAGTAAACGGTGATATTGGTTTTGACTTAGCTTCAGATGGCGCTCAATTTGCTTTAGAGGGCTTAAGTGATACTGCCAACCTTGTATTGATGTATGAAAAATATGATTTTTCTGCTCGTATTGCATACAACTGGCGTGATAAGTTCTTAGCTTCAGCTAACCGTGGTGCAGGCGAACCATTGTTTACAGAAGAGTATAGTCAAATTGATATCAGCGCTAGCTACGCAATAACTGAAGCGTTCTCAGTATCATTTGCAGGTATTAACATTACCGGTGAAGATATTCGTCAATCAGGTCGTAATGAAAACCAATTTATCTTCGGTGAAGAAGGTGATGCTCGTTATGAGATCGGTGCTCGTTATAATTTCTAAGGTTTAACTGAGTCGTAATAAAACAATATAAACCGTTGTTCTTTTTCCTAAGTTCAGCGGTTTTTAATTTAGTTAACGTTATTCGCAATTTTTAATTGCATTATTTTTTTGTTGAAATAAATTTAATAGTTTATCTAGGTTATTTAGGTAAGAAACAACAACAAGTCACAGCTGAAAAGCTTCGCTTTTATGATCAGGATACAGCAATGTCAAACCATATTCAGTTAAATAACCAAACACATAAAACATTAAAGGCATCAATAAAATTTAGTAATGAATTTGGCGATAATGTTAGTAGTGCATTAACTTTTCCAACCGAATTTATGAATATACAAAAAGAGTATCCTATTTTATTTAGTAAAAACCCTGATACAGGAGAGTTTCAATCTGTCGTATTATTTGGTCTTAAAAAGGATGAAAATCTATATTTACAAAAAGGTGAATGGAACGCTAATTATATTCCTGCCGTCATGGCTAAAGGCCCTTTTCTAATTGGGAAAGAAGATCAAGAGATAGAAGGAGAAACGGTCAATAGCGCTATTATTGTTGTTAATATGGACAGCCCACGTATAGATAATATTAATGGCGAAGCTGTATTTTTAGATAATGGCATTAGCAGCCCTTATTTAGACAAAATAACGCATGCATTGTCGATTATTGATCAAGGTACTGCAATGAGTAAAGCGATGTTTGATGCCTTCAATGAATATGATCTTATAGAGCCAATAACGCTAGACATTGAGTTAAATAACGGCGAGAAATGGAATATTTCAGGTAATTATACTATTCATGCAGAAAAATTAGCACAACTTGACGGTCTAGCTTTGGATAAACTAAACAAAGCTGGCTTTTTATCTTTAGCATTTTCGGTTACAGCATCATTAAGTAACGTTAAGAAATTAGTCGATATAAAAAACGCGAGTGTATAACTATTATTAGGATAAAACTTCCGTTTTAAAAATACAGGTAACTTAAATTATGAGTACTTTACAAGACTTTATTAAATGGAATGAAGAAAAGTGGGAAGATAAAAACCAAGAAATGTATACTGGGGAAAATGAAGATAACATCTGGCCCTGGTTTAGTAAAAAATTAGATCTAGATGTTATTAATTTTATTGAAGAAAATAATATTGAGTCCGCTAAAATCCTTGATCTTGGTACCTGTAGTGGTGCTCAAGCAATTGCTTTAGCTAACATGGGTTTTGATGTTGTTGGTACAGATATTTCACATACAGCGCTAAATAAAGCAATTAAATTGGCCAAAGAACAGTCAACTAAAACTAAGCCTAACTTTATAATTGATGACATACTCGATACTAAACTTGCAGCAAATCAATTTGATTTAATATTAGACCGAGGTTGCTTTCATTCAATTTGCTGTATCAGTACCAAAAAGTATATTGCTAACTTAACAAAGATACTCAAACCGGGCGGTAAAATAATTCTTAAAACGATGAGCTTGAAAGAAAATAGATTTTCTGGATTTGACACCTTTGCAGGGCAAAAAATTCCGATGCCTTATCGTTTCGATGAAGACATTATTCGCAATGTTTTTAATGACCATTTTATAATAGATAACATCGAAGATAGTTACTTTTATAGTTCAGTGGTTACACCTCCCGCACAAGCAATGTTAACTATTTTATCAAAAAAATAAAACTTAAGTGTATTTATCATACTAATTAAATGTACTTAATTTATTCCATAAGAACTATTTTTATATTAATACCTTACCTGTAAATTTTCTATTATTTAATAATTAATGAGTCAAAAATGAAAAATGAAAAAATACAAAAAATTGTTATTGCTGGAGGGGGTACTGCTGGTTGGATGACCGCAGCATCATTATCAAAATTATTAGGTAAAGGTTTCGATATAACAATAGTCGAATCTGACGAAATTGGTACAGTCGGTGTTGGTGAAGCGGCAATCCCTACGCTTGTTACTTTTCATCGTTTACTGGCTATTGATGAACAAGCATTTATGCGAGCCACGCATGCGACGTTCAAGTTAGGCATTAACTTTGAGAATTGGAAACAGAAAAATGAAAATTATATGCATGGATTCGGCAATGTTGGCAAAGCATGTTGGGCAGGTGAATTTCAACATTTTTGGTTACATAGTTTAAGAAAAAATGTCGATGTACCTTATGATAAGTACTGCTATGAAATACAAGCAGCAAAAGCGGGTAAGTTTGCAAAGAGCCAAGAAGCTCCACTTAATTATGCTTATCACCTCGATGCCACTTTATATGGTCGTTTTTTACGAAATTTTAGTGAAGAACTAGGTGTAAAACGTATCGAAGGAAAAATAGTTTCTGTTATTAAAAATGAAGATAATGGTCACATATCTTCATTAATGTTAGATTCAGGAAAGCAAATAGAAGGACAACTATTCATTGATTGTACCGGTTTTAACGGCTTATTAATTGAAAAGTCATTACATACTGGCTACGAAGATTGGTCGCATTGGCTACCTTGTGACAGTGCCATTGCAGTGCAAACAAAGCCAACTGACTCAGCACTTCCTTATACACGTTCAATAGCCCAAGACTCTGGCTGGCAGTGGCGTATACCACTACAAAACAGAGTCGGTAATGGCTTAGTTTATTGTAGTAATTATCTTACTGATGAAAATGCAAAATCTTTGCTGTTAAAAAATATTGATGGAGAAACAATTAATGAACCTCGGGTGATTAAATATCGTACCGGACGTCGTCGCAAAGGTTGGAATAAAAACTGTATTGCTATCGGTTTATCAAGCGGCTTCGTTGAACCTTTAGAATCTACCAGTCTTCATCTTATTATGTCAGGTATTCTCCGTTTAATAAAATTATTCCCATTTGCGGGTATTAATCAATCTGCTATTGATGAATACAATCAACAATTTAATGAAGAAATTGAGAGTATCCGAGACTTTATCATCATGCATTACCATGTGACCGAAAGGGATGACAGTCCGTTTTGGCGATACTGTAAAAATATGGACGTGCCCCCGTCGTTAAAGCACCGCATTAATCTCTTTGAAGAAACTGCTCGCCTTTCAGTTAATGATGGTGAACTTTTTCATCCTGATTCTTGGTCTCAGGTAATGTTTGGCCAAGGTATTATACCTAAACAATATCATCAAATTGCGAATGTTATGGGTAAAGACGAATTTACCAATTTTTTGCGTGGCCTCAGAGAACCGATCAAGAAAAAAGTTGAACAATTACCTAGCCATCAAGAATTTATTGATTATTACTGCAAGGCAGAAAAAACCTAATCTGTTGTAAGGTAAACATAAGATTATTTTATGTTATAACATTTTTATACACTTACTGTTTATCACCTTTAATGGTGCTTAGATGAAAAAGAGAACAAGCAATGAGTAAAGTAACAAAACGAGTAGTCATCGTGGGTGGCGGATCTGCTGGTTGGATCACTGCGGGAGTTATTGCCGCCGAACATAAGGCAAATTCACCTTCCGGCATTCAGGTAATCCTAATAGAGTCACCCGATGTACAAACGGTAGGTGTTGGTGAAGGTACCTGGCCAACCATGCGTAAAACACTAAAAAAAATTGGTATCTCTGAAAATGATTTGTTTAAGGAGTGTGACGCCTCCTTTAAACAAGGTGCAAAGTTCGCCAAATGGGTAACTGGCGCGGAAGATGACTTTTATTATCATCCTTTTGTTTTACCACATGGTTATCTTGAAACTGACTTAGTTATCCCGTGGCAAAAAACACAGGCTAAAATCCCTTTTGCTGATGTTGTTTCCTTTCAAGGAAAGATTTGTGAACAAGGCTTAGCACCGAAACAAATAACAACGCCTGAATACGCTGCGGTTGCGAATTATGCTTACCATTTAGATGCTGTAAAACTAGGGCAGTTTTTACGAAAACATTGCATAGAAAAATTAGGTGTTCAACACATAATAGATCATGTAACTCAAGTGAACTCTGCCCACGATGGCGACATCGCGTCAATTTTAACCAATGAACATGGCAGTGTTGAAGGTGATCTATTTATCGATTGCACCGGAAAAGCTTCATTGTTATTGGGACAGCATTATCAAATACCTTTTATTTGTAAAAAAGGCATATTATTTAACGATAGCGCCTTAGCTGTTCATGTGCCCTACCCTGACGAAGATAGCCCTATCGCTCCTCACACAAATTCAACCGCACAAAGTGCGGGTTGGATATGGGATATAGGTTTACCCACTCGACGTGGTGTAGGTTATACCTATTCAAGTAAACACATTTCAGATGAAGATGCTGAAGTTGAATTAAGAAAATACATAGAAGACTCTACCAGTAAAAATATCGTTGATTCGCTAATGGTTAGAAAAATCACGATAAAACCAGGGCATAGAGAAAAATTCTGGCATAAAAACTGTGTGGCTGTTGGTATAGCTGCTGGATTTTTAGAGCCTTTAGAAGCCTCAGCACTGGTCTTAATTGAACTCGCTGCAGAGAAAATCAGCAATGATCTACCTGCAACAAGAGATGTAATGGATATTGTTGCTAAACGTTATAATAAACAGTTTTTGTACCGCTGGAATCGTATTGTTGAATTTTTAAAACTACATTACATTTTAACCAAACGAACTGACAGTGCCTATTGGATTGACAACTGTAAAGAGGAAACCATTCCTGACAGTTTATTAGAATTATTAGTATTATGGCGGCATCACCCACCTTGCCCTGATGATTTTATTCATATAAACGAAGTGTTTCCTTCTGCTAGTTGGCAATACGTACTTTATGGAATGGGTTTTGAAACTCAAGCAAGAAGCACAACGCGTAAGTCAGTAAATACTGAAGCAGCACAAAGATTATTTTCTGAGAATAAAGCGATCACAAACAAGTATTTATCCGCTTTACCCGTTAATAGAGAGCTTATTGATAAAATTAAAAAATACGGTATGAAAAAAGTATAACCATTGTAAGCAAGTATTCAAAACGTACTAATAACTAGGGCCTATTTATCTTTTAGGGTTAAAGTTTATTCGATTTTAAGCAGACTTAATCGCTTAGGAAGCTTTGTATCATAGTTATTTGATTATAAAAGCGTGCAACAGGAATTTGTACTTTCCTCAATGCGTATTTATTGTTAATTTTATCAAAACTGCATATGTCATAATCAGACCAACAATGATTTGAAGTGATGATAGTTATTAATAAAGGAAGTCTTGGTATTGAACTTACTTTATAATCCGGAGGTTATATAGGTACAAAGTATTATGGGTTTATCTTAATAATTTTAATAACACTCGATTTTGGCTGGTGTAGATATATTATTAATACTTAACCTTTTTAGTCAATTTGGTATTGTAAATTTTCTCCTCCGTGCCTACATACCCAATTGGAAGTATTGTTCTTTATATTCCTTTAGAAAAATTAAAGATGATTAAAGGTTTTATTATTTAAGGGTAGTCCCCCCTAAATATTTATTGATTGGAGTAATATATGAGTAGTTCTTTTCTGTCGTTAAGTCAGAATGCCAATATATCTAGTGTAAAGTTTGGGGTAGAGAGTCAACCATTACTCAAAGTTGATTCTTATCTTCAAAATCCACAAGTGTTGATTGATTACGCGATTAATAAAAATGATTTTACTGTTGCGGATAATTATTACCCAGGTATACGTATGCCCTTGCCTCTTTCCTATTTAAAGGCGTTAGTACTTAATTTAGGCCCTAATATTGAAGCGACCTTTGGTGTCGATTTGAAACAGATAAAAACAGCTACAGCTGCTTTTTCTATTATTACCACACCGTTAGATAAACTTGGCTTTGTTCATACCATTCCTCACTTCGATGGATTAGGAAAAAATAAATTAGCAATATTACACTACCTATGTGATATGCCAGATACAGGCACCTGTTTTTATCACCATAAAGCCTTAGCTTATGATTATGTCGATGATAATCGTGCGGTTTGGTATTTTAATTATCTTGAAGAACAGTTTAAAAATAAAAGTAAGGTATATAATTCATATATATGTGAAGAGTCACCTGAATTTGAAAAAATAGCCGCTTATGAGTGTATATTTAATAGATTACTTATCTACAAAGCATCTAGTTTACATTCAGGACATATTACGCCAGATTATAATTTTGATCCAAACCCTAAAACGGGTCGCTTAACTATTTCTAGTTTTATTGAATTTAATTAATTAGACGTAACCTCTAGTCATATGGTTAGTTGCTCGGATAATGACTATTGATAATAGCGGTTAAATCGCATAAATTTAGTAAAGAGCTCTATTTCTATGATCTCATTTCCAACTTCCTTATCTCACTATGTGACTGTCCTGTTATCTTTGATGAACATACATATATTTATCAAGATGCTAAGCAAGTATTAAGCTTTCCAGGTACTTATCCTAAAACAAAGCACCTATCGCCATTTCAATTGAGAAAGCAAGTGCTGAGAGGTGATGTAAACAAAAGAAAACATATCGTTTCATGTTGCATGATGCTCGCCAATACGGCTTACGAATCACTAAAAAAATACAATGATGGCTCCGAGATCTTTCAATTATTCCGCCACATTCGAAATACCTCTTCCCATTTAAATTTTTTTCAATTCAATCACAAAGAGCCTGCTCACCCAGCACAATAGCGAGGTTCGATTATTGAGCATCAACAAAAGGATGATAAAAATGTGCTTTTTGCTAAGCCTTGTTTTGGCCACTTTATAGGTGTGGCTGATTTACTTAATTTATTGATGGATATCGAGAGAAAAATAATAGCACAAATTGAAAAATCTGAATGACGTTAAAATAAGAGTAAATGTATTATTCACTCCAATCATACCCTCACATAAATCGCCTTATTTACTGCTCAATATTAACAGGTAAGTGTTCATCTAAAAAGTCACTCATTGCGTTGAAGGTAGCTAAGCGATTCGTTTCATTCGCTAAGTAATGGTCTTCATTGAGTAACTCTACATAGGTATGTTTTTTACCTGACTTTTTCAATTCATCTCTCATATTACGGCTATGTTTGACGTTGACTTGACGGTCACTATCACCATGAACTAACAACACAGGTACTTTAATTTCTTTTGCTCGAGTGACTGGCGATATTGCATGTAAATGTGAACCCATGCTTCCAACTTACTCTTCGACAACATTATAGCTTGCCCAAAACCGTCTATTATCTCTAACTAAGTCATAAACACTGCTAACACCAGCAATGCTGATAGCACATTGATAAAAATTAGGCGTTTTAACCACTCCCATCAATGCCGCATATCCACCATAACTTGCCCCTGCTATACATATTTGATTAGCGTCAGTTATACCGTCGGCAATCAGCTGTTTAGCGCCATCTTCAATATCATCTTGCATTTCCTTACCCCAGTTTTTTAAACCTGCGCTGAATAATTCCTTGACCATCTGAGCCACGAAAGTTCATTTGCAATACCGCATAACCTTTACTGGCAAAGAATTGCACCCAGTAATCAAACGCTTTACTATCCCGAGCTTGTGGGCCGCCGTGTGGGAAAAAAATCGTCGGTAAATTATTTTTAACCTCACCATGAGGAAGCGCTAAATACCCCTGTATAGTTAGGCCCCACGCGTTTTATAACTGTATTCTTGTACTTTAACTAAGTCCTTGGGAAATAGGTCATTATAACGGTTAAATATGCCAAATATAACTTGCTGTCACTAAAGTACCTTTTTCTTGATATTCTAAGGTATCACACAGCTTGTTGACTAATTCGACTCCTCGACCACTTAATTTTAAACCATCATTAATCGCAATACTGTTATCCTTTATAACTTTTAATACTTCAAATCCTTGACCACTATCTTTAATGTTAATGACCATTTTACCACCATGTGAAAGAGGGAAGTATTTTAGTGAAATTCGAACAAAATCATCTGGTGTATTGATAACATTACCAACAAGTTTATCTAATCGCTTTGACCGCTCATTAAAATATTGACTAAAACCTTCCGCTGAATCTTTTAACGATGAATTTAACTCTAAAACCCCATGGTCTAACGCATTAATAAAAAGTTCGGTTAATATCGTATATAAACTTTGCCAGTGTTCACCAGCCCCCTCTAAATCATTAATTTGATTCATCACCAACGGAATAGGGTTAACTGTCTTTAATAACTTTCCAGTTAAGTGTAAATGATAAGACCACGTTGGTAAGGCACCTTGCGGAATACCAAAGTAATTTTCTTCTTCAGAAAAACCTTTAGGTATCGAAACCTTATTGGTAACTTTAATTTTTTTCCAGCCGCTACAGGGTATATTGACTAAGGAAATATCATCTTCTTGTTCGCATTGCTGACAAAATTCATCAAGATATTTAAGTACATTATTGGTTAAATCTTTTTTTGCTATACCTTCTATCGCTGCTTTTTCAAAACGGAGAAAACCAAAAAATTCACCCAAGGGATTTCTTGCTTCAACTATTCCATCAGTGATGAATACTATTCGATCATTATTCTTGACTTGAATAACTTCGAGTTGGGCATCAGGTAAGAGTTGCGGTAAAATTCCTAACGGCGGGTGCGTTGAAGCAAACTGCTGCATAATTTTTGCATCATTATTAAATAGATAACCATCAGGTAAACCAGCATTAAATATATATGCTGACTTTTCATGTTCTGAAATACTAGCAAAACTTGCTGCAAAGAATAAATCACCAGGGAGTAAGGTATACATTTGCTTGTTTATTTGAGCGATAATTTCTAAAATTGAAAAACCTTTTTTAGTCATCGCTCTAAACGTTTCAGTTACCGGTATAGCACCAATAGAAGAACGTAAACCATGGCCGGTAAAGTCGCCAAGTAAGACATGCAGTTCACCATTTGGACACAAGGCACTCAATTGAATATCGCCACTAAAAATAGTCGCTGGTTTTTTAATAATGCCAATTTTATCTAAAGCAAAATTTCTAGCTTCAATCACATTCGACATCATTTTTTCAGCAAGCTCAGCGTCATTTTGTTGTTCTTGCTGAAGGCCTTTTACCTGTTCGACTAAATCACTTATTCTTTGCATCGATTTTATTTTAGCTTTAAAAACATTAGGGGTAAAAGGCCTTACTAAAATGCTATCCCCTCCAGCATCAACGCTTTGAATAAAAGCTTGTTCACTGTCCATACTAGTAATAAAAATAATAGGTGCTAAATTACCTACCCCAGAAAGTTTTTTGATTCTTCTAGTAGCTTCAAAGCCATTCATAATAGGCATATTAATGTCCATTAAGACTAGGTCAGGTTGGTATTTAATGTACATTTTCACACCACTTTCACCATTATTTGCAACAACTACACGATAGTTTTCTTCTTCAAGTAGTACAGACAATAATTTACATTGCATTCTAGAATCATCAACAACAAGTGCAATTTTTTGGCTTTGAGACATATCTGTCCTTAAAATCTATAGGTTATAATTATGTTTATATTTCAACCTAAAGATAAAAATGTTATTCAATTGTCATCAAACGCTGAAATTGAGCTATCTCTAGTATTTTTCTTACGGTATCACTCGGCCTAGAAATAATGATTTTCCCGGCATAAAGTTGAGCATGATCTTTTAACAATAAAATCATCCCCAATGCCGAGCTATCCATATATTCAGTTTGGCTTAAATCCACAACATAGGTTAAGTCTTGGGTCATCACACTGGTGTATGCATCCCGAAATTTTTGATGTAGAGAGAAATCAAATCGTTCATCAATTAACATGACAAGTTTTTTACCATCTCCTGAAATTTTACAGCTAATAGTCATAATTTTCTTCCTTATATAATAAATTTAAAAGATTAGAATAAATGTATTTTACTTTTATCTATATTTTCTTATTTAACCCTACGCAAATAAATTATGTAACTCTTTAAAGTGTTTTGATATACCCATAACTAAATCTGAAACTAAGATCTTTATACGTTGTAACTCTTTTTCTACGATATTTATTTCTTGGTGAATACATTACTGTAACTCAAAAATAATACTTTAGATTAATTCATCATAAAATACTGACATAGTACTTACATTTTTAGTACTACCTTTTAATAAGATAATATTGATTAATTGAGTGTACTTGATAAAAACAGTACCTGTTTTATTTGATACATATAGGCCCTCCTATATAAATTTTTGCTAAAACGTCCTTCATTTCGGTTCTATTTAAAGATGTGTAATCCAGTATGTTTTTGGCTGTTTTTATCAAAGGCAGCTCTATAGTATGTGCGGAAATAGCATTTACTTTGCCTGGCATTCCCCAGATAAGACTTGAGTTTTTGTCTTGTATTAGCGTTATAGCACCTACACAGCCGCCAAATGCAGGTACTGGTTTAATATCAGCTTGTTCAACATTGAATACATCGGATACGGTATCAACAACAAAACCAATAGTGCGCGATTTATCTTTACTTTGATAAGTAAACACTATTACTACGGTTCTTTCTAAATAATTAGCGTGACCAATGGTAAACTTAAGACGTAAGTCGACGATAGGAACAATTATTCCTCTCATATTAATGACACCTTTTATATAACTTGATGCATTAGAAATTTTTGTTGGTTGTTCCCAACTTCTTATTTCTTTAACAATAAATTACAGCTTGATATTTCTCTCATTGGTGGATGTTTTACAGTGGTCATTAAACTTGACGTTAGAGCAACTTGCTCTTTATAAAAGTACAATTATATAAATCCTGTTCGTTGATGTAGAGTAGTGACAATGGTGAAAGAAAAATTTTATAGTTTGGTAATATGCAATTATAAGCTTGGCTATTAAACCCGTATTCGTTAAAATTATATTATTCGTCGTATCGTGATTATTAAAATAGTATTTAACTTCACTTTCATAGTCACTTTGAACAATGGTCTTATATGCAGTTATTTCTTGAGTACTTCCCTCTCGTTATTTTTTTATTATTAATTCCATTGCAGATATTTATTGGGCTACCGGTAGTTTAATTATCGCAGCCTTCTTACAAATTATTTATTTCATCGTTATGAAAAATAAAATACCTGCTAAGCAATGGATAATCTTTGGTTTGATCGTTGTTTTTGGTGGCCTGACTATTTATTTGCAAAATGATGCCTTTCTTAAATGGAAAGTGACCATTATTAATACTTTTTTCGCTGGTGCATTATTAATAAGCAATGCACTATTTAACAAAAATATAATTAAAGAATTTTTAGGTGAGTCGTTATCATTACCCGAAAATATTTGGGCCAAATTAAACGCTGCTTGGGCGCTATTCTTTCTCTTTTGCGCAGGACTCAATTACTACATTGCTTTTAATTACGACCTTGATACTTGGGTTAATTTTAAGGTGTTTGGCTTGACTGGCTTAATGTTTTTCTTTTCTATTACTTCTATTTTATTTTTATATAAATATTTATCAATTGAAGAAGATGAAAATGACATTAATACTTTTATCGATGGAAAAATCCATAAACCTAAATAAATAACCCTGTTTTAAATTAGCTACCTCAACTATTATTTAAAGGAATACATGTCATGTTTTATGTTATATATAGTGAAGATATTGAAAACTCACTCAGCCTACGTCTATCTGTTCGCGATAAGCATATTGAAAGATTAAAAGACTTACAAAATCAAGGGAAATTACTAATTGCTGGTCCATGTCCTGCCATTGATAATGAAGACCCTGGTGAAGCTGGATTTACTGGTTCATTAATTATTGCTGAATTTGATAGTTTAACTGCTGCTCAGGCATGGGCAGACCAAGACCCTTATATAAGTGCTGGTGTTTATAAAAAAGTAACAGTAAAACCTTATAAAAAGGTATTACCCGCTTAATAAAATCACTTACCTTTACATGAATATCAGCTAGACTTAATCCTAATATTTGCTGTTATCTGGCAAAGTAATTAGCCTTTAGCAAATTTTTTCATAATAACTAGAGTATAAATGATGCGTAATAAAATATGTTTAGCTACAACACTTTTTTGTCATTTATTGATGATTTCATCTGCTAATGCGACAAAAAATATTGAAGAGTGTAAAAATCAAAACGCGGATAGTATTTCCTCTGCTCCAATGTCTCAGTGTTTAGACAGCGTTATATCTTTTGTTGATCGAGAATTACAAACATGGATAAATTTACATACTTTTAATTTGGAAGAAAAAGCATTAGTTAATGGTCGTTATTCGTCATTAAAGATGTTTAAGCGCTCGCAAAGTAACTTCATTACTTACAGAGAAAATGATTGTCGCTGGCAATATCTGGCGATATCACCAGAAACGGGGGCAGATTTGGCCTATAAAACGTGTTATGTGATGCTAAGTCAAAGCAGGATAACAGCACTCAGTAACATTAAAACAACTAACCCTACTCCTTAGTTATTTAGTCTTATTAAACCTGTTGAAAGTAAGTGTTTTATCACAAATGAGCGATGACTACTCAAACGTTCTCATAGAGCTGGTTAAAAAACATTTAACTTACCTAATCAAGTAAAGCTTGCTCGGTTTTGTCTACCAACTCAACTTCATCACTTAATAGCACTGCTAACCAACGACCTTCAGGGGAACTTTCTAGACCAATCTTTAGTATCATCGTTAGTGGTACGCTTAGTAACATGCCGACAGTACCAAGTAACCAGCCCCAAAAAATTAGTGATAAAAAAACTACTAAAGTAGACAAACCTAACCCTTTACCAAGATACCTAGGCTCAATAATATTGCCCATAACCATATTAATCGAAATGAAACCTAAACCTATCAGACCGGCCTCTCCGATACCCAACTGTAAAATAGCTAGCGTCATTGGTGGTACAGCAGCAATAATAGAGCCAATATTAGGAATATAATTAAGTAAAAAAGCCAATACTCCCCACAATAAATAAAAGTCTAAACCAAAGCCCCATAACATCAATGAAACGATACAACCTGTAGCAATACTAACTAATGTTTTAATAGCGATGTAATCGTTAACAGAAGATAGGAATCGTTCAATTTGTTTCAAACGCATTTGAGGATCATCAAGCGCTAAATGTAACTTTTGAGGAAAGGAGGATGATTCAAATAAAATAAAAACTACCGTCAAGATAATCAAAAATAAGTTTGTCATCACAGAGCCAAAGCTTGATAACATTTCAGCGGCTAGTCCCATCGCTGCTGCAGGATCAAAATATTCAGTCAAGATCGTGGAAGAAAGCTTGATATCATGGTTACTGAGAAAGTCTGTTAACCAAGCAAATTGCTCTTTGAGCTGTACTCGATATTGGGGTATATACTGCGAAAGTTCATTTAAAGAACTTCCTACTAAACCAGTTAAAAAAACAGCCATGGTGACAAAGACAGCAATGACAAAGATGATAGAAAATGCTTTGGGTATTTTGAATTCACTGGCTTTATTAATTAATGGATTACAGATAATTGCGATAAATACTGACAGCAGGAAAGGCACTAATATATTTGCAGCGATTTTAATACCCGCAAAAATGATAAAAATAGCGGCGACTGTAACAAAAGCTTTAGCTATAGAGCTTTGATTTAAACTTGAAACCATAAAAATTTTCCTTATGTTATATCGCTTTAATATACCTTAATTATTAAATTTACACTAGGAACTGTTGATTTTTCAAGGTTACACTTCGTCCAATTTAAAGCGATTTTAACCACTAATCCTGTTTTTCAAAATTTAGTGCTCCCAGGTAAAGCCCAGAAGCCCTTTGTTAATTAAGCAAGCTTTCTTAATAAGCCTTGGGTATTTTGCCTCATGGTTCTTGCAACCATAAAGTAACCGATAGAAGAAACAAAAACAGCACCACTAAACGGCCCTAATAACCAAATATAAGGATGAAGCTGACCTTTAATGCTAAAGAGTTGTTGTTGAATTACCAGTAAAGCAACATCACTGACAATTGCCGCAACTAAGCCCGAAATAGCGCCTAATAACATAAACTCATAAAGTGTTGCCAGTTTAATTAACCGACCTTTAGCGCCTAATGTTCGTAATATCACCACTTCTTGCATGCGCTCAGCTAAACTGGCTTGTACTTGTGAAATAAGTACTAAAGCACCACTGACCAACACAATCGATAAAACAAAACCAATCGCTAATGACACTTGCGCAATAATAGATTGAGCTTGTTCAATTTGGGACTTGATATCAATCATACTTATCGTCGGATAACGTTGTAATAACTGACTAATATCTTGGGTGTGTTTGTCTTGCAGCTTTGCGGCGCTAAAATAAGTGACCGGTACCAAGCCGGCCATATTGGGACTTAAAATCATGACAAAATTAGGTTTAAGCGTACCCCAATCAACATCCCTGAAACTAGTGACTTTAGCTTCTATTGGTTGTTCATTAACTAACAGTGTAATGGTATCGCCCAGTTTTAGATCAAGTGATTCTTTCCATCCATCAAAAACGGACACCTCGATCTCATCACCAAGCAAACCTTCATCAGAGAACCATTGTCCTTCAGTGATCTCATTACCTTCAGGTAAAGTGTCTAGCCAAGTTAGGTTAGGCTCTCTACTAACTCCTTCTTTAGCGTCTTCATCTTTTTCTTCACCTTCTTGCTTTGATACTCTTCGAGCAAATTTATCACCATTTACTGCATCAACTCTACCACTGAAAATAGGATAAAAAGCTTCATGGCCTATATTGTTTTCATTAAAGAATTGTTCAATTGGAGTAACTTCGTTTTCGGCAATATTAATGATAAACATATTGGGTGCATCTGGCGGAACCTGCATTTGCCAATCGGCAATGATGTCGGTTTTTAAGACCACCAAAAATAACATCAACTTAATCGCTAAAGCGAAACTGATCAGTTGAATAGCATTAGCATTAGCTCTTTTTTGCAATGTCGCTATCGCCAAAGACCAACTAGAGCCAGGTCTAAGGCCTAAACTCCGACCTGCAGCAAATAATAATCGAGATATACCGAATAAAATAGCAATAACTAATAAAGTAGAAGCAAATAAAATTAGAGTAGTAATAATCTCTCCACTAAATATCCACATTAAAACAAAAATAGTTATAAATGATAGCGCAAGATGAAGACGACTAACGGCTAAGGTATCACCTAAGTTTCGACGTAAAACACGCAGTGGCGGAATATCAAATAAATCGAGTAAAGGTTTAAGTGAAAACATCATCGCGCAAATAAGACCGATAAAGCTAGATAATAACCAAGGTCGAATACCTGCTTGTGGTAATTCGGTACCCATAAATGTTGCCAAATAATCGGCACCAATAGTTTGTAAGACAAAACCTATAGCTAAGCCCGCAGCAATAGAAAAAGTTGTTACTAGGCTAAGGTGTAAAAGAAAAATATTACGGATAACTTTACGACTGCCGCCAAGTGTTTTCATCATAGCGACGGGATCATACTGGCGTTCACAGTACCGTTTGGCTGAAACGGCCATAGCAACCGCGGCGAGCATAATACCAAATAAACCGGCTAGTAATAAAAAACGTTCCGCGCGCTCTAAATTATTACCCAAGGGTGATTGTCTATCTTTAATACCTTCCCAATTTTGATTACTTTTAAGTTCTGGTTTAAGCCAAGCATAATAATCACTTAGTTGTTGTTCATTACCTGAAAATAGAAGACGATGAAATACTCTACTACCCGCTTGAACTGCTTGGGTTGTCGGGATATCGTCATAGTTTAGCAAGACACGTTTATTACCCGACAAAGAGAAAAATGGCGCGTCAGGTTCTTTTACCAACACTTTACTGACGTTAAAAAGACCTGCCCCTAATTCGACCTGATCACCAATTTTTAAGTCAAGGGTATAAAATAAACCTTCACTCAACCAGACTGAACCAGCCTTAGGACCACTATCAACCTCGTAATCTGGGCTAGTTAAGCTGTCTTTAATTATTATTTTCCCGCGCAGAGGATAAGTCTCAGTAGTGGCTTTTACTGAACCTAACACCAATTCATCATTGGCAAATAACATAGAATCAAAGTAGAGCATCTTTGCTGTTTCTAAACCAAACTCACTCGATTTTATTAATATTTGTGGGTCAAAAGCATGATTACTAGACAAACGACGATCTGCAGCAATAAAATCACTACTTTTTTGTGCTATGTTCAAACCAATTCTTTCGGTAATTGACGACAAACTAAAAACAGTAAGAACCGCCAGCGCAATTGCAGCAAAGATAATGGTTAATTCACCACGACGAAACTCTCGTGAAAAGAGTTTAAAAGCCAGCTTAACCCACATTAGCTGCTCCCCCTTCACTAATTCTTTCAAGCTGTCCACCTTCAATGTGTATGATGCGTTGGCATTGTTTTGCTAATTGTTCATCGTGAGTCACTAACACAAGTGTTGTCCCGTTTTGTTTGTTTAAATCAAATAATAACGTTTCAATCAAGTGACCATTTTTACTGTCTAGATTTGCTGATGGCTCATCAGCAAACAATATTTTTGGTGAGCCGATAAAAGCCCTAGCAATAGCGACTCGTTGTTGCTCACCTCCTGACAATTGTGAAGGATAATGCTCAAGTCGATGTGTAAGTCCTACTTTTTCTAATAATTCAATCGCTTGTTTTTTGGCATCATGATCGCCTGCAAGCTCTGCGGGTAACATAACATTTTCAAGTGCGGTTAAACTTTGTACTAACATAAATGATTGAAAGACAAAGCCAATTTTCTCTGCTCTAACACGAGCGCGGGCTTCTTCATCAAGGCTACTTAAAGCTTCACCATCCAGATGTACATCGCCTTCACTGGCTACATCTAGTCCAGCTAATAAACTTAATAATGTTGACTTGCCAGAGCCTGAGGCGCCAACAATAGCCACTGACTCTCCTGACTTGACAGAGAAGTTAATATCGCTAAGGATAGTAAGGCTTCCCTCAAGTGTACTAACACGCTTTGTAAGCCCTGACACTTGAATAACATTTAACTGAGAAAGTACTGACATGACGCGTTATTTCCTAAAATTTATTATTATATTAATTTTGACAAACCTATCATTTACAAGCGTTGCAAATGATAAAATTTTACTTATTGGTGATAGCTTAAGTGCTGGCTATGGTCTTAAGCAAGAGCAAGCATGGGTTTATTTGTTACAAAATAAATATAATGACGATAACACACCCATCACCATTATTAATACCGCCATCAGTGGCCAAACCACGGATAACGCCTTATTAAAAATAGATACTTGGTTAGAGACACACCAACCTAGCCATGTGCTAATTGAGCTAGGTGGTAATGATGGTATAAGAGGGTTTCCTGTTAAATTATTACAAAAACATTTAAACCTACTTATTACTAAAAGCCAGCAACATGGAGCAAAAGTTGCCCTAATGGAAATTCAAATACCCCCTAACCTAGGCCCAAGATATCTGCAAATGTTTACCGACAGTTATGATAAAGTTGCCAAGCAAACAGGCGCCTATCTCATGCCATTTTTTATGGAAAGTATTGCAATAGATTCATCTCTAATGCTAAACGATAATTTACATCCTAATGTGAAAGCACAGCCAATAATTCGTGATTTTATGAATAAAGAAATTACAAAGTGGTTACAAAAGTAATGTGTAGTTAAATCATGAAAGAATATTAAAATGTACTAGTTTATTAGTAATCAAAGTAGCTAAGTAAATCGAATATCCAATAACATAACAGGTTATAAACCCTAATAGCCTGTTATGTACTCATTTAAGCGCTTTATTCATTACATTTATCCTTAATAAGATCCTCATATGAGCTAATTTAATTAGTATAATAGATTGTTTTTTTAAATAAAATCCCTTTACATGGTGATAGATTATAAAATATCATCCGATAGAAAATCCTGCATGTTCTATCGTTAGTGTTAAAATAAATTTCGCATCAATTGTCAAAAAAATCAAAACCTTTTCTGCTTAATAAATTAATATAAACTAGATTAATACTATGGACTTTATCTGAATTATTTTCGATTTTATCTTTGCCCTAGGGGCAAAAACAATCTCGCTATCTCCATCCATTTGGGCATTTTCGCTGCTCTCCTTGTTTTTCATAAAACCCCTTATTAATAGAGTGATTAATCATGTTGGCCATGGTGAGTTAATTCCTTTAATCGGCTTCTTTCTAGCCTTAGGTAGTTATGAGTTATTTGAGTTAGTTAACATTAAAGGCGACTTAGGTGTATTACTTGTCGGCATGTTCTTAGTTACTCATCTTAAAGCGGCTGAAATTAGTAAAGCATTAATGGGTTTTAAAGATATATTCTTAATAGGATTTTTCTTATCTATAGGGTTTATCGCTGTACCAACTTTAGAAATGTTAGGTTTGGCAACGTCATTAATACTATTAAATCCTGTTAAGATAATGATGTTAAAGTGTATTTTTAGTATATTAAAAATGCATTGTCGTAGTGCTTTGTTAAGCGTCTTATCTTTAAGTAACTTCAGTTAATTTAGTTTAATTGTTAGTTCCATAAGTGTAACTGCTGGCTGGCTTAGTAATGATTGACTAGTAATCCTTTCTTTAAGCATGGTCATCTCATTTATTTTGACAAACATAGTTTATCGGTTTGCCCATACGCTCTTTGCTAAATATCGAGGATTTTTATCTCTTTTGAGCGACAAGAAAAACTTGAAGAAGATGATTTCTGTCAACTATATCAGCGCCCTATCGTTATGATTGGTATGGGGGCTTATCGAGCCATTAATAGCCATAGTGACATCCTGCATGGGGTCTAGATGCGGACAAATAAAAATCACATTAATAACAAATAAAGGTATAAAAGCCTACGATAGTGATGCTGAAAATATCTATTTTTGAGAGAGTATGGACCTTTACGATTTGAACTCGTATTACTTGCCCTACCTTCAGTACAAGAGGCGATCAGTATTACTACGCAGTTTAATGCGGCAAATTATCAAGGAAGAATTGCCGCTGTTGTACGGTATGATGATGAACGTTTACAACTAGAAGAGTTCGGTATTGATAAGGTATTTAACTTTTATACTGAAGCTGGTGTCGGTTTTGCTGAGGAAAGTTTAGCATTGCTGCCTAAACCATAAAGTAAAGCTGAAATAGGACTATCATTTACAGTATCTAAAACTACTTATCTTAATAAATACATAGCCAAAAATCATCAGAAAAAACTAGAGCTGATACTGCGTCAAGACTGTGGATAACCTATAATAAAGCGGTATTATAACGGTGAGTATTGCTATAAAAAAAAGAAATAAAATACAAGAAGAAAAAGCAATAAGCATCTGCAATAAAACAATAAAATAAATAGATATAAAAATATTAGCTATTTAAAAAACATACACTACACTTAATATCACAAACTTAGCATGAAGTGATTTTTTCATTGTTAAGGTGTAGTAAATTGAATTATAACCTTAGTTTTTTTATCTTAATTACTAGATGATAGTTAATTAGCGCAGTGCTCAACCCCTTGAGCCAACTCTTGAACCCAAACCTATGTTTGGGTTTTTTTTTCACTGAAAGTAATGAAAATAATGGTTATGTTATCAAATTATTACAGCTTAAAAAGACGGTTGAAGTTATCACTCGATAGCTTAGCTATTTCTTCAACGGATTGTCCACGAATACTTGCCAAGTGTTTAGCAACTTCAATCACGTAGGCTGGCTGATTTTCTTTTCCTCGGTGAGGCACAGGTGCAAGATAAGGTGCATCAGTTTCGATCAAGAATTTATCATCAGGTACTAAAGCAGCAACTTCTCTTAGAGCTGTAGCATTTTTAAAGGTGACAATACCTGAAAAGGAAATATAAAATCCTAACGCTATCGCTTGTTCAGCCATATCCCAGCTTTCCGTAAAGCAATGAAGAATACCGCCTACCTGGTCCGCCCCTTCACTGCGTAATAACGACAAGGTATCTTCTTGTGCTGCTCGAGTATGAATAATAAGCGGTTTATTTAATTGCTTAGCAACATGAATGTGTTTTTTGAATGAATCAAGTTGCAGATCTTTAGTCTCTGGTGCGTAATGATAATCCAAGCCTGTTTCACCAATAGCGATAACACGATCATTTTCACTTAATGCTAGTAGTTGCTCAGGTATAACTGTATCTTCTTGATTTAAAGGGTGAGTCCCACAGGTCAGTAAAACATTATCATAATGAGCCGTTTTCGCAGCCATTTCAGGAAAGTCAGCTAACGTTACACTAACACACAATAGTTTATCTACTTTAGCTGCTTTTGCAGACTGAATAACATTATCAAGATTATTATCATGTAGTGATAAGTTAAGGCGGTCTAAGTGGCAATGAGAATCTATAAACAACGTGGAACTCCTGTGCTTTAAAGGTTTATTAAAAAATGTATGCTACCTAGAACCATCACCAATCAAGATGTAATTTTAACGTACATGTTGAATGGTAACGGATATAATTTTTGTAACAAGAAAACCAAACTACATAGTGAGTGTTGGCTCTGAAGAATTTAAATGTCGAGAGAGTATTTGTTCAATTTGGTGACGAATTTTTTCAGGATCTTTAATAAAAGTGACACCTACACCTGGCGGAGTACCATTTTGCGCACCAACAGGGGTTAGCCAGCAGACTTCACCATGAACTATCGACTCTTCTAACGCATCTGGTAGTAATATATTTAATTCAACTTCATCGCCTAAATCATATTGGCGTGGAGTACGCACAAAAAGACCACCTTCTTTAAGAAAGGGCATAAAGGCAAGGTATAAATCACGCTCTGAATGGAACTCTACGTTTAATGGGACCAAGTTGGTCTCCTATGTCGATGGTCTAACGATATCGTTTATCGTCATAAGGAGCTGTTCTGCGACGAATTGTCGATTAGCTTGAGTATAAGACTTTATCAGTTTATTACTGCTGATGATAGCTTGATATATTTGATTAAGTACCTGTGCTGAAATTTTCTGATTAACAACCGGAGTTACTTGCTCAACTTCTTTGACTAGATAATATTGCCTAACTAGATTGCAGATTATTTTCTCTAACCAACGTAAAGCATGCTTATTATCTACAAGTTGACTAAGCACTTTACTTTCACTTTGACCAAGATATAAAAAATCTAAAAAGCTTTGATTGAAAGTCTGATACTCTTGAAAAATAGTATCGTCTGTTAATTCAGCTAACTGTGATAGATTGATAAAAGCATTATCATTTAATCTTGCGCTCAAGGTAACGTTACTTGGTAGCTGAGCATCACTATGACTCGATGGTTTAAGTAGTGCCAAGAGTGCTTCACCCACCATAGGTCTGATGGCATACACTGCACATCGACTTATTATTGTTGGTAATAAACTATCAAGATCGTTGGTCATTAAAACAATATAGCTGTTCGCACTTGGCTCTTCTAATGTTTTTAATAAGGCGTTAGCAGCAGCAACTGTCATGGCCTGAGCTTGTGGAATGAATATTGTTTTTACTTTACCTAAATGTGCTGTTTTCTCGAGAAATGCATTGCCACGACGAATATCATCAACACCTAAGGTTTTATTCTCGCTTCTCAACAATAAGTGATCTGGATAGCTATCACTTTTTCTTAACAAGCAAGCCTTACATTGCCTACAGGCAGAAACAATCGGTACATGCTCCGCAGTACTATTTGCTGACAACGGTTTATGACATATTAATAATTCAATTAACCATTGTGCTAATGCCTCTTTACCACAACCTTCGATGCCTTGAATAATAATAGCATGTGCTAAAGTTTGTTGCTGATATTGTCGGCTTAATTGACTTTGTTTTTCACGACAAATAGGTAACATTTTTGCTCTCTAAACCAAGGCTGTTTTAACAATAAACGCAATAACAGATTTCTCTATATCCTGATGCACTTTTAACATTGCTTGAGACGCATCAACGGTAATAATAGACTCATCTTGTTTGGCTAGTTCTCGATACTTATTATGAACGCGGATAAAAAACTCCATTTGTTCTAACTCTATACGGTCTAAATCACCCCGAGCTTTTGCACGAGATAAACCAATATGCGGGTCTATATCTAAATAAAGCGTAATATCAGGACGAAAGCCTTTTAAGGTTATATCACTAATGGTATTCATTATCGCTTCGTCAAAGCCACGACCTCCACCTTGATAGGCGCGAGAGCTCAAGTCATGACGATCACCTATCACCCACTTCCCTGCCGCTAAAGCCGGAAGAATTTTGTTCGCAAGCAATTGACTGCGACTGGCATACATAAGTAATAATTCTGTTTCCACCGTAAGCTTTTCTTGATGGTCTACTGATTTAACCATGTTACGTAAAGCTTCAGCTAATGGCGTTCCACCTGGCTCCCTGGTGTTAACATATTCAATACCATATTTATTTAGGGTACTTTCAATGACGGCAATCGCTGAGGACTTACCAGCACCTTCCATACCTTCAATAACAATAAATTTTCCTGTAGACATATGTAAACTTTTACCTTGGGTTAGTTATATTTTTAATTTATTCAATTTAGTAATTGTAGAATTGAGAAAATATTGACTTGTGTTTATGTTATTTTTCTCTTTTCTCCCTTTGTTTTTTCAAGTAATCCCTAACTGCACTATTATGCTCAGAAAGCGTTTTACTAAATACATGTCTGCCGTTTGCATTGCTAACAAAATAGAAGTATTCGCTCGTTGACGGGTGCAAAGTAGCCTTAAGAGCTGACAGACCGGACAGTGCAATTGGTGTTGGCGGTAGACCATTAATACGATAAGTATTATAAGCGGTTTTTTCTCGTTTATGTGCTCTAGTAATGTCACCTTGATAACGGTCACCTAAACCATAGATGATTGTAGGATCCGTTTGTAAGCGCATATTCTTACGTAAACGATTAACAAACACCGATGATATAAGTGGTTGTTCAGCGATATAGCTGGTTTCTTTTTCGATGATTGAAGCCATAATTAACGCTTGATAAGGTGTTTTATAAGGTAAGTTATCCGCCCTATTTTGCCATGCTTTATTTAATTTTCTCTGCATGTTTATGTAAGCACGTTTCAATAACGTTATATCTTGAGTATCTGCTGTAAAGGCATAGGTATCAGGAAATAACCACCCTTCAGGGTTTTCACCCTTAACTCCTAACGTTGTCGCTATCTTGCTAATATCCATATCTTGGATAGTCTGCTTAATATAAGGATGCTCTACCAGTATAGATAAGGCATCTTTAAAACGTGTTCCTTCAATAAAAGTCACCGAAAACTGGTGTTCCTTACCTTCAACAAGCTGAGTTAATAATTGCGCTAAGGTTGAATTTTTGGCAATCAGGTAGGTACCAGCTTTAATATTTGCCTTCTGTGGAAATAGACGACCATAGTTCCTTAGCCAAAAACGCGTAGGGATCCATTGTATGCGCTCTAATTGCTTTGCAAAAGAGCTAATAGAGCTACCTGCTTTTATTTTTAAAAAGCTATTTTTTTCAATCGCTAAAGGGGTCTTTAGCGCCTGATCAAATTGATAGACTAAAGCACTTGCAGTGCCAAGTAAGACTAACAATATTATTATAATAAATTTTCTGAACACGAACTATCCTTAATGGCTAATGACTAGAAAACAACAGAAAAAATCATTTAAATAAGTCCTTTCATTTGCCTTTGAAGTTGCTGTACATTATCGACAGTAAGTATGCGATTATTGTACGTTTTTACTGGCATGATGCCCATCAAAGAATTACAAATAAACATGGCTTGTGCTTGTTTAAGATCGCCAGGCTGAGTTTTGCATACCTTTACTTGCGGACGATTGGCTATAACTGTCTGTCTAATAATACCATCGACACCTGAGTTAGATAAATCTGGAGTGCATAATTGACTATCAAGCCAATAAAATAAATTTGAACTGGTCGCCTCTATAACATTGCCTTGGCAATTAGTAACAACCAAATCATCTTCAATTCGCTCATCAAGTTCTGCTCTTAATAAAACTTGCTCAAGCCTATTAAGATGTTTAAGGCCGCCTAACATTGAACTTGTCGCAATCTGTTGTTTACTGTCTCCGAGGTCAATACCTCGTTGGGCAAGTGCTTGGTAATGATTTGGAAAATCAGACACCATGATAATTAAATTCGTCGCATTATCGTTTAGTCCTAGCCGAGAGTAACCTCTACCACCACTACCTGCCGTGATCATCACTTTTAATACTGCTAGCGGATAATTTTTGGCAACCGATTGCAATTGCTCCATTAAACGTTGACGAGATGGTGCTTGGATTTTTAATCGTTGGCAGCCATCGGCTAATCGCTCAATGTGCTTGTCTAATAGTATTACTTTGCCATTGAGAATTTTAGCGGTAGTAAATATGCCATCACCGTAGGCTAGTCCCCTGTCGGTAATCGATATATCTGTTTGCTGTTGACCATTCACCGAGCAATATTTCATTGAGTCCCACTATAACATGGATAATTTTGACATAAAAAAACCTGAGGACTTCCTCGAGTTAGAGGTTAGTATTCAGGCTTACTCATTATTTTACAAGCCGTTTAACGCTTTATAAATAACGACACTTAAACAAAGTTAAGAACGTTAAATTTTCTTAAAGATTAATGAGCCGTTTGTGCCGCCAAAACCAAATGAATTACAAAGTACATATTCCAATTCAACATCACGTGCTGCACCTGCAATATAATCTAGATCACAACCTACATCAGGGTTATCTAAATTTATTGTCGGTGGAACTTGGTTATTCATTAGTGCTTGGATGCTGAAAATCGCTTCAACAGCGCCTGCAGCGCCTAACAAGTGCCCGGTCATTGACTTAGTAGAACCCATCATTACATTCTTTGCACCCGCACCAAATACAGTTTTAACTGCATTAGTTTCTGCCATATCACCCGCTTGTGTAGAAGTACCATGGGCATTGATGTAACCAATCCTACTAATATCTACTTTGGCATCATTAATGGCATTTTGCATAGCACGAGCGGCACCATCACCATTTTCAGGGGGTGAAGTCATATGATAAGCATCGCCACTCATACCAAAGCCGACAAGCTCAGCATAAATTTTTGCGCCACGGGCTTTAGCATGTTCATATTCTTCAACAACGATAACACCAGCGCCATCTCCAAGAACAAAACCATCACGATCTTTGTCCCAAGGACGAGATGCGGCTTCAGGATCGTCATTACGACGAGATAAAGCGCGTGCAGCACCAAAACCGCCCAAACCTAATGGAGTAGAAGCTTTTTCAGCACCACCAGCAACAACAGCGTCTGCATCACCATAAGCAATCATGCGTGCAGCATGTCCAATATTATGAACACCACTAGTACACGCTGTAGTAATCGCAATATTAGGACCTTGCAGACCAAACATGATTGATAAGTGACCAGCAATCATATTAATAATGGTTGATGGCACAAAGAATGGCGATAACTTACGTGGGTTACTTTCAGCTTTTATCAGTTTATTATGGTTTTGCTCAATTAAACCTAAACCACCAATGCCAGAGCCGATAGCAACACCAATACGGGGTGCATTTTGCTCAGTAACTTCAAGACCAGAGTCTTTAATAGCTTGGACACCCGCTGCAATACCATATTGAATAAAAAGATCCATTTTTTTGGCTTCTTTTCGTTCCATATAATTTTCGGCATTAAAGTTTTTAACTAAGCCTGCAAATTTAGTAGGATAATCTGTGATATCAAAATGCTCAATAGTAACTATACCACTTTTACCAAGCAGCAAGTTTTGCCATGTTTCTTCTGCGGTGTTGGCTAATGGGCTAACCATACCAATGCCAGTAACTACTACACGTCTCATAACAGAGCGGCCTCCGAAAAATTAAATATACTATCAAATTTTATACGTATTAGTATAAGAAAGTGATCACTTTTTTATGTCCAATAGTATTAATATATTATTGGATAATAACGTCATATTAAAGATAAAAAAAAAGCGGCCACTTGTAATTAAGTATACCGCTTTTATTATTTTACTAAGCCCGATAATATCGAACTTATTAACAATTACTGGTTAGCAGTAACGTAATCAATTGCTGCTTGAACTGTTGTAATTTTTTCAGCTTCTTCGTCAGGAATTTCAGTATCAAATTCTTCTTCTAACGCCATAACTAATTCAACAGTGTCTAATGAGTCAGCACCTAAGTCATCAACAAATGATGAATCAATTTTCACTTCTGCTTCACTAACACCTAGCTGTTCAACTGTGATTTTCTTTACGCGTTCTTCGATATTACTCATTTTATTTCCTTTACTGAAAGTGCAGTTTTTCAAATTGTGTGTAGTGTATTCGTCAACAGCTTGCCATGCAAGCATCTAATTCACTTTTTTAATCTGGTCTAACCTGTTGAACTATTGAAAAATATTATTTAAAAACAATGTAAGCTTTAAAAATAAAGGCTTACACCATGTACATGCCACCATTCACATGAATAGTTTCACCAGTAACATAAGCAGCTGCATCTGATGCTAAAAAGGCTACTGTACTCGCTATTTCTTCTGGCTTACCCAAACGATTCGCAGGAACTTGAGAGAAGATAGCTTCTTTTTGCTCATCAGTTAGACCTTGTGTCATATCTGTGTCAATAAAACCAGGTGAAACGGTATTAACCGTTATACCTCGAGAAGCAACTTCACGGGCTAAGGCTTTAGTAAAACCAAGCAAACCGGCTTTAGCTGTAGCATAGTTGACTTGACCAGCGTTACCCATGGTACCAACAACAGAGCCAATATTAATAATACGTCCAGTACGCTTCTTCATCATAGGACGAATAGCCGCTTTACTTACTTTAAATACAGACGTTAAGTTAGTTTCAATAATATCTGACCACTCATCATCTTTCATACGCATAAACAAGTTATCACGTGTGATACCTGCATTATTGACTAGAATATCAATGGAACCATGTGCTGCTTTAATAGCGACGAACATTTCAGCGATAGATTCATCACTAGTCACGTTAAGTACTAATCCCATACCACTACCGTTATCAGTAGTTAAGTATTCAGTTATATTATTGGCTCCGTTATCGGATGTCGCAGTACCAATAACCGTTGCACCAAGTGACTGTAATTGTGTTGCAATTGCTTTACCAATACCACGGCTTGCACCGGTCACCAAAGCGACTTTACCTTCTAAAGAAAACATATTTCTTCCTACTGTTTATATTTTATAACGCTATCTAGATAATTAAGAATACGCATCATTTATGTTGTTGTGTTTTTATTATTTATTAATGACTAAATTTAGCTATTAATTAAATCTTTTGCTTGTTGTAACGAGTCTGTAGTATTGAAACTAACACCACGTAGTGATTTATTTATACGCTTATTTAGACCTTGTAAAACCTTACCTGGTCCAACTTCAACAACTTTTTCGATACCATCACTTACCAGCAGATTGATGGTTTCGCTCCAACGTACTGGTGAATATAATTGCTTAACTAATGCTGATTTTATCGCTACACTTGCTGTTTCTTTTTTGACATCTACATTATTAACAACATTAATAACGGGTGCGTTAAAAGTAACCTTATCTAATTCAATAGCCAGCTTAGTTGCTGCATCTGTCATTAAAGCACAATGTGATGGTACGCTTACTGGTAACGGTAAAACACGTTTAGCGCCTGCTACTTTACAGAATTCACCAGCACGCTCTACCGCTTCTTTGTGACCCGCAATAACGACCTGACCTGGCGAGTTAAAATTAACCGCTGATACTACCTGATTTTCCTTGGCATTTTCACAAGCCTTAATAATAGCTTCATCGGCTAAACCAATAACCGCTGCCATGGCACCAACACCTGCAGGAACACAAGCTTGCATAAACTCACCTCGTTTTTTAACTAAGACTACCGCATCACTAAGAGATAATACACCCGCACAAACTAACGCTGAATATTCACCTAGGCTATGACCAGCCATGACATCTGGAGTCACTTCCGATTCGACTTGCCAAACTCTCCATAAAGCTACACTTGCGGTTAATAACGCAGGTTGAGTAAAATTAGTTTTATTAAGTTTTTCTACAGGACCTTGTGCAACTAACTGCCATAAATCATAGCCTAACGCTTTTGATGCTTCTACAAAGGTTGCTTGTACGATACTATTTTCTGCAAAGTCACTGAGCATGGCAACCGTTTGTGAGCCCTGCCCTGGAAATATGAATGCTAATTTATTTTGCATATTGATACTCTATTGAATTTTTTGTTAGTAAATACGTTGATTTTATACTTTTCACTTAAAAAAGTTAGCTTTATGAAAATATATCGCAGCATATAATTTTTATTATTTAATAGGGGTTATCGACTGGCACAGCTATCTTCAAATGAGATTTTTATTTTCTCAGGCACTTGCCTTTCAACTTCTTTTACTGCTTCTTCTATTGCAGATAAAAAAGCACTTGAATTGGCATTACCATGACTTTTAACCACTATACCCCGTAATCCTATCAGACTTGCGCCATTGTACTGGTCGGGGTTCATGGTTTTAAATAGTTTTTTGAAACTAGGTTTGAGTAATGAGCCAAATAACTTAGCCAATAAGCTCGCACTAAAAGCAGCTTTAGATTTTTGATAAACTAGCCTAGCAACACCTTCACAGGTTTTTAGGGCGACATTACCAACAAAACCATCACAGACGATAACATCGGCTTTATTAGAAAATATATCACTACCTTCAATAAAACCAATATAGTTGATCTCTTTATTTTCACTTAATTCAAGCGCAGCGAGCTTAATATGATCACTACCTTTAATGGATTCTTCTCCCATATTAAGTAAAGCAACACGTGGTTGACTAATACCATCGACTTGTTCAGCCATTATCGAGCCCATAACACCAAATTGATATAATACATGAGAGTCACAAAAAACATTGGCGCCTAAGTCGAGCATAAAAACATGTTTATCTTCATCATGGGTGGGTAAAGATGAAATAAGTGCTGGGCGCTCTACCCCTGGTATATTTTTTAACACAAAATGTGCCATCGAAAATAATGCCCCAGTATTGCCAGCGCTTACACAAGCTTGTGCTTTTCCTTCATGAACAAGATCAAGCGCTTTACGCATTGATGAGTCTTTTTTGGTTCTAAGTGCGACAATTGGCTTATCCGACATTAATACTACTTGGGAGGTTGGGAAAATACTTAACTGTTTATGAGTAGCTAGAGTTTCTTGGGAAATATTAAAACTGGCAAGAGTTGCTGTAATGATTGGTTCATCACCACAAAGAATTAGGTGCAAGTTAGGCTGTTGATTAATTGCCATGATTGCTGAAGAAATAGTTATAAAGGGGCCTTGGTCGCCCCCCATAACATCTAACGCTATGGTTAGATCACTATTTAAGCTCAAACTAAAGTAAGCCTAAAATGTAATCGCTTATCTAGCGATTACTTTAACGCCTTTGTAAAAACCATCAGCAGTTATATGGTGACGACGATGCGTTTCACCTGATACTGGATCTACTGATAAGTTTTCGATTGCTAATGCATCATGTGAACGGCGCATGCCACGTCTTGAACGAGATTTTTTACTTTTTTGTACTGCCATGAGTTACTCCTGAACAGGTTATAAGTTAAAAGGCTTTATGCTTATTAACTATTTGAATTGTTTTAATAAATCAAATGGATTTGGCTTCTCAAGTTCTTCTGGTAATTCACCCCAAACTGAATCAGCATCGGCTGAACAGTCTTGAACTTCATGCCTTGGAATTAATGGGATCGTGAGCATTAACTCTTCTTCCACTAATTCACATAAGTTTACTTCGCCATTTTCATCTAATTCTACTACGTCATAATATGACGGGATTTTCTCAGCGGCTTCCTCATTTTTGGCAGGGCTAAAAATAAAATCTACTTTAAGTTCCTGGTCAAAACTTTCGTTACACCGCTGACAAGTTAATGCAACTAATGTCGAGCCCGTACCTGACATTACTGTCAAACCACGTTCATCAACATCAAACTTAACACTAACTTTAACATGCTCGCTTCTGCTTTCGCATTCACCAAGCAGTCTAGTCATATCAGACAATTTAAACACACCTTCGCACACAAGTCTGCGTTGTGAGCTACGGGATGGATTTATTGTTACTGGAAGTTTAAGATTCTGCATAAGGCGCGCATATTATAGTCCCTACAGGCAAGTGTCAAAAGAAAATTGCACTATTTTGTTTAAAAGCACAAGATAGTCTCATTATTCACAATTATAGTATAATAATTGTTTATTTTGACAACAACCGCTATTTAAATAAACAATGTTGTTCATAATAGCTAGTTAATACTAACGCGTATAAGAAAGTCCTTACTTCTTTATTCTAATAGTATTATAGCAAACAGACTACTTTAAAAGAATCTATATAAGAGGGTAAATATGAAAACCTTAGTGCTTGGCTCTACGTCTCCATTTCGTAAAACTATTTTAGAAAAACTCCAACTGCCTTTTCAATGCGCAAAGCCTGATATCGATGAAACAGCACACAAAGATGAAACACCTCACGCTTTAGTTGAACGTCTTGCTATAGAAAAAGCAAAAGCGGTTATCTCACAATACCCAAGTGCTTTGATAATAGGCTCAGATCAGGTAGCTGTATGTGAAGGAGAAATATTAGGTAAGCCTCACAACTTTGACAATGCTGTTATTCAATTAAGTAAATTTAGTGGTAAAAGTATTATTTTCTATACTGGCCTATGTGTTTATGACAGTGAAAATGATAAAGCAATCGCTTTAGTTGAACCCTTTACGGTTCATTTTAATCAACTGAGTAAAATAGAAATAGAAAATTATCTACATGCAGAAAAGCCCTATAATTGTGCTGGTAGTTTTAAAAGTGAAGGTTTGGGTATTTGCTTGTTTAGCAAACTTGAAGGTGATGATCCCAATACTTTAATCGGATTACCGTTAATTAAACTTGTTGCGCTATTAAAGCAACAGGGCGTGGATGTATTAGCTGAGCAACCTAGAGTGGCTGGTTAATCGAATTAGATAGAGTAGATAGGTATACTATTGTTAAGTGTTACTTATCTATCATAAACACGCTAAGTGTTTATCTATGCACTACGAGGGTAATAGTATTTGTTGCAACTCAGCAAGAGAGTCAACAATGGCTATTGGTTGGAATTTGTTTAATATTTCTCTACCGTGTACACCGAGAGTAATACCTATCCTATCTATACCTGAAGCTTGTGCCATTTGCATATCATAACTGGTATCACCAATCATCACTGCTTGCTCTGGTGCAATACTTAATTCAGCTAATAAGCTTAATAACATTTGAGGATCTGGCTTAGATCGAGCTTCATCAGCACAGCGTGATGCATGAAAGAAATGTTCAGTTTGGCTCGCAGAAAATACACGTTGTAAACCTTCTCGCCCTTTACCTGTTGCAACGGCCAACAGCTTATCATTATCGGTTAGTGCTTTTAATAACAACAGCGCATGTTCAAATAAAGGTGCCGGTGTACTATTTCCTTCGACATATTGAAACTTGTATTGCTCAAGTAACGCGGTTATGTCCGTTTTCGAAGCCCCAGGAAATAATATATCAAGTACCTTAGGTAAACTCAGACCTATGGTATTTTTTACGCTATTTACGGAAGGTATAGTTAATTGACAATGATGTGCTGCTGCTTGCATTGATGAAACAATACGCGCAATGGAGTCCATCAAAGTACCATCCCAATCAAAAATAACTAATTTGTACTCGGTCACTTAAACTATTCTTTAACCAACTTAGTTAATAATTTCTCTAAGCTAGCCTCCATCGGCGCTTCAATTTTCAAGCGTTCTTCTGTACTTGGGTGCGTGAACTCAATACTAGCGGCATGTAAGAACAGTCTTTTTAATCCTTTACTCTTCATTTGCTCATCAAACTCTTCATGACCATATTTTGCATCCATAGCAATAGAATGACCACTCGTTTGACAGTGTACGCGTATTTGATGTGTTCTTCCGGTTACCGGAAAAGCCCTTACTAACGTTGCACCACGATAGCGCTCTAATACTCTAAAGCGTGTTTCAGACTCTTTACCATCTATATTATCAACAACGACAACGCGTTCGCCTGACTTTAAATCGTTTTTCTTAAGTGACTCAGTAACGCGAGTCAATTTAGTGGGCCAATGGCCTTTAACTAAAGCGTGATAAAACTTTTGTACATTTTTTTCACGAAACTGTTCATGTAAATGCCGCAAGGTAGAGCGTTTTTTAGCTACCAGTAAACAGCCTGAAGTATCTCTATCTAAACGATGAACGAGTTCTAACATTCGCGCATCAGGTCTTAACGCACGAAGTGCTTCAATTAACCCAAAGCTTAATCCACTTCCACCATGTACCGCCATACCCGATGGTTTATTAATAACAATTAACCGATCATCTTCAAAAAGTATTTGCTTCTCTAAGTTAGCGACAACATTTAATCCAGTAGAAACAGCATCTTTTTCTTCTGAAACTCTGATAGGTGCAATGCGTACTTCATCATTTATTAGTAATTTGTAGACAGGTTTAATACGTTTTTTATTCACCCTTATTTCACCTTTACGCAGTAAACGATAAAGATGACTTTTGGGGACACCTTTAAGTGTTCTTAATA
>CAJWZC010000021.1 GCA_913049915.1 uncultured Colwellia sp.
TGCCCCATAGTGAGATAGAACTAACAATAATTTTTGCTACTTAAGAGGAGTTTAAGAACAATGGGATTACTACAAAGTTAGCTTATTTTTTCATTGAGGTGACTAAATATTTAATTACCCGCAATTAACGCTAATAAAGCCTTTTTTGTGGTATTCAATTTTGATATAGCTCTATTTTCTACCATGATAACTCAAATTGCTGACTTTTAACTTCGATTTCACTAAGACCAATATGAACTCCTAAAAGTCTAACCTTTTTACCGTCACCACGTTTCACTACTTCTGTCAGCAAATCTAAAAATATTCCTTTATCAAGGTTAGAATAAGTAATGTCTTTAGTCGTTTGGTAGAAATCATTGAATTTAACTTTTACCCCTAATTTACTTATTTTTCGCTCCTGTAAATACTTTTCAGACCGCTTTATTAATTCAGGTACTAGTTTATCGGTTAAAAAACTACGAAGAGTGCCTAAATCATCAATATCTACAGGAAATGTTCTCTCAACACCTATCGACTTTCTTACTCGTGTTGTTTCAACATATCTATTATCTATACCTTGGCACCGTTGATAAAGCACCTGTCCAAATTTACCAAAGTTATTATTAATAATTGTCTGGTCAACGGCTTGAATGTCGCGACCATACTCCAACCCTAATGACTTTAGTTTTTCAAAAGTAACCTTACCTACACCTGAAATCTTATTTAAAGGTAATTCGGCAATGAAGCTACGAACTTCAGAAGGCGTGATAACAAATTGACCATTTGGCTTATTATAATCTGAAGCAACTTTGGCAAGAAACTTCAGAGAAGAAACTCCAGCAGAAGCGGTTAGTCCCGTTTCTCTTTGGATTGTTTCTCTAATATCTTGGGCTATTAAAGTGGCTGAACCTTTAAATAATTTGCAATCAGTAACATCAAGATAAGCTTCATCTAATGAAAGAGGTTCAATAATACCGGTATAACGCGAAAATATTTCACGGATATGAATACTAACTTCTTTATATGCATTCATTCGAGATGGTACGAGCACCAAATTTGGACACTTTCTCATTGCCACACTCGTTGGCATTGCTGAACGAACACCAAATTCTCTTGCAATATAATTACAAGTAGAAAGTACACCTCGCCTTTTAGAGCTTCCCCCCACAGCAACAGGGAGATTTGCCAACTCTGGCCTATCTCTAATTTCAACAGATACAAAGAATGCATCCATGTCTATATGGATCAACTTCTGCATATTATTTAAAATTTCTTTTAGGTAATACCATTATGTTTACTCTAGTATCTAGTCCATTTCACATTCAAATTTTGTAAATATTTTATAATGTAGGCACGATTTTTCACTCTGTAATAATTGAATTTACGCTTGAAGATAAATTTGTCATAGTTGACAAGAGTGAGACTTAGTTGAATATCAAAGAAAACAGCATAACTACAGATTTTATGGCTCGAACACTCACTTACGTCAAGAAATTAAATATCAGATAATACGTTAATATGAATTATTTCTTTCATATTATCTATAGCTCCCTAAAACTGTATATAAAATCAGTATACTATTTTTATATAGCTTAGCAAGTGAGTTTATTGAATTGATTAGTACCTAAGCTTGTAATTACTATTTACTCAGTTATCGACCGATTTCTTGACATAGTTATTGTTCTAGATGCGTTCAGGAGTACCTATATAGGCTCTAATACATTAAACAAAGCATTAATATGGTCATCACGGTCGTTTAACACCGCAATATAATGATAGGTTTTACCACAAGCCTCTAAAAACACTTCACTCTTTTCGTGAATTAACTCTTCAAGTCTTTCTAAATAATCTGCATTGAATGTAGGACTCATAATAGCAACATCTTTTATACCTTGTTCTGGTAGATACTCAAGTATTATATCGGTGTAGGGTTTAAGCCATTCGGCCTTAGCAAAGCGTAATTAAAGGTTATAATCATTTCTTCCTCAGTAAAGCCTAAATCGTCTGCAAGTAATGACTTTTGACTAGTAACGTTATTTCACGGCAGTAATCATAATAAGTTCGCCCCATCATTCATGAAACAACTCTGGCATACCATAATACGAAAGGACTAAGCGCTGTGGTTTGCCATGACTGGCCACATACTATTTTACTGTATAGACTGATGCTTGAATATAAAATAGATTGTTATGATAGGTATTTAAGAAGTGTATCGACGGTGTATAACGCCATTCTTGTAATTCTTTACTATTAGGATCAAAAGTAGACGCTATTGTTGGCCCTGCCTACTGAAGATATAAAGGTAATACCACAATTTTATCAACACCTTGATACTCGAATTTTTGCATTACACTCGCCACTTGTGGATTCCCATAACACATAGCAAAATCGACAACGACATTATCGCCATATTAAGGTTTAACTTTTGCTGCGAGTTTTACTTTTTTTGCAGCGGTTATGCTTAATAAGGGAGCACCGTCATCTTGCCAAATAGTTTGGTATAGCTTTGCTGGTCGGATTGGTAAAATAATACCATATAAAATGATAAGCCAAATAAGACGTGGAATATCTACTACGCGTCTATCAGATAAAACTATCGTAAATAGCGAGGTACTGCACTCGTTGTTGGCTCATCAGGTGAACCTAAATTTGTTATTAAACTAATAAGCAACCTTAATAGGTTGCTCGACTAAGGAGGTTAACTTATACCAACTTCATTAAATGATTATCCACTTGTACTGGCTAAAATACTCCAAGCTTGCTTCACTCTAAGTCACAATAGCCGGCTATTGTTCAATAGGGCACCTTACCTTTATTTATTTTTCCTGGCACAACAAAGGGATAAACTTAATCAAACTGGAATAAACTAATAAAGCAGTTATTCAACTAAAGTATTTACGATCAGTTCAAGTGTTTCAGTACTATTAACATCAACACCTAAAGATTCCGCTTTATAGTCACCTGGTTTAATACCAACACCACCTTGCATTGAAGCAATGGCATATACATGTACTTTATCTACACTGCCTAAGTTATTTGCTGGGCTCATTGCTTGGCTATTGTTCAACACAACGACAGTAGGTAAATCACTGGCTTTCATTTTTACTGCGGCAAGCGGCATACGCTGACCATTGGTAGGTACTGCATAAATAAATACTACACGGTCTTCACCTTGTGCTAATTGCTTGGCTATATCATCCGAGATACTAACATTTACTTTTAGTTGTGGTCCAACAACAACCAGGGTTTTACCTACCGAGTTAGTTGCTGGCTGACCTAGTCGGTTATTAGCTTCAGCCACAGCTTCTTTAAGGGCAGTAATATTGACGCCTTGGTTATTTACATCGATAACACGTTGCCAATGAGTAATGGCTAGTGAGTAATTTTTACCAATAAAATTATGCATACCTAATAAGATATTAGTGGATGCATCATTGATATCAAGCGCTAATGATTTATCAATATACTCTTGTACTTGAATACTAATTTTCTGATCATTTTTATAATAAAGCGCTTGTGCAATAGCACCTAGAATATCCGCATGCTCACCTTCAATTTTCATCACTTGAGTAAATGCATCAACCGCTTCATCAAAATCGGCAACGGCAACATAGGTTTGCCCTAAGTTATACCAAGCCTCACTATCTTCAGGATTTGACTCGATACGTTGTTGCAGTTTTTCAATATGGGCCATTGCTTCATTTTCACGCTGCTGTAACATTTTTTCTTGTGACATAGCTTCCTGCTGACCTTGCCCTGCAGGTGATTTGGTAATAAGTTTATAGCTGCCTTGCTTATCATAAAGAGCAATAGAAAAGATGATAATAAATACACTTAATCCAAGTGGCCAAAAAGGAGAATAAGACCTTGCATTAGTGGTTACTTTTACCTCTTTTGACGTACTTTCTATATCTTGTAATAGCGTATTATCAAGTTCAGCCAATAGGTATTGATAATTTTCTTCATCAATACCACCTTCGCCGTAATCTTTTTCTATCTCTTTTTTATGTTCATGATACAAACGTACATTAGTCTCGTCACGCAAACTACTATCGATCAGAACGTCTTGGCTCTTCTGTTTAAAGAAAGGTCGCCATACCATCAATAATAATAAAATTAAAAATATAAGGCTTATTACTAAAAATTCCATAATGTTATCTACTACTTATTTTATTTTTTTTGAGTGGTTACAGTTATTTATTTTTGGTTAGACTGTTGAGTTTTTCTTGTTGCGCTTTCGTTAAAACCAAGGCCTCTTTAGGTACTGGTTTTCGGCGGACAATAACAATAACGATAATAATACCGAACAAAATAAGAACTGCTGGACCAAACCATAATACGTAAGTTAATTGCGATACTCTTGGGCGGTATAAAACAAATTCACCATAACGGTCGACCATAAAGTTAACAATTTCAATATCAGCTTTGCCTTGTTGTAATAACTCGTAAAGCTCTCGACGCAAATCAGCGGCAATAGGTGAGTTAGAGCCTGATAAGTTTTGATTTTGACACTTAGGGCATCGTAATTCTTTACTTAACGCTTGAAAGCGAATTTTAGTCACTTCATCCTGAAACTCGTAAGTATCAACTGGACTCGCGCTTACCTGATTAGTACTAAACGTAAACACCATCGTGAGTATAAGTATGCCGATTAAACGCATGTTATTTCCCCTGCTTTTTTTCTTCAATTAGCTGAGCAATTAATGGCTCAAATTCACGTCGCCATACGCGTGTATCAATGGCACCAGCAAAACGTTTACGAATAATACCATGATGATCAATAACAAATGTTTCTGGCGCACCATAAACACCAAGATCTAGACCTAACATACCTTTGTCATCAAAAATAGAAAACACATAAGGATCTTCATAGTGTTGAAGCCATTGCTGCGCTGCAACACGATCATCTTTATAATTCAAACCATAGAGTTTAACTTTGGCATCTTTAGCTATATCAACGAGGTACGGGTGTTCATACTTGCACGTAGGACACCAAGTAGCCCAAACATTAATTAACACAACATCACCAAGTAAATCAGCCTGAGTGACAATTTTATCGCTATTATTTAATGTTTGTAGTTTAAAAGCTGGCATAGTTTTACCGACCAATGCTGATGGCATATCTTGTGGATTAAGTGATAACCCACGATATAAAACAGCACCTAAGGCAATAACTAATATCAATGGTAGAAAGCGAATTAGCTTACCCATTATTACGCCTCCGAGACTTTTTTAGTAACGGTGCTACTAATAACCGCGTCTGTCAAAGAGTCAGCAAAAACCGGTGAATTTATCGCTACCGGTTTTTTACGGCGATAGCGCTTATCAAGCATTGACAATCCACCTCCCATAGCCATAAAGATTGCACCTAACCAAATCCAACGAACAAATGGCTTATAATGAACACGTATTGCCCAAGCACCATCTGGTAACGGATCACCTAATGCGACATATACGTCACGGAATAATCCAGGATCTATGCCGGCTTCAGTCATTCCCATGGTTTGTACGCGATAAGTTCGACGTTCTGGCTTCAATAAAGAAACAAAATCGCTTTCTCCCGAGCCATTCACTTTATAGATATTAATTTGTCCCTGCTCGGCACTATAGTTTGGTCCTTCGACATGTTTAATACCTTTGAACTCAATTTCATAACCTGACACGGTTACTCTTTCATTCAGTGCCATTTTTACATTAGTTTCACTTTCATACATTGAAACAATGGTTACACCAACAATAGTGATTGCGATACCCGCATGCGCCGTTGCCATGCCGATATGACTTGTTGTTAATTTTCCTACAGTTTGAAAGTGATTTTTAATTTCTTTCACAACAACTAAGAACACCCAGGTCGCTAAGGTGATACCCATGGCAACTAAAATATTAAATTCACCACCATAAACCACTGGGAATAGGAGACCAAAAGCAATACTAAATACCGAGGAACTTAACAGTCTTTTACGTAACTCGCCTTGTTTTGCTTTCTTCCAACGAATTAACGGGCCTATACCCATTATAATGAATAAAATACTCATGATAGGAACAAAAACAGCATTAAAATACGGAGGCCCTACTGATATTTTCCCATAACCTAACGCATCAACTAATAAAGGATATAAGGTACCCAATAGTACGGTTACCGTTGCAACAACCAATATGACATTACACAGTAATAACGCTGTTTCACGTGAGTAAAAGGCGAAGCGAGAAAAACTCGACACTGTATTTGCTCTAAATGCATACAGAGTTAATGAACCTCCCATAGCAATGGCTAAAATTACTAAGATAAAGATACCGCGAGAAGGATCTGCTGCAAAAGAATGAACTGAAGTAATCACCCCTGAGCGCACTAAAAATGCGCCTAATAAACTTAGGCCAAAAGCAAATATTGCTAGTAATATAGTCCAGTTTCTAAAGGTACCACGTTTTTCTGTTACAGCTAACGAATGAATCAGCGCGGTCCCAATAAGCCAAGGCATAAATGATGCATTTTCAACAGGATCCCAGAACCACCAACCACCCCAGCCAAGTTCATAATAAGCCCACCAGCTACCTAGCGCGATACCAATAGTTAAGAATACCCACGCACCTACTGTCCAAGGACGCGACCAACGAGCCCATGCGGCATCCATTTTACCAGCCATTAACGCGGCAACAGCAAAAGCAAAAGCAACAGCAAAACCAACATAACCAAGATATAACAATGGCGGATGAATAATTAAGCCAACATCTTGTAATAATGGATTTAAATCACGACCTTCCATTGGCACATTTGGCCATAAACGTTCAAATGGATTAGAGGTTAATAGGGTAAAAGCAATAAACCCTATAGCAATCATACCCATAACAGCTAAAACACGAGAGATAAATTCTTCTTCGATCCCGTCTGAGAAACACGCAACAGCAGCAGTCCATCCGGTTAATGAAAACACCCACAATAATAATGAGCCTTCATGCCCCCCCCAAACAGCGCTTATTTTAAAGTAATAGGGTAAATATGTATTGGAGTGACTAGCGATGTACTTAATGGAGAAGTCATCAACGACAAAACTGTAGGCAAGGATGATAAAACTAATACCCGTAAAAAAAAACATACCATAAGCAAGTGGCCTAGCATAGGTCATGAGTTTTTTTAACGAACTCTGCTCAGGGCTATGAACACCTACCAATGGAATGAAACTTAAGCAAATAGAAAATGCTAAAGCAAGAATAAGGGCTAAGTGACCGAGTTCAGGTATAAGTTCAGGCATTTGTGTCGCTACCAGTTCAGGTATCATTGGGTTCTCCGCTCTGCTTCAAAAAACAATTAACCTTTAGTGATTATTATCAATACTAATGAGGTTAAAAATTATGGCGTTATACTAACATTTTATCAGGTCAAATATTAATGTAAATTAATAGCTCAAGTTGTTTCATAATGTTACAAGTTTCTTGGACTATGTTAATCTTGGCTGTGTTAATATTGGCTGGGTATTATATTCTCCAAAATGGTTATACGATCCATATCAATAATTATTCGACCAACATACGCTAGAATTCATTCTGCTAGCTTGATACATAGACTTTTAAATAACGTAGATAAAGCATAAGTGAATCCATTGTCCAAAGAAACCTCAATGCCCTTGATAAGTGCAGTAAACCTAACCTGTATTAGAGAAGAACGCTTATTATTTGACGAATTGTCACTGGAAATTTATCCTGGTGATATAATACAAATTGAAGGTCCAAACGGCTCAGGAAAAACTAGTTTATTACGTATTTTATCCGGACTATCACAACCTTATGATGGTCATATATTATATAAGAACGAGAAAATTAGTTCCTGTCGAGAAGAGTTTCATCAGAACCTGCTCTATTTCGGCCATTTGTCAGGCGTAAAAGATGAAATGACGGCAGAGGAAAATCTTGATTTTAATTTAGCATTGCATGGTAACAAAAACGAAGAAAGCTTAACCTATTTGGCTAAGATAAACCTTGCTGGCTTTGAAGAAAGCTTAGCCTCACATTTAAGTGCAGGTCAACATAGACGTATTGCCTTAGCGCGTTTGTATCATAATAATGCGCCAATTTGGATTTTAGATGAGCCTTTTACCGCTATAGATAAACAAGGCGTTTCTGGTTTAGAGCAGTTATTTTCTGCTCATGCACAACGTGGTGGTTGTGTGATTTTAACCACACACCAAGATTTAATTAGCATTAAACCTGAGCAAGTAAAAAAAATCACTCTAGATTATGACTACTTATAATAGTATTTTTGATTCATGTGCATGCCTTTTGATAGCGTTTAGAGAAAGTAACCTAATGACCTTAAAAGCCCAGTCAACGCAAGAGACTGAAAACTTAACAGCTACCATCGACAACTCTATGATAGGGGATACTGCGCAGTCATCACAGCAGTTATCTTATCGTCATGCCTTTATGTTGGTATTAAAACGCGATTTGACTATTGCCATGCGACATAAAGATGACATTATTAATCCATTATTATTTTTTGTTATCGTGGTAACTCTTTTCCCTTTAGGCATAGGTCCAGAAGCACAAACATTAAGCCGTATTGCCCCAGGCATAATTTGGGTCGCCGCCCTACTCGCCACACTATTATCATTAGACCGTTTATTTAAATCAGATCACCTCGATGGTTCATTAGAGCAAATGTTACTGAGTCCTCATCCAATTTTTATCTTAGTATTAGCCAAAATATTTGCACATTGGTTAATAACAGGTTTACCACTTATATTAATAGCACCACTGTTAGCTGTGTTGTTGCATTTAAATGAGCAAAGTTATACGGCTTTATTACTTACCTTGTTACTTGGAACGCCAGTACTTAGCTTACTTGGTGCAGTAGGTGTTGCACTTACGGTAGGTATCAAAAAAGGTGGCGTACTACTCAGTTTACTAGTTTTACCGCTTTATATACCAGTATTAATTTTTGCCACTAGCGCGATAGATACTGCCGCGCTAGGTTTACCTTACAGCGGCCAACTTGCTATAATCGCCGCATTATTCTTTGGATCTTTAACGCTAGCGCCCTTTGCTGTTGGAGCTGCCCTAAAAGTGAGTACCAACTGATGTGGAAATGGTTACACCCTTATGCAAATCCAGAAGTGTCTTATCACTTTACCAATAAATTATTACCTTGGTTAAGCGCCCTAACGGCAATATTTTTAAGCATTGGCTTAGTCTGGGCATTATTATTTGCCCCTGCCGATTATCAGCAAGGCCACAGTTTTCGTATTTTCTATATCCATGTACCTGCAGCTTCTTTATCTATGGGTATTTATGTTGCCATGGCAATAGCCGCATTTATCAGCTTAGTATGGCAATTAAAACTTGCTGATGCGTCTGCTGCTGCGATGGCGCCTGTTGGCGCAGCGTTTACTGCAATAGCCTTAATTACCGGTGCTGCTTGGGGTAAACCAATGTGGGGAACGTGGTGGATTTGGGATGCTCGTTTAACCTCTGAGCTCATATTATTGTTTTTGTATCTTGGGGTCATAGCTTTACATAACGCCTTTGAAGATAAAAACTTAGCAGGTAAAGCAGCTGGAATACTTACCTTGGTAGGCGTGGTAAACATCCCCATTATTAAATACTCAGTAGAGTGGTGGAATACCCTTCATCAAGGATCTACCGTGAGTAAATTGGGCAAACCATCGATGTCACTTGATATGTTATGGCCATTTATCTTTTGTTTTATTGGCTTTGCATTATTAGTGGCTGTGATTATATGCCTACGTTTTCGTAATGAAATTCTAGCGCGCAATAGTATTCGTCCTTGGGTTCGTGAGCTAATACAAAAAAATACAGTTAATAACACATAAAAATAGCAAAGTAGTAGGAGAGCACTCAATGCAATTTAATAATTTTAGCGATTTCATCAATATGGGCGGTTATGGCTTTTATGTCTGGCTTTCTTTTGGTGCTGCCGCTTTGATACTTACCCTTTTATTGATTAGCTCTAAAGCGGGTCATCAGCAAGTCATCACGAAAATAGCTAAACGAAAAAAACGAGAAGATAAACTTCGCCAAGCTAAAGATCTTCGAAAACAACAAAACGAACAAAACAAAACAGCATTAAATGAGGTAATTGAATAATGAATCCACGCCGTAAAAAACGTCTTGCTATTATTGGCTCTGTCCTAATTGGTATAGGCGCTGTATCTGGACTTGTTTTATATGCCTTAAGTCAGAATATTGATTTATTTTTTACCCCGTCAGAGATCAGCCAAGGTAAAAAAGAGACGGGCTTAATGCCAAGTCTCGGTCAACGTATTCGTATCGGTGGTTTAGTGGTACCAGGTTCCGTAAAGCGTGATCCTGAAAACCTAAAAGTATCATTTAGGCTTAGCGATATGACCATGCCTATCGTTTTCAAAGATAGTGACCCTATGGTTACTGTTTATTACGAAGGAATTTTACCTGATTTATTCCGTGAGGGGCAAGGCATTGTCGCTAATGGTACTTTAACAGAACATCCACCAACGGGTTTAAGTATTGAAGCGAGTGAAGTCCTTGCTAAGCATGATGAAAACTATATGCCCGCAGAGTTGGCTGAAGCTGCTGGTCAGAAACATGACAAAGCAAAGTACAGTGAAAAACAGTTAGACAGTAAAAGAACTAACAGCTATTAATTTTATAGCAATCGGGTTTATAGATTAGTCCGGTTGATATTTAGTAGACACAAAAAAGGTGACATTATAGTCACCTTTTTTATTAGTTTTATTCAGGTATAGGCTTTATTAATACCAGACTCTTCAAGAAGTTTATCATCTACACTGTTAGTGATATCAATATCACCATCACACACCGCAACAATAGTTTTTCTACGTTTAAAGTCATGTGGAATAACCATATCGCCATAGGCGTTTAAGTTAAAACTCTGTGTTTTCTTATAAATAGATAAGTCATCATCGCAACAATAAATAACCGTAACTTTCCTTTTAGCTTCACCCATTATTAAATCTTTTTAAGTGCTTTCATACAAAGTTTATAATTACCTCTAAACTCAGCTTAAGATACTTCCTAACCCCACAATAGTGGTCTGACCTTAAGCAGGCTTTTATATTAGTACGATTTTCCCACTACGTCAACATCTGGTACAACCAGTTGACTATGTTTTAAACACTAAATAACAATATATTATAACTTTCTCGCTTATCCACTAAACTATTGAATTAAATATATAAAAAAACCCCGATCTGACCTGTATAAAACAAGACTGCATCGAGGTTTTTTACTTAGCGTTTAAATCGCAACGATAACTAGCAGTGCTAAACGTCATTAACTCGCGTTAAGCATGACTTAACTTAAACTTAGCTTAGTCTATTTCCACGATTTCATTTTACAGCCTTTAACAGCGTAGAATAAAATAAATAAGTAACAAGGTAACATCACGATATAACCGCTTTGAAGATCTATTGCTTCACCACTAGTACCACTCACTAAGCTCCAGAATAAAGGACCAAAAGCACCACCTGAAATACCCATCACTAAAAGAGCAGAGCCAACACTGGTTAACTTACCTACACCTGAAAGTGCTAATGGGAAAACAGCAGGCCATACAATCGCGTTAGCAAGCCCTAAGAAAGCAATTAATATCAGCGTATCAGGCAACTGAGCACCACCTAAAATAAACGATAACGAATTAGCGATGGCGAATGAGTTATTATCACCAAAGATAACACCAAAAGTTAGTGCTAAACCTAAAACGGCTGAGACCATCAATGCTCTTTGTTGTGAAATAAACCGTGGAATAAGCGCGATACCTAGAATGTAACCAAGCACCATACAACCCATAGTATAAGATGTCATAACACTGTAGTTTTCAACACCAAGTGCCAGGGCGAAGGCGCCAATAGTATCACCAGCGATAACTTCTACTGCGACATATAAAAATAATGCGACAACACCCAATGCTAAGTTAGGGTGAGAAAGTGCTTCTTTTAATTGACCTTTATGCCCAGCTTCACCTTCCTCTTCTTCGCTAGCTAACTCAGGTAGAGGAGATTTTTTCACGGCAAAACCAAGAATACCAATAAATAAAGCCATACCTAAATAAGGGAGAATTAACTTATCAGCCATTGCATCAATTTGAATTTGGCTTAACTCAGTACCAACAGTGTCGCTAAAGCCACTTAAGATTAAGGCAGTAAATACGATTGGTGCAACAACGCCTGCGCCTTTATTTAAGATACCCATAATTGAAATTCGTGCTGCTGCTGATTCTTCAGGACCAATACGTACCACATAAGGGTTAACTGCTGTTTGTAGCAAGGTTTGCCCTGCCCCCATAACTAACTGAGCTAGTAAGAATAATGGAAATATCTGTGTTTTAGCTGCAGGAATAAAAAGTAAACCAGCAATCATCATAGTACCCATACCTAATGCCATACCATTTTTATAACCTACTTTACGAATAATCGCTGCAGAAGGTAAGGCAGTAAAGGTAACCGCAATATAAAAAGAAAATAATATTAACGAGGCTTGAAAGGGGGTTAACTGTAGTATTTGTTGCAAGTACGGCATTAAGGAGCCGTTTAACCAAGTAGCAAAACCTAGGATAAAAAATAGCCCTGCGACGATTATCATCGGCACTGCATTACTCTGTTTTTTCTCTTCTGCTAAAGACATTTCCATAACTTCCTCGTTAACTTGCATTATTGTTATAATTATTTTTTATAGTTGAATTAGTAAATTAAACTTTTTCACCTGCTATCCAGGTCTCTTTTACTGATAAGTCATCATTTAATACGACCATATCAGCTTGTTTTCCTTGGTTAAGTTCACCACGAATGACGGTTTGGTTTTGATATAAGTATTCTGCTGGGTATAAACTGGCCATACGAATAGCTTCACCTAACTCAATGCCTAATTCTTGATGAGTATTCTTTACGGCACTCGCCATATCTAGTGAAGAACCCGCTAGTTCACCTGTTGTTGAGGTAAGTTTACCGTTATCAACATAAACCGTACGATCGTATAAAGCGAATTGAGTTTGATCTGTGCCAACCGGTGGCATTGCATCCGTGACTAAAAATATTTTACCTTGTGGTTTAGCTTGGATTGCTAATTTACAACTGGCGTAATCAACATGGAAGCCATCAACAATTAAGCCACAACTTGTGTTGTTATTTAACAGCGCCGCACCAACAACTCCAGGCTCACGGCCCTGTAATGGCGACATTGCATTAAACAAGTGAGTAAAACCACTTGCACCAGCATCAATAGCCTTCTGAGACGTTTGATAATCTGCATTAGTATGGCCTAGGCAAACTTTAATACCTAACTCCACCATGCGTGTAACATCGTCATTACTAACTGTTTCAGGGGCAAGTGTTACAATAACTTGGCCAATATCTTGACGTGAAAGAATCTGCCATTCATCGGTAGAAAGAGGGCGGATATAGTCAGCACAATGAGTACCTTTCTTTTCAACCGATAAATGTGGCCCTTCAAAGTGAACACCAACGATACCAGGAACGCCTTCTGATATTGCTTGAGCAATAGCATCTGCGGCTTGCTGCATTACTTCAAATGTATCGGTAATTAAGGTTGGCATCATTGCTGTCGTTCCAAATCGAGCATGTGCAGCCATAATTAATTTTAGATTATCCACTGATGGAGAGTCATTGAATAATATCCCACCGCCACCATTAACTTGTAAATCGATATAACCTGGAACAACTAACCCAGTAGCTACGACGTCGACCTTACTGATGTCTTGGTCAATACCAGTAATTTTACCATCTACTATGGTCAAGACTTGATCATCGAGGAAAGCTTGTCCATCAAAAAATCGTTGAGCATGAAAGCGTGTTTGTGTCATTAGTTGTCCTAGATTAGCAAGTTATATTATACCGTTATTACGCCGATTACTGAATAGACTACTTAGCCTGTTCCTGTCTAGCGAAAAATACAGACCCCACTTCGGGCGCATGTAATGGCTCTGCTAGATTGTCCTTGATATTATCTGCTAACCAAGATTTTAATCTTGCGGTTAAACCACCAAGCATAGATATACGAGGGGGGATTTTAACCATTAAAGTACGTGCAATACTATTAATGTACTCCGCACCTTCAGCAACGATAGCTAAGGCAACTTTATCACCAAGCTCGGCAGCATCAAACACTAGGTTTGCTTGCTGTGCATAGAATGTTGCTTTTTGACTAGCAACCGCCTCAACAAGGTCAGTATCATCTTTACAGTTGAGCTTATTCAAAAGTACACCGGACATCAAAGTAGGCTCAACTAAGCCGTCAAGAGATAATAAAACCTGTTTAACACCTTGTAAACCAAACCAAGCACCACTTCCTTTATCACCATGAGGAAAACCATGAGCGCCAACAATACTATGCTGCCCATCAACACAAGCAAAACCACATGAACCTGTGCCACTAATAATAACAGCCCCATCACCGCCATCATGAGCGCCTAAACAAGCAATTAATAAGTCAGTCGCTAGATAAATTGTTTTAAATGGATGGTTCCAACCAGTCATTTTATCAAACAGCGCTGGTATATTTACCCCAGCTAACCCCACACCAGCGACTAAATCACTTAGTTCTATATGTGTTAAGCCAGCATCTTCAAGCGCTAACTTTGCCGATTCAGTAATTGAGTTTGTCGCTTGCTCAAAACCATGTAAGGGATTGCCTGGACCTGAAATGCCTGTACCAAGTATTTCATTATTTTTATTCATAATAATAGCTTTACATTTACTACCACCACCATCAATACCTAAAAATAATTCATTGTCTTTGTCACTACTTGTTAACATACCAACCCCATGTTAAATGCATATACGATTAATTTTTATTTTTTCATCTTAGCTAGAAATGACAGCGTTGTCATTTCTTTTCTTAAATAAAAACACAGCTTTATTAATTAATGTTACTAGATATAATTTAACTAGCTGATAATAATAAAAATATCAGCTAGTTACTTTTAGTGATTATTTTACTTGGGTTACTTAACCTGAGTAATACGACTTGTTCTCAAGCCATTAATACTACGACTTCTAACACTTACTTCACCAGAAATCACTATAGGATTTTGATAAGTAAGCCAGTCTCCGCCATTTACTTGATATTCTATCGTTAACCCTGGAAAGGCAATATTAGCGTGTAATTTATCCGCTTGGATAATCGCCCCAACAGTAGGTAAACGATAATCAATTTGAGCTAACTCAAGTTTAGCAAACTCTTTTTGTCCCAAGGTATTAGCAAATAAGTGCCATTGGTTATCACGCATAGTCTTTAACTCAGTGGTAAACGTATTACTTTGTGATGAATATTTTGCGCCTTTATAATTATAAGGTACGGCCCAATCAGCTTGATGCCATGCACGCTCTGCAAGTGCTAGTAAACGTGGGAATACTTTGTGCTCAACCATATCATCAGTACGAACGTTTTCGCTCCACAACTGTCCCTGAATACCTAAGAACTTCTGGCCAGGTACTAAAGGGGTTTTGGTGTCATCAGCCACATAAGCATTATCTTGTCTATCTAACCAAAACTCAGCATGAACTGGTAAATTATCCGGCATAAACTGGAATACTTTTTCAGTATTGGTATGACGTGAAGCCCAGTAGTAGCCATGCTCTTTTGGATCTGCTTCATGAGGGAAGTCAAAATACAAAACATCAGGACTAGAAAGAACAACTTGCCAATCTCTGTTTGCTAGCTGATGCACTTTATCGTGTCCTCCCCAGAATAACGCATCCCAAGCATTGGCTTGAACGATAGCTGGCATATTCGCCTTGCGTGTATGCTCCATACCATCACTCCAACCAGCCGTTTCAATATCAAGTTCAGATAAAATCCCGGCAACACGTTCAATAAAATAAGCACCTAATTCACTCATTTTTGTAACACCCTTGTCATTATTAGCAACAAAAGCTTTACAAGCAGGAGATTCTAACCAAGCACCTGCCGTTTCATCTGCACCAATATGATAACGAGTAAGGGGTTGACCCGCGTCAGCATGAATTTTTTTCACCTGCGTCATCACTTCGACAACAAAGTCATAAGACGATTCTAAGCATGCATTTATAGTGTTATCACTATAAAATTGTACTGATGAATATTTAGTTTTATCTTCAAAGTCTTCTAACAAAAACTGTGTCGCTTTTACTTCATCTTCTAAAGCCATGAATTTTTTATAACGTGCCGTCATCGCTTTGATTGAAGCGCGAGAATGTCCAGGCATATCAAGTGAAGGGATCACTTGAATATGTCTCGCGGTAGCTGCTTGCAATATTTCTTTGTAATCACTGACGCTGTAGTAACCACTGACCGAGGAATCCTCATCAACACCTGCGCCTAATTGAGGGATTAAGCAATTTTCTTCTATCACATCAAAACAACGCTTTGCGCCAATATCAGTTAATTCTGGTAAGCTTGGTATCTCTAAACGCCAGCCTTCGTCATCTCCCAGATGTAAGTGTAATTTATTTAATTTATATGCCGACATTTGATCTAGCAGTTTTAAAATAAATTCTTTCGAGTGAAAATTACGGGCAACATCAACTAACATGCCACGAAAAGCGAAATGTGGTTCATCAATAACCGCTAACATAGGAATTCGCGATTGACCAACAGTCACTAAACTAGCTAATGATTGTAAGCCATTGAATACGCCATTACCGTCAACACCTACGATAGTAATTTCTTTGTCTGTTACCACTAAACTATAACTACCAATAACTTTATCGTTATTAGTTACAATACTTAAACGCAAAGGTAAACCTGTAACGTTCTGTTTAACGCCTAGATCAGCTAAACGTGAAATAGCCGCTTCTACCTCTTTGTGCTTAACATTACCTAATGAAACTGCAATACCCAGACTGATATCAGCAAAACCTGCGTTTGCGTCGATGCTTACAGATAAAGGTGTTGGAATAATAGCTTGAATAACCGATAACTTATCTTCAACAAGTACCGAATTACGTTGATAAAGTTTTTCACTAGTTAGCCATTGTGTTTGATCTTCTGCACTGCGTTTAAACTGAGTATTACTATCAGTAAACGTTTCAACGTGTGGCACAACTTCTAAGCCAGTCTCTTTATCGATATATGGTTTAGTGCTATCAATTACCCGTGCTTCTAAACTGGGTGCACTAACAATATAGTTAGGCATAACATCTGATTCAGCTAATGACCAAAACATCGCTCGGAAGTTTAACGTTTTTTGTTCCCCTAGAGCGAACCCAGAAAATGTATCTTTTAAACTGATTTGATGTAAATCACCATTAAGGTGTTTTACGTTGAAATCATCACTTTCAAACGATTGAATAGGCGCGATTTGGCTAAAGTGAATAGTCCAATCTTTCGCTGCTATCGCTTGTTTAGCAGTAAAGGTTAGCTCCACCTCAAAACAGGCGCCATTAGCAACTTTGCTGTCGCACTTATCAGTCGGAATATTAGTCACTACACGATAATTAACCGTTAAGTTCTCAGCAATTTTATTTATATCATTCTGCGTAACTGAATATATTGCTTGTAGATTAATTATCTCACCAGTATCGATGACTGGTTTGGGAGCTTTTTCACAACCAGCTAGTGTTAATGTGCTAGCTATAACTAGGACCAAGATATTTATAATTTTTTTCTTTATTATCATTTTAATAGGACCTTTGACCATTTTATTATTAAAAGTAAACTTTATCGACAATACATTCGTATAACTATGACTATGACTATGCTTATTTTTGACAGCGCTGTCAAAAATAATTATAATAAATTTATTAAAAATAATCAAAGTCCGCCATTTTTTGAAACAAGTGTTAAAATGTTGTTCTGGTTGTTGATGGAATTACAGGTATTAGCTTAATTATAATAATAAGCTAATACCCCAAGCTTGATAAATACTCTGGTTTCTGTAATTACAAGTGTTCCGAAGTTGAATACCATGCAGTAACTTGAATCGTATGTGCAATTAAGCTTGAAACCAATATTTTAAGGAACTATTACATGCTAGCTTTCTCACCCTACTTAGTAGGCAAAAATAGTTCATCAGTTAATTATATTGGGTTAAATCAAACCCCAGTTTTAGTTTTTGATTTTAATATTGATTTCTCAGATTACTTAATTAATAAAGCATCCATATATAAAATGGACTGGATACCTGCTAGCAACTTTTATCCTGGAATATGGTCAAAAGTACCAACAGACTTTTGTACTGAATTACAAGATTTTATACAGCCTTATATTGATAAACATTTATTTAACTTTAAATCAAAAGTTTCAAATACTTACAGTTGTTATGCTATGGCAGTAAAGGACAAAGATCACTTAGCCATCGCACAAAAAATACCTCACTTTGACAGTTTCTCTGATATGCAAATAGCGACTGTTTTATACCTTTGTGATGAGGAGTTTGGTAGTACAGTTTTCTATAGACACAAAAATACTAAAATAGAAAAAATTACTAAAGATAATAAAAATAGCTATATGAAAACGATTAAAGAAGAAATCGATTATCTTGGAGTAAACACATTAAATCCGTGTGAGAATTTATTTGATAAAATATTTGAATGTAAGGCTAAAAAGGGTAGATTATTAGTTTATCCAAGTTCTATTTTTCATAATGGTGTCTTAAATAATGTAAATTATACAGAAAGAGATCCTAAAAAAGGTCGACTGACTATTACATCATTTATCAATTACAAACAGACATAATAGTTATTTTAAGTAAGGCTCTCAGATTATAATTACGCAAATATATTAATTACATTTATACACTTTAAGCTAGTATACCAGGCTATTTTTCTTGTTAGTAAGTTCCTAGTGTGGTTTTATAATTAGCCTTTGATAAAAGTTTAACGGCTCACTTATTAACGAGTCAACTTATATCGTGTGTATACATTTATAACTTTCTGGCGCAATATTTTGTTATTAGCATTAGAAAACTGTACAACACACTTTTAACGCAACCATGTTGGCTATTTCAGCATATAGATAGAGGTAATAATGTCTACGACTATTGATAATCTTGTAATTGTTGGTGGAGGTACCGCTGGTTGGATTAGTGCGTGTAACCTTGCCAAGAAGCTTAATATAAAATCAGACGAATCATTGAACATTACAATTATTGAATCACCTGATATCCCTACCATTGGTGTAGGTGAAGGGACTTGGCCAACGATGCGGAAAACACTAAGTAATTTAGGTATCGATGAAAGTGAGTTTATGCGTGAGTGTAACGCAACCTTTAAACATGGAACTAAATTTGTTAATTGGAGAGAAACACCTATAGGTAATCAATCCGAGTATTATTATAATTTATTTACTTCATTCATTAACCCTGAAGAGTTTAATTTAGGACCTTACTGGAATATGGGATTAGCTCCCAAGGACAAGACCTACCCTGACTCAGTATCAATGCAACAACAAATTTGTGAAGCAGGTTTAAGCCCTAAAAAAATAACAACTCCTGCCTACGAAGGAATAGTTAATTACGCGTACAGTATAGATGCAGGCTTATTTGTCAAAATGCTGAAGAAATTAGCGACAGAGAAGCTTGGTGTTAAGTTTATCCAGACAAATGTACTGAAAGTAAATCAAGATGAAGATGGCTATATTTCTTCATTAGATACTGATACTGCTGGTTGTATACCTGGTGATTTATTTATTGACTGTACCGGTTTTAAAGCTTTGTTAATAGGTGAAACGCTTAAAGTACCTTTTAATTCTTTCGCTGATAAAATCCTAACCAACCATGCAGTATTCATTAAAGTTCCATACCCTGACAACGAAACTGAAATTGTACCCTGTACAGTGTCTACCGCACAAGAATGTGGATGGACATGGGATATAAGCTTATCAAATCGTAGGGGTGTTGGTTACGTATATTCTGACAAATACTCCACGCATGAAAGAGCAGAAGAGGTACTACGTAATTACATTGGTGAAAAATCTAAAGGGCTAACGGCTAAAAAAATTAAAATTAATGTAGGACAGAGAAATGAAGCTTTTCATAAAAACTGTTTGGCTATGGGTATGGCTGCGGCATTCATTGAGCCATTAGAAGCATCAGCAATATTTTTAATCGAGGCAGGCTCAAATATGCTTGCAAATATATTCCCGAGGAACCGTGACGCTCTAAAAAATGTGGCTAATGTATATAATGAGTCTTTTAATTACCGATGGGCGAGAACTATCGATTTTGTAAAAATGCATTATGTATTATCAAATAGAAACGATAGTGAATTTTGGAAAGATAATAAAAAGCTATCTTCAATTCCACAGTCTTTAACTGATCAACTCAACCACTGGAAAAGCCACCCAATTACAGCTTATGACTTTCCGAATACTTTTGAACCATTTGTTATGGAAAGTTATCAGTTCATCTATTATGGCATGATGAAAGACATAAAATACCATCATAATGGCAGTTTCCCAGATACCGAAAAGGCAAAGGTGATTTTCAATCAAATTGATAAAATGACTAAACAAGCTTTAATTGAACTTCCTAATCACCGAGAGCTTATTAATAAAATATACGATTTTGGTATGCAGAAAATCTAGTTAAAAAAAAGTAACCACAGTATCTTGCGGTTACTTTTTATTTTTATACGGTATCAATTACTGCGTAAGCATTAAAATACTTTCTTTATGATCAATAAATTTTTCTGCCGTTATACCTTGGCAAAAACTTAGTGTTTTTTCATGGCTAGGTATTAATTGAAAAGTTGTAGCTGCTTTTCTCCCCTCAGGAAACCTGCCCATACCAGCAAAAATAGCGTACCAAGAGGCACGTTTGTACATCAAAGATGGTGATAGTTTACTAAGAGCAGCATCAAAATCTTGTTCTGAATCCCATGCTGTAATAATACTTTCAAGAGTATTTGAAATAGCAGGTTTTTCTCTACAATCTATCCAATACTGACTATCTACTCTATCGTTCAATTTATAATGTGTAACGATATAATCTTTAACACCTTCAAACATTTGGTTAATTGTCGTATTGTAATTATCTACATCAGTATCGGATGTTTCAACATAACGAATAAATTTATAAATACTATATTGTACTAGCATTAATGCCGTTGCTTCTAAAGGCTCTATAAAACCCTGAGACAAACCTATAGCAACACAGTTGTTCTTTAAGTGTTCTTCTCTGCGTCCTATTCTCATTTTTAAATGCTTAGCAGGCTTGCCTTCTGAAGACTTGCCGATATGCTTTCTAAGTTCCTTTTCAGCACCTTCCGCACTTAGGTATTTGGAGCTATAAACATATCCATACCCAATACGATTCGTTAGGGGTATTTGCCAGCACCAACCACTTGATAAGGCTTCAGAAATAGTAGCTGAAGGTGCTCTGTCAGCATAGACTTCAGTAGGAATGGTTACTGCTGAATCATTAAAAAGACTATTTTCGTATGAAATAAATTTTGAATTGAGTGCTTTTTCTATCAATAGTGAGTAAAAACCAGAGCAATCAACAAAAAAATCAGCTTTGATATCTTTAATACCATCTATTTGAATGCCTTCAATATCACCATTAGCAGCCAAAGTGACATTACTCACCTTCGCTTCAATATAATTCAAACCCAAAGCTAAGGATTTTTCTTTTAAGAAAAGAGCAAGCCGACTGGAATCAAAATGATAACCGTAATCAATTTGTGTGGGTTCGATAGCCGCTGGACCTTTATTTTGTTTAAACAGCTGCGGTGCTATAAAATGATTATCAGGGTGAGCAGTAAGAGAAACGCCTCGTCGTTTATGGCCACAACGAGTAAAAAACGACTCACCTGGGCCAACATCATATTCAGAAAAAAAAGGATGAAAATAGTCAGTATGGCCAGTGACGGTGGACCAATTAGAAAAGCTTATACCAACTTTATAAGTTGCATTACAAGCTGGCATCCATTCAGATTCAGTTATACCTAGGTCAGTAAAGAAGGTTTTTAATGCAGGTGTTGAACCTTCACCTACTCCAACAGTACCAATTTCTGGTGACTCGATTAAAGATACCTTAGTACCACTACCAGCCCATTTGTGAAGTAAACTTATAGCTGTCATCCAACCAGCAGTCCCACCACCTACAATGACTATATTTTTTAATGTAGACATCACCCGCCCTCTTGAAATATTTTTTAGTTTCTGTTTTGAGCTAATCTACCAATTTGGTTTAAGGATATTAAATGTGCATAAATAGGTAAAAGGAACCCTTTAGTCTTTAATGATAGGTAATCATCTTTCGATAATGCCTGTAATTTTTGCTCTGATACGATATAAATACCATCTACATCATGTTTTGAGCCATCTTCACGCGTAATAGTGAAGCCACGTGGGATTAACAAATCTTTTTCTATAAGCAGTTTAATAAGCGCATCAGTAAGAAAAGTTTTCTCGAGTAAAGCTATGATTTCTTTTTGTTTAGCTTTTAGAAAGTCACTTTGTTCTCCAGTATCTGTAAATAACGCCTCACCTTCAGAAGAAGAAACAAGATCGCTACTTTCATCTATACACAATACGAAATTATCAAATTCATTACTAGTCGCTTTTACCGAAAAAGGTTCTTTACGCATATTTTGCGGCGTGTAGTACCCTTGCCATTCTCCTTCTTTGAAAAAATTATTCTCATTAACTTCAAAACCAAACATAGCGACTGAGTCAAACTTACCTGAGTCAGCATTTTTAACAAATACAATAGGAAACTCTGTCGCTACACTAGCATATTCATGAACAACAATAGGTAATATATGGTGATTTTTATATGCATGATAATGTGTATTTTCTTTAACTTTTGTCAGGCGATGTGCCTCTAGACTTATTTGACTTAGCGAATTTTTCACTAGGACTCTCCTAATATTTTGACAAAAAAAGGGAAGGTATAAACCTTCCCTTCATAACTTATTTACTTAATTCGCTATTAAAAACGGATTTTAGCGTTAAAGTAGTAACGCGCACCATTTTCGAAGTTACCACGGATTAAGTTGTTTTCTGGAGATTGTCGAACAATTTCAACTTCAGAAAGCAAGTTAACACCTTCTACTGAAAGATCGATATTCTCTGTAACATGATAAGTGAATGAAGCGTCTAAGTAGCCACGAGATTCATTAAGTGCTCCAGCACCAAATGCGGCACTACCTATAAACTCGTCACGCCAGTTATATGATGCACGAGTACTGAACATATCGCTTTCATAAAAAGCACTAACGTTCATAGAGTGCTTAGAATTACCAGGTAACTGTACGCTTTCAGTGGTAGTTACGATTGTATCACCATCTATTACTTGAGATACAGATTCGCCCTTAGCATCTGAGTAAGTGTAGTTAAATGATGAACCAAAGCCGTTTCCAAAGTCATGTTGAACTTGGAATTCAAAACCTCGAGTATAACCACCAGAACCATTAACAGGTAAAGTTACATTGTAATCTGCTGGCCTGTCAGGGTTATTAACAAATTTAACCACATTTTGCTGTGTAATGAAAGATGAAATATCTTTATAGAAGAACGTTCCTGAAATTAATGAAGCATCAGTAAAGTACCATTCTAAACCTAAGTCGTACTGATTGGCACGGTATGGGTCTAATGCGATGTTACCTTGGTTGATTCTTAGTAATTCAGGGTTAGCACTACTATAAGTAGGCATTAAATCTGAATATTTAGCTCTTGAAATAACGCGTGAAGCGGCACCACGTAAAATAACATCATCCGTAAGGTCCATAGCGATGTTTACACTTGGTAACCAATCATCATAGCTATTTTCTTCAGAAAATTCAGATGTACCGTCATGCGCAGTACCTGTAGTATCAGTGTTAACGTAACGTACACCTACGTTACCGCGGAAACCTTCACCAGAAAAGTTACCTTGCGTATACAGAGCAGTAATTTCTTCTTCTAAACGTCCAAAGGCGCTAAGATTAACAGCTTCAGTTACACCAACTTCACGTTTTAAGAAGTCAGCAAATGCTGACATATTGGGTAATAAGTAGCCACCTTGAGTAGTTGATTTACCTGTTTCAGGTAATACATCTGTGGTAGCGCCACCAACAAAATCAGTCATTCTTAAGTTATTAAGCGCTGAAGTATCATTCCATGTACCGCTTACTGCATCTTGACCTGTTTCATGATCACGGTATTTAAAACCAAGGTCGATACTATCAAAAGCACCTAAATCAACATCAACACTAATATCAAGTTGTAGGTAAGATTCTTCATCAAACTTAGGAGTACGTGAGAATGATGGAGACATACCAACATTATGGCCGTTTGTTAGTGTGTCAGCATTCATTAGGTCCATTGCAGGTACAGGATTACCCACATTATCAAAACCACCAGCTACACCTTGGACGTTACCGTATGAAAAGCTTTCACCTGTTAAATCGAATGAGCTATTTGCGTAACCACCGAAGAAACCACCAACTTCTTGACTTGTACCACCAGTAGCTTCAGTTGAACCTACTTGAACACTTACAGTGTAAGAATCACCTTCGTAGTTAGCTGCTAAGTCAATTGTTTCAGAAACCATTGTAGCTTGACGATAGTAGTTATCTAATCCTGTATCAAAACCGTTAGATGGATCCAGGTTTGTAGTCATGTCACCAACAAGAGGAACGCCATCATCATCTGCTGCACTTACGTTAACAATATTAGCGCCGCGACCAGGCATAATTAAAACGTTAGTATTGGTGTTATCTGCTTGTAATTCTGTATTGAAATAATGAAGTGTTAAATCTAAACCGTCTGTTGGAACCCACTGTGCAGTAACATCGATTGACGTGCGTTCACGTTCTTGATCGAATGTTGCCATACCTGCGCCCCAAGACCAATATGTTTCGCCATTTTGACGTACAGTATGACGTTGTGACATACCAGCAGCTACTAATAAGCCAATATTTTCTTCGTCATTTTTCCAGCTAATTAAACCAGAAACAGCTGGATCTAAATCACCAGACAGATCAGAGTATACACCTTCTATTCCGGCGTACATTGTCATTGAATCCATATCAAGTGGCTTACGAGTTTTCATATTAATTAAACCACCAATACCACCTTCTTGTAACTTGGCTTGTGGTGATTTATAAACTTCTAAACCGGCAACAGCTTCAGCTGGCATAAGTTCGAAGTTAAAGCTACGACGTGCTGGATCTAATACGAACCAACCTGTAGAAGCAATTTTTTGACCATTTAATGTAGTCAATGTTAAATCTGGAGATGTACCACGGATTGAAACTTGACCACCTTCACCAAAATCTCTTGATACCGTAATACCAGGAATACGTGCTAATGAATCAGCAACGTTTTTGTCTGGGAATTTACCAATATCTTCAGAACTAACATAATCAACAACGCTATCTGCAAAGCGTTTAGCGTTGATGTTTTCTTTTAATGAACCACGAATACCCGTTACTTGAATTACTTCAACTTCGTCTTTGTTTATTTCAGAAGCGGCTGCTTCTGCTGCGATAGCTTGTGATGATACACCAGCTAGAATCATAGCAATCGAACTTGCTAATACGCCTTTCTTAAATGTTTTAGTTGACATCGTTTTTCCCTTACACACGTTTTGTTTTAGAATGTTATTATTTTAGCTGCGTTAGCATATTATTATTTTAGCTTTAAATAATTTATTTAGTTTTACTACAGCACTATCAGTATTTAATGACAACGCTGTCATAAGACGTAATAAACCATACCGTTTATTTTTACGTTTGACCAGAATAAATTAACTAAAAAATACGGAATGACTAATAAAATTAACCATGCAATTGAATTTAAAAGATTTATTACTTATATTTTTTTATTTTTAATTTGTTACTATCTAAATAGTTATCACTTTTTGTATAAATAAAATACGTAAAGTACTGCTTGGTGAATTTTCATTCCATTTTTTGGCATACATAAAAGACTATTTATATAAGTGAGATAATTTAGTATCTATTTTACTAGCATAATTGATCTGCGGATAAAAAAAGCTAATGCCTATTAATAGCATTAGCTTTTACAAACTCTGTTTCTTCAATTAACCACTATAGTCATTAGCGATACTACTCTGGATTAACTAATTAAGACTTATCTTGATATGCTATTTTGCTGATTGATAGAACTTCAACAAACTTGACGTTGAACAATCATGTTGTTCAGAAATTTTATCCGTTGCTAGCTCACTTTGGATCTCGGCCGCAAGACCTTTACCAAGCTCAACACCCCATTGATCAAAAGAACATATCTGTAAGATAATACCTTGAACAAAGATCTTATGTTCATAAGCAGCAATTAAGCTACCAAGATTTCTTGGATTAATACACTTTAATAAAATGGTATTTGTGGGTCTGTTACCTTTGTGAACTTTATGTGGGGCAACTTTATCGATGTAATCGGCATTACGACCTTTAGCTTTTAAATCTGCACGTACTTGCTCTTCATTAACACCAACCATCAATGCTTGCGTTTGCGCAAAAAAATTAGCCATTAAAGTTTCATGATGACCTTTCACTGGCGTAACACTTTTAACCGAGCCAATAAAGTCAGCAGGTACAACATTATTACTTTGATGCAAGTATTGGTAAAAGGCGTGTTGACCATTGATACCTAACTCGCCCCAGATAGAAGGTACTGTAGCATAATCGACTTCATCACCATCCCAACTAACCGATTTACCATTACTTTCCATTTCAGCTTGTTGTAAATATGACGTTAGCATGTGTAAAGTCTGATCGTAGGGTAAAATGGCTTGCGATTGAGAGCCAAGAAAAGTGGTATTCCAAACACTAATCAATGCTAAAACAACGGGGAAGTTATCTGTTAACGGCGCACTAATAAAATGCTGGTCCATATCATGAGCACCGTTAAGTAACTCTTCAAACTTATCAAAACCTAAATCAAGTGCAATGGCAAGGCCAATCGCTGACCATAATGAAAAGCGACCACCAACCCAATCCCACATATCAAAGATATTTTGTTCTTCGATACCAAAACTCATAGCATTTTCTTTATTAGCGGTTACCGCAACAAAATGTTTGGCAACAGAATTTTCATCGAAAGAAGCACTAGTTAGCCAATTAATAGCAGTACGGGCATTAGTCATGGTCTCTGTAGTAGTAAATGTTTTACTTGAAACAATAAATAGAACTTTTTCAGGCTCTAACGGACGGAGTACTTCAGCAATTTGTGCACCATCTACGTTAGAGACGTAATGAACGTTAACACTGCCATCACTATATTGCTTTAAAGCTTCTGTGACCATTTGTGGACCAAGGTTTGAACCACCAACGCCAATATTAACGATATCGGTAATACGTTTACCTGAATAGCCTAACCAATGTCCTTGACGTACTTTATTAACAAAAACTTCCATTTCGGCTAATTGATTTTGAACATGATCGGTGACATTTTCACCATCAATGATAAGCGGCTCATGACTTTGTCGACGTAAAGCAGTATGCAAGACCGCACGGTCTTCGGTTTTATTAATTTTCTCACCAGCAAACATTTTAGCTCGCCAATCACAAACTTGTGTCTCTTCTGCCAAGGCTAACAAGGCATCTAACGTTTCACTATCGATTAAGTTTTTAGAATAATCAAGCAGCATGTTGGGTAATTCAATTGAGAATTTATTGAAACGCTCACTGTCTTGTGCAAACAAGTCATTCATGTGCTGAGATTTTTTATCTTGGGCAAGTTGCTGAAGTTTTTTCCAGCTAGCTAATGTTTGACGCGATGACATAATAATTCCTATAAGGTCGTTTAGACACAATTATCGACTTTATCATGATAGTTAAGTTGAGTATTTACTCTATTTAACCATTATGACCTGTCAAAATTTCATGATACCCTATAAAAAAATGACAGCGCTGTCAATTAATAATACCTCAAATGATACTGTAAATGTCAGTAGATTACTACAGAACAGCCGTGTAATAATAACAATAATTCTGGTACAACCAGAGATTAGATAATAATAAGCACAAGGTTTCCTGAAGATGAAAGCGACTATAAATGACGTAGCAAAACAAGCTGGCGTATCAATAAAAACTGTTTCTCGTGTTATCAATAATGAAACTTCAGTTCGTCAATTAACAAGAGAAAAAGTACAACTAGCCGTAGATGAACTCAATTACCAACCTAACTTATCAGCGCGTAACTTAGCTGGTGCAAAATCATTTTCTGTTGCCTATATTTACGATAATCCAAACGCTTATTACATCATTGATATGCAAGGTGGCATATTATCAGCCTGTAAGAAACAAGGTTTTGAGCTATTAATTCACCCATGTGATGCAAAAAATGAAAATATTACCGAAGAAGTTGTGAACATGGTTAAGCAAGCACGTATTGCTGGCTTAATCTTAACTCCACCTTTATCTGAAATGCCTGAATTTGTTAAATCATTAATAGATCTTGATGTTAAAGTTGTTCGAATTATGTCGGGTGACGTCGCACCCGACGAGCTAAGTCCCTGTGTTATGGTCAACGATAGAGAAGCGGCACAAATAATTACACAGCATCTAATTGACTTAGGCCATAAAGATATTGCTTTTATTGCTGGTGATGCAAAGCATATGTCCACTATTGAGCGCTATAAAGGTTATAGGAGAGCATTAAAATCAAGTGATATTGAGTTTAATAAAAACCTTGTTATCGAAGGCGAATACTCTTTCGATTCAGGTGTTAGTGGTGCAAAGCAATTGATGTCTACTGAAAGTAATAAAATACGTCCTACGGCTATTTTTTCTTGTAATGATGAAATTGCAGCGGGTGCATTATTTGCAGCACGATTAATGGATATTTCGATACCTGAACAATTATCTATTGTGGGTTTTGAAAACAGCCCATTCTCACGTCAAACTTGGCCAAAACTGACGACGGCTGATCAGCCCAATGGTCAAATCGCTGAAGATGCAGCAAATTTACTTCTCAGCCAAGTTCGTAAGCAAAAAAATCAAGTTACCATCAGCCAATATGTACCAAAACTTATTATCAGAGACTCAAGTGCACAGTGTAAATAACGACTAAGATAAGGGAAACAGCGTTAACCTTACTTTAATGAGAAAAATTAAACGTCTAAAACTAACTTATAAAAATTTAACTTGATGAAATAAACTATTCAAACATTATTTAATGTTAAATATATCATCTATCTTTTTCATTTTAGCTGAATGATTTAAGTACGCTTTTCTTGCCGCAAAAAAAAATAGTAACAACTAAAGTTATTAAGAGAGCAAGTACAGTAGGTTCTTTTGATAGTGTTCTGCTAAGCCATTCCATGGTCTACTTTCCTTAGTATGTAAGATATTAATAATTTCGAATATCAGCTAGTGTATCTTATCACCAGCAAGCTAATTTAAAAAACTAGCTTATTATGTTGCACATTTTAAAATATTTTCTACAAGTGTTCAAGCCTTAAAGGATTTACCCCTTAACGCTATTCTTCAAAGTATGTACCCCAACCATCATAGTCAACGCCACATTTCTTTGCCAGCTCAAACATAGCTTGAGTTTCTTTTTTGATCAAGTCTACATCTAACATTTGTTCCGTCGCAATATCAAAAGCAAACACTTTATCGCCATTTTCTAATTCAGCCTCTTCTGGTTCTTCAATCTCGAACCCTAGTTTAAATGCTGAAATAGCCGCCTTCTCTAATACATCAAAATCACTACTAGCAAAGTGATGTTCTATAGTGTGGTAAACTTCTTCATTAGTACCATCGCCAAGCAACTCAGCAATCAGCATTTCGGTGTGGGCAAACCATTCTTGTAATTGTTCATCAATCATCTTTATTACCTATTTATTTTTTATCAATAACTTGTACTATTTATTATGATAAGCCGCTGCTTCAATCGATAACTTCTCTATTTTATCAGACATTAATCCATGTACTTCATTAATTATTACACGTAAGTTCTCGCGGTTTGCATCATTGAGTTGTATCGGATCTAGAAATTCGATAATTATTTTACCATTGTCCCAGCGATTTAAGTTGATAGTACCAACTTGGTTACTCGCACAAATTGGTACTATCGGCACTTCTGCTTGCATAGCTGTGCGAAAAGCGCCTGTTTTCAACGGTAATAAACCTTTTCCTCGGCTCCGGGTACCTTCAGGGAACATCCAGATAGAAAGTTTATCTTTCTTTATTTTATCTGCTGTTAGTTCAATGGTATTCATTGCTTTACTGGTATTTTTTCTATCAATTAGAATATTACCTGACAACCAATACATTTGTCCAAAAAAAGGGATCCATTTTAAACTTTTTTTACCTACGCTCACCGTACCAGGTAAGACTGCATTGGCGTGAGTAAAAAGATCATAACTGTTCTGATGATTTGCCATCCAGACAACAGGACCGATATCTTTAACCGATTCAGGAATTCTAACTTCTACTTCAACACCTAGAATTTTAGGGATTTTTCCAAGAAACCTTGCTGTATGATAAACATTATTACGATGAAAAGGCCGTAATAGTGAATAAACAACAGAGATTGAACAAATGATGACCAACGCCAAGGTCATTAAAAAAACGCGTATTACAGCTAGCAAAAAAAGCTCCAGCATTGATAGCTAAGAAAAGATTATGGCGAGTATACAGAAAAACAAATAATAAGGTAAAGCGATTAGCTATTTATATAAGAAAAAAACGACGATATTAGAATCGTCCAATATAAGTGAATTTTTTATATCCTCCACTTATATTGGCTTTATTTCGCGGTGAAGTTAGGAAGTAATATTATGAAACATATACCCTTGCCCCCAAACTGTTTCTATTTGATTATTCTTCATACCACCTACCGTCAATTTCTGACGTAATTGAGATATTCTAATATCAAGTGTCCGTTCTTCACCATTATAAGACCTTTTAAGTAACATATTGTAGAGGTTATCTCGGGATAATATCTTTCCCTGATATTCAATGAGAAACTTCAATAAATTAAATTCAAAGGTTGTTAACTTCACCATTTCTCCATTAATAAAACACCGCTGTGACTTAGGCTGTAAACAAACATCTCCCATCGTCAAACTAGCTAATTCTACTTGATTTACTTTATTAGTTTGACGACGAAATAAAGCCTCTATACGCATAATTAATATCAGATTATCAATAGGTTTAGGTAAATAGTCATCCACACCTAGCTTAAAAGCATCAATTTGCTTTTGTTCATCATTCACGTTTGATACGATAATAAGTAGTCCATCAAATATGGCGCGAAGATCCCGTATGATTAAGAACTGTACTTTTGCAGCAAAACCAATGTCTAACACGATCATGTCCGGTTGATTGTCTCCTAAGTGATTTTTAAGATCCTGACTCAAGACTTCACTGGTACGTATTGTTGTAGTTTGATAACCTAGTTCATTATTACTTACTAAGAAGACTTTACTGAGGTAATGATCATTTTCAATCAACAGTAAAGTTTGCTTTAATTGTTTATCATTATTAGTTTCAAGTGGTTGCGTATTTTCTACAAGTTCAATACTTGATGTCATGACAGACTCCTTAAAATTAAACGACTTTGCTTTAATAATTAAATTATAAAAGCAAAGCCTCTAAGAGACTGTAATAGCTTGTAATGAAACTGTAACATCTTGCAATGAGATTTTTCGTTAAGCGATTAATTACTTTTATTAAAAAATAAAAAATCATGCGGCTTAATAGTTAACACTACTTGTTGCTTTATTGATAGGGCAATATCACTGTATAAACTTAGCTTATCAAATACCATAGACTTATCCATCGCTGCATCATCGAGGCTACTTAAGTAGTAATGATAACCTTGCTCAGTAACACTAATATATTCAACTTGTGCATTGGCTTTCAGGTGAGTATTTCCATCGGCTAAAACATTGAGTAGTAAATTAGCTGACTTGACGAGTAAATAAACTAAGCTGCCATTATTACCACTACTATTATCTATATCAAGCTTCCCTAACAAACTCTGAGCGCCTACTGAATTGACTTGGCAAGGAAGCCAACTTCCTAACTGTAAAAAATCAGCTACTTGATAACTATTAGGTTGCTGGCAAAGAATACTAGGCGCATCAAATTGTAATAACCTACCCTGTGCCATAACGGCCATTTTATCTGCAAAGGTGAATACCTCATCTTTATTATGGGTGACAAAAATAGCCGTCGTCTTAAACTGCTTTAACAACTGCCTTATTTCTACCATCAATTCATGTCTAAGGCGCGCATCTATATTTGAAAAAGGTTCATCGAGTAATAATAATTTAGGTTGTGGCGCTAAAGCTCTAGCAATAGCTACACGTTGCTGCTGACCACCTGAGAGCTGATGGATATAACTGTCACTGTGATCGGTTAGTTTTAATATAGCTAGTAAGTGATCGATTTGTTCAAGTTGCGCTATTTTTTTTAGTTTACTTATTCCAAAAGCAATATTTTCTTTTACCGTTAAATGAGGGAATAGCGCATAATCTTGAAAAATCATGCCGACTTGACGTTGTTCTGCCGGTACACAGTGCTCATCATTATTAAGTCCATTACAACTAAGTAAATGACCATCAACAACTATTTTACCTGTCGTTGGCTTACTAAAACCAGCGATAGCATTAAGCAAGGTTGTTTTACCACAACCACTGGCACCAACAAGTCCTAAAATATCGCCCTCGTTAAGACTTAAATCCAACGCTGATAAAATCACTTTATCTTGTAGTACTACGGAAAGTTGTTGGATAGTTAGCTGAGCCATTGGCTCGGCGGGTAACTCAGGAAGTGGCTGGGTAGTTAACAACGTGGTCATACTTTGTCCTTACTCTTATTCAGTAGCACTATAGGTAATAAGCCGAACAATACAATGAGGATAGCCCCTAAAGCACCTTGTTCTAACATTTCATCAGAAATAAGCTGATAAATCTGGCTACTTAACGTTTCAAAATTAAAGGGACGCAATAATAATACGGCTGGTAATTCTTTCATTGCTTCAACAAAAACTAATAACCATGCGACCAATATTGCTGGTGTTAAAATAGGTAGATGTACCCTAGTTAAACTCCCCTTTAGGTTTACCCCTAACGATGCTGGCGAATAATCTAATGACTGAGGTATTTGTTTTATGCCACTTGCGATGGTGCCATTAGCTATCGCTGAAAAACGTACTACTAGCGCAAAAACAATAGCAAAAATAGAACCAGATAAAATTAATCCTGGCGCACTAAAACCTATATATTCAACAACCGCGTTAATCCAGTGATCAAGAGGACCTAAAGTAGACAACATGGCCATAGCTATAACCGTACCGGGGATGGCATAACCAAAACCTGATATCACTTGTGGGACTTTTCGATATTTATCATTGTGTAAACGCTGATATAAACCTAATGATAAAGCAATAACTACCGCAATTGTCGCCACAAATACTGACACTTTTAGTGAATTGACGCCAGTAGACAATAAAACAGATAACTGTGCAATATCACTGTATTGAACAGCCATAATAATCAATAAGATTAACGGTAATAAAAAACCTAAAGTAACTAGTGCCCAGCAAAAAACACTAGCAATAATTTGTTGGCTAACCGAAAGTTTTATTAGCTCTCTATTTAAGTTAGGTCTAGCGCTTTGATGGCGAAGCCCTGCCCTACTTCGTTGTTCTGTTAGCACAACAAAAAACACTAATAACATCAAAATACTGGCTAAAGCATTAGCCGCGCCAAGATCGCCATAACCAAGCCAAGTATCATAAATGGCGGTAGTTAGGGTGTTAACAGAGAAATATTGTACGGTAGCAAAATCAGCTAAAGTTTCCATTAAGACAAGACTGGCCGAAACAGCAATAGCAGGTCTTGCCAAAGGGAGCGCTACTTTAAAGAAACTTTGTTTTGCGGTTAAGCCAAGTAATCGACTTGCACGAATTAAACTTTGATCTTGTTGCTCAAAAGCGCCACGCGTTAGCATATAAATATAAGGAAATAACACCAGTGCTAACATTAAGGCTGCACCCGGTAAGGTACGAAGATCAAAAAACCAATAATCATTTGGCGATTGCCAACCAAACCAGTCTCTTAACGCACGTTGGACTGGACCGGCATAATCAAATAAATCGGTGTAAAGATAAGCAACTAAATAGGCAGGCATCGCTAAGGGTAATAGTAATAACCAACGTAGCTGCTGCTTAAAAACAATATTAGTTTGTGTAATGATTCCAGCACTAAACACACCAAAAAATAACGCTAATAACACTACCCAAAAGGCAAGTAATACAGTGTTTTCAAGATAGCTTGGTAGCACTGTTTGCCATAAATGAGCAAACAGTTGCGTTGAAGCACTCAAGCCACCAACTAGCATAACCAACACTGGCACTATCAATACCAGTGCAATTAAATAACTAGATAACTTCCATAATCTACTGTTATACAGTGCTATCACAAATCAAACTGTGCTTGATCTAATAGCTTTAATGCTGTTTTACGGTTTTTTGCAATATCTTCTAACGGTAAAGCATCTGCTCTATAACTACCCCAAGAAGCAACTAACTTGGATACCGCAACACCTTCACGAACGGGATATTCCATGTTTGTTTGTGCGTATAACGCTTGCGCTGGTTTAGAAACTAAAAATTCCATTAACGCTTGAGCATTTTTTGCATTAGGGGCATATTTAGCCATAGCAACGCCTGAGATATTAATATGAGCACCACGATTATTTTGGTTAGGGAAATTAATATACACCTCATCAGCCCAAACCTTTTGTTTTTCATCTTTTAGCATTTTGCCAAAGTAATAGCTATTACCTAAAGAAATATCACACAGTTGTTGATGAATCGCTTGTACTTGCGCACGATCACTTCCCTGGGGTTTACGCGCTAAATTAGTCTTCACTTTTTTAAGCCAATCTAACGTATATTTTTCGCCATGCTCACTGATCATTGAAGCAACTAAAGCAACAGTATAAGGGTGTTTACCACTTCGCGTACAAACACGACCTTTATATTTTTCATCCGCTAAATCTTCATAATTTAAATCTATTTTTCCTAAACGTTTCGCTGAATAGATATTACGAACGCGAGTAGTTAAAGCAAACCAGGTATTGTCTTGTGCTTGGTATTGTTTAGGGATTGCGCTGCTTAATACTGAAGAGTTAACTGGTTGTACTAAACCTTTATCACGCAGTTCAATCAAGCGACTAATATCTGTCGTGAGTAAAATATCAGCAGGACTATACTTACCTTCACGCGCTAAACGCTCAGCCATGCCCTTCTTAGCAAACACCACATTTACTTTAATGCCTGTTTGTTCAGTAAACTTGATAAATAAAGGTTCAACAAGAAAAGGTTGTCGGTATGAGTAAACGTTCACTTCTTCACTCGCATTAGCGATAAAACTGGTTATAAAAAAGAATGTAATAAATAAGATAATAAACAATTTTTTGAACATAAGTCGTGTCTCAATAAAATACTGTGAGCGGATTGTACAAGGACAGCAAAGGCTGTCAAGGTTTTTGAGAACAATTCTCATTAAGGATTTTTTTTCTGATTATCTATTAACTTAGCCCCACAGCACCACTTAACAGTAACCAACAAGCAAAGAACAACTTCAACTTAGTGGCTGATAAGTGGGTGACTACCGTTTTAGCAAATATTCCACCTAATACGGCTCCTGGGCCTGCAAATAAAACAACTTGCCAATAAACGTCATTATTAACTTGTGCGATTGCTGTCCAAACGGTGACAGCGGAAACTATTACAGCAGCAGCGACAGCCATACTAATATCAAAATGACGTAAAAGCAGATAAATAACTAATAACTCGCCAACGCCAACACTTAACCAAGCGGTAACAGCACCACCAAATAAACCAATCAATACCATCGCGATATAATCTACATAATATAGCTGACTTCGCTCACGGTGCGGTTGTAGTAAATAAATAGTTAAGATAATAAAAAAACCTAATAGCAATGAAAACCAGCTAAAACTGATGGGTAAAGTAGCTGGAGAATCAACGTGGATAATAAAGACTGAATTAAGGCCAATTACCGAAGCAATAGTAGTCACACAAATAATACGTTTAAAGCCTTGCCATAAACGTAACTCTGTTTTTTCAGTTTTATAATGATGCCACCAAGTAACAGCGCCCGCAGTCATACCGAAGCATTGAATAGCAAAGCTTGTAGCAATTGACTGTTGCTCAGTAAAATTAAGCTGAGTAAACATGGGAATAAACACCACGCCACCACCAGCCCCGGTTGAGTTAGCGAAGATAGCACCAACAGTACCTAGAAAGGTAAAGAAAATATAATCTGTTAATTCAGTTAGGGTGTGGCTAGAACTGAAAAGTAAGCCTGCCCATAACACTAAAAATAGCACTATAAACGTAGGATTTGATAAGCGCATAAATGCTTTTTTAGACATAGGTACTTAATTTCAACTTATTTACTTCAATTTATCTGACTTACTCTAAGCAATAGCGAGTATTTTAGCCACAATAAAAGCGCTGGCTTCCTCTGATAAACACGCTTTAGAGATATAGCTCTTACTGGCAATATCTTTGCCTGTAAGACTTTTACCTAAGCTGAAAGAAATTACAAAACCTAAACCAGTTTCAGTAATTAGTGTCACATCAGGCCACAAAATTCGACTGTTGATATGAAATGATTCAGTTAATATGCCCTGTTGATCAATAGTAAGGTTTACCTTACTGTTGGAAGCTTTACTAAGCATCTGTCTAATCACCCACCAAGGTTTATGATAATAAACACTAATTGATTCAAGCAACCCTAAAGCAATAACGAACCAAGCAGCATAAGGATTTACTGGTGTAGCTAACAAAATAATTAAACCAAATACCGTTAAAACATTAGCTTTGAAGTATGTTTTTTTATCATGAGTCAGAGTGCTAGATTGCGTGTAGCATTCAGTGTAATGGGCTTTATCTAAAATAAAGTTAGTAGAAAATGTGTTAGATTGAGTCATGAAAATTATTAGCGCTTAAGGCATTTAACTAAGAAATTATCGCTAGTTTATCAGAAGACTTGATGAAACGAGTAATTAATTGTATTCGGGTATTCATCAAACAAAGCCTATAAAATCGATTTATTGGTTATATCGGGTCATAGTGAGGCACATATTAAGGTGCTCAATAAAACTGCACACTTGCTGAAAGTCTTCTTTATATATTGTTTCACTAGCTATCAATCGCTGTATACATATCAAACCTATCGCTGTGCGCCCAATTTTTACCAGAATAAAAGCCACTGTACCACCATCAATGAGATCACTAATCTATTCAGTGATTCGATAACCATATAAGATTTCTTTCATCTAGGATAACTATATTACAAAAAATCATATTTGTTCTTAAACCGCTGGAAAGCTCTGAGTGACAACAAATTTAATGGACTTTGTATTAAGCATGGAGTAATGCACTCAATGAGTAATGATATCTAAATATTTAGTAAAATAACTATTTTTTATCTACCCAATATAGCTAAAAATCCAACCTCGAGAGTACTTTAGCTATTTAGACGCTATAATATAGTGATATTACTATCAACTGAAATAGTACATTCTGCTTTTAAAAAGAGATATTGCTATATAGATAACTATTAACAAATAACATTAATAATTGACAGCGCTGTCATTTTTTAATAATGTAACTGATAGTTATACTGCTAAAAATTTATCGCTCTAAATATAAGCGTATAGTGATGCTTTATTAATTTCATTTTCTAAGGAAAAGACATGCAAGTTATTATTTTTGATGATGCACAACAAGTTGCACAAAGTGCAGCAGAATGGGTTGCAGAGTTAATCAATAAAAAATCAAACCCTGTTTTAGGTTTAGCGACAGGCAGTACGCCAATTAGCCTTTATCAAGAATTGGTTAATAAGCACAGAGCTGGAGAACTTAGTTTTAGTGAGACCACCAGTTTTAATTTAGATGAATACTTGGGTATTGATGGAACAAATGAACAGAGTTACCGTCATTTTATGAATGTAAACTTATTTAATCATGTTGATATTGATAAGTCTAAGACCTTCGTACCAACGTGTAGCAATGGTGAAAATCCAAGAGAGCAAGGCTTAGCTTACGAAGATAAAATTGCTCAAGCTGGCGGTATCGATTTACAAATTTTAGGTATTGGTGCAAATGGACATATTGGTTTTAATGAACCAACGTCAAGCTTAGCTTCACGTACTCGCATTAAAACACTCACTCAGCAGACTATTGATGATAATAGCCGTTTGTTTACTGCTGATGAATTTCAACCAACATTAGCGATGACCATGGGTATTGCTACCATTCTTGATGCAAGATATGTATTACTGATGGCAACGGGTAAGAATAAAGCAAAATCGGTAAAAGATATGGTAACGGGTGCATTGTCTGCAGCTTGTCCTGCATCGGCGTTACAGTTGCATGAAAATGCTATTATCTTACTTGATAAAGATGCAGCAAGTGAATTAGAAGACAAAGACTATTATATTTGGGCAAATAAGCAAAACCTCAAAATAAACCAAGAGTTTGGCTTGTACCATAACTACTAACATCATGACTAATAAAATTAAGTAGACTAGCTTACCTAACTTTATTTATCGGTTAAAAAGAAAGAGGCTCACGTCAATCAATTAATGTAATTGCTTAACGTGAGCCTTTTTTCTTAGCTACTATAAACAACTAATAAGTAATTTTATTTTGCCGCGCGGAGCAACTCAGGTAAAAAGTTTTCACTTTCCTGTGCTAACAAACATTGCTGTTGTAAAATATCTTGTAGAATTTCTTTAGTAGTTAATGGGTTTGCTAACACAACTCTAAAGACAATAACTTTTTCACCACCATATCGACTCACTTCAATACGAGTCCGCGAGACAAAAGAACGACCATCTTCACGTTGACGCTTTTGAATAAACTTCGTCAATTTACCAATCAATAAATTCACCGACTTATTCGCTTCAGTATTATTACGCGCTAACAAAACTTGTACTGACTTAGGTGCATAACGATACGTTAATAGGCATAATTCAGGACGCGTTATTAACTCAAAATCATCATGTTGAGTAATTAACTCAGCAAAGTACTCTGCTTTTTCAATGGCCTGATTAATCAGCATTTCATAACCGGGTCGGCTAATAATATGCAAACTAGCATAAACTAACATAGCCATACCTGGACGAGATCCTTCCAGCGTATGGCTACCTAAATCTTTTGAACCTTTTCGTAATATATATTCCGCGTGATGCTCAATAGCACTCACAGAGGTAGGATCTTTAAAAATCACTAAACCAGCCCCCATAGGAACATACATCTGTTTATGCGCATCAATGGTCACTGAGTCGGCTTGTTCGATACCTTTAAGCAAAGGACGATATTTATTTGATAATAGTGTTGCCCCACCCCAAGCGGCATCAACATGAAAATGACATTGATTTTGCTTAGCGATTTTAGCCATTTTATCAAGTGGATCAATATTACCTGTTTCTGTAGTACCAGCAACGCCAACAATAGCGAGTACTTTGACGTTTTGTGCGGCAAGTTGTTGACACTTGTCCGCCAACTTATGGCAATCTATTTTATTATGTTCATCGGTAGGAATAGCAATAACATTCTCTTGACCAATACCAAGAATATCCGCCGATTTTTTTAATGAATAATGACCACGGTCAGACACTAAAATAGCTAAATCTTGATAACCATAGTGCCTCATAGCACAGTGTAATCCTTCGCGCGATACACCTCTAAAATTACCCTCAGCTTTAAGTAGCTTATTTCGGGCGACCCATAACGCGGTAATATTAGCGACAGTACCACCTGAACAAAAGGATCCAAGGGAGTGCTCTGCACTATGCATCCAGTTTTGATAAAAGTGATCATCTTGTTGATAGACCAAATTGTGCATCATGCCTAAAACTTGACGTTCTAGTGGCGTGAAAGCTTTTGATGTTTCAACTTTAACTAAGTTTTGATTTAAACCAACCATCAACTTAGACAGCGGTAAAATAAAAGAAGGTAACGCTGAGGTCATATGACCAATAAAGCTAGGACTAGAAGTGTGTACAGATTGCGCGACTAATTTATCAAGTAAATGATGCATATGATCTGAGACAAATTCAGGCTGCTCTGGGATATGAGGATTAATAAAATCTTGCTCAATATCCGTTAATGCATTTTTACTGGCAACAATATGGTTATTTAGAAAACCAACCAAATTTTGTGACATCTCTTGCTCAAGAAGCCCCAACGTAGAATCTGGTGCCTCAGCAACAGTAAAAATTCGATGTAAAGACTCTTGGGTCGCATCAGCAATGCGCTTAGTTGCTCTCATAGTTATTCACTTTACTTTCACTATATTAACTTACTTGGCCAAATCCTGTTGTGCACAGTCGCAAGTTTTATAATTATTGGCTATTTATAACAAATACGAAAAAAGGCACTTTAATAAAAAATACTACAAAAGTCTCCTAATTTCGTCAACAATAGTAACTATATTCATTATCGTTTTAGTGTAAGTTCCCAACAAACTTGGCCACTCGCTTGAAATTTAGCTTCAAAAGGCGTTAATGCTTCTGAAGAGTCAACTACTGGTAACACCAATATTTCTCCCTGCAAATCGACCAATTTTGACGCTTGTTGAAACTCAGCTAAGTAAATACGCCAATTACTACGTAAGATTAGCTGGTGACCAATACTGGTCATTTGTGGGAAAACAGCACTACCATGCCAACGGCGTTGTAAGTGCTTAGACTTAGGCCAAGGGTTTGGATATAAAATATAATGCTTGGCTACCAACCAGTTAGCCTCTTTAACTAAGCGGTAAAAATCATTTAAATCTGCACGTACTAAATGATAGTTCTCCGCAATAAAACCATCACTTGCATCAAAGCCTTCAACATTACGATTAATTCGATGGTCAGACTTATCTACGCCAATCACTAGCGCTTGTGGATTTTTCTTTGCTAAAATCCGGGTACTTTGCCCGACGCCACAACAGGCATCTAATATTATCTCACCTTCAGGATTTACCACTAAAAAAGCCTTTACCAAAGCATCCATTTGTACGAAAGCTTCTTCAGTGTGTTTTTGGTAAGGTTTTTGTGAAGCATGAGTCAGGTGTCTATTCACCACTTCATCAAGCTTTTCATGGATATCGTCTTGATTACTAATAATCGCTTTAGAATCACCCAGTGCTGTTTCACTATCAAATAAATTTATTTTATCTACCTTGTTAGCTACCATGTTAACTTTCTTATTTACGGTCATATTAGCTTCTTAGCCCTATCCCTTTAGAAATAAGTACCATCGCAATGGTAAATAACGTCACAATAAAGAAAATAATGACAGAAAAGGCAGTCACTAGGCTCACATCAGATATACCTAAAAAGCCATATCTAAACGCATTAACCATATAAACAATTGGGTTTACTTGAGAAACGCCCTGCCAAAATTCTGGCAATAAACTAATCGAATAAAACACACCGCCAAGATAAGTTAACGGCGTTAAAATAAAAGTTGGTATAATTGAAATATCATCAAAACTATTAGCAAAAATAGCGTTAATTAAACCACCTAACGCAAAAGTTGCTGAGGTTAGCGTAACCGTAGCGATAATCACCCAAATGTTATGCAGCTGAATATCAACAAATAACAAGGAAACTAACGTTACAATCAAGCCAACTAAAATACCACGACACATGCCACCGCCAACATAACCCGCAACAATAACCCAGTTAGGTACTGGCGCGACTAACATTTCTTCAACATTTCGCTGCCACTTGGCGCTAAAAAATGACGAAGCTACATTAGAGTATGAATTCGTAATAACACTCATCATAATAAGGCCTGGCACAATAAACGACATATAATCAAACCCGCCCATTTCACCAATACGTGAGCCAATTAATGAACCAAAAATAACAAAATACAAGCTAATAGTTATAGCAGGTGGTACTAAGGTTTGTACCCAAATACGGGTAAAACGTTGGATTTCTTTCGTTAAAATACTTTTTAACGCAATAGAATTATTCATTTAGTTTACTCCCACAACAGCACTTTGGTGCTTTGCTTTAGTAGTACTCGATTTTTTATTGATCAAACTAACAAATAAAGCTTCTAAGCGGTTACTTTTATTACGCATACTCAGTACTTCAATATTAGCGGTGTTTAATTGTTCAAAAATTTGATTCAGATTTTGCGACTTATTTAAATCGACTTCCAAGGTATGATCATCAATAACCCGATAAGCGATTGATTTTGATTGCTCGGCAAATTGCGTTAATGTACTTAGCGTTAGATTCACTTGCAGGTCTAAAACAAAGGTTTCAACATCGAGTTGCGCGAGTAATTTTTTCATACTGGTATCTTCAACAATTTCACCACCATCAATAATGGCAATATTGCGACAAAGCATTTCAGCTTCTTCTAAATAGTGCGTGGTAAGGATAATCGTAATACCCTGCTCGTTTAACGCTTTTAGAAAATCCCACATTGAACGACGTAGTTCAATATCAACACCCGCAGTAGGCTCGTCTAAAATCAACATTTGGGGTTCATGCATTAAGGCACGCGCAATCATTAAGCGACGTTTCATACCACCAGATAGTGAACGAGCGGGTTCATCACGCTTGTCCCATAATTCTAGCTGCTTTAAGTATTTTTCTGCACGCTGTATAGCAACAGACTTACTTAAACCATAGTAGCCTGCTTGATTGACTAAAATATTAACCAATGGCTCAAACTGACTAAAGTTAAATTCTTGTGGCACTAAACCAATAAAGCTTTTAGCTTTTTCTAAGTCGGTATCAATGTCATAACCAAAGACTTTTACCTTACCACCGGTTTTATTGACCAGCGAAGTAATTACGCCAATAGAAGTAGACTTACCTGCGCCATTAGGGCCAAGCAAAGCAAAAAAGTCGCCCTGTTCAACAGTTAAATCAATGCCTTTCAACGCTTGAAAACCGCCTTTATAGGTTTTTTCCAGTCCGCTGATCTCTAATGCGTATGTCATGTATGCTACCAATCAAAATGAGGGTGGATTATAAATATGGAGCCTAAGAACTCATTTTCAATAGCTCCTATGTGATATTTATACGGTTATTGCCTTCTTTCTAGCGAAGCTTGTTATTAAACCATTATAAAGCTACTACGAAACTATTATTTTACAGTCAATGTGTTTATTCATCGTCCTTAACCTGAAGATGTGTTGTATACCACCTAGTGTTTGATCAGCTAACGTTATCGAAAATTATACGTAAGAAATATTATGCGACAAAAACAGTTAATCCCTTTAGTTGCATACGAAACACTGAGTATAGACGACTACATTTTTCAGATGGCCACAGTAAATTATTAATTTACACTAACAGTAAAAAGTATACTGTTCAAAAAGTCGTGGTGATTATTAGTTATTTGACTTTACTAATAACAAACTTAGTAAAGTTGGGAGGGAAAGAGATAACCAATAGCCAACTCATGTTTACCAAGTTTTCTCCTGATGTAAATAAAGTAGCTTATGTACTGAACAACAATATATATTTACAAAATCTCAGTAACATGAACATATCCGAAATAAGCAACAGTGTAGCAATTAGAAACCAGTGACAATAAAAGTATCATAATGTTCAACAATAAAAAGAAGTTATACCCATAGAACATACTAATTTTATATAATATAAAATGGCACAAAATGACAAGGAATGACAAGGAATGACAATTTACTACCACTCAATTTTCGTTAAACTAATCAGCAAGTATATAGTTAACATCTCATCGACTGAAAAAAGTATATTACCAAGGCAGTAAGCCCTTAATCAATAAATTAATTGAATATAATAAGTAGTTTAAATTTATATTTTATCCTAATAGAAGCCATAGTTTAAAATCAGATAGAGACACGAAACTGTATTATAAAGTCATGAATACTATGGTTTTTATAGAAAATCATTAGCTAAATAATTTTACGAGTGATGGGTTAATAAGTAATAACAAAAAAGGGCGACCAGTATTTAGCTGGTTGCCCTTGTTTATATTTGAATCTACGCTTCGCGAAGTAAAAGGTAGTAACTATAAATCAGCTACTAAGATAGAAATTTTTACTCACCTTTATATATAGACATTTCTTGTGCTATGCCTTGGTGATTTAGCAGACATAACATTTTAATAAAATTCTGGGCTTCTTTTAAACTACCAAAACGGCCAATAACATCCTCAATAGAGTCTATCACTTCATAAGAAGTTCTCATGATGTTATTACCACCATTCATTATATTAACTTGAACCAGATTAAAACTAGATTGCTTCATTAGTGTTATTCTGTTTTTCATTAAACACTCCGGTTATAAAACAGCGAATAAATAAGAATTCATCCCCCTTTAAACTTCCCTTGAATGGCTCTACAAAATCGCAGTAACTACTTTAAAAGGTGCTACTAGCTAAGAATAAAGGAATTTACGCCATCGCTATACCCTAGAGCAAAAGCTTGATGGATACTTTTAAAGTGTCCATCAACGTTTGCATGCGCATCACATAAACTTTCAATATCTAAACTAATGAATTTTTGTAACAGAGAACCTTGTTGGTAACCAGAGTTGTATGCACATTGACAGCATTTATGTGCTCCCTTAACATGCCTTTGATGCTTGGCTAAATCTGTAAGCATACTTTCATCTAGTTGTCTTGTGTGAACTTGGTTGCATGGCGTTGAACTATTCATATTTATTACCTTTAATCCACGCGTTCCAGTACATATTTCTGGCTTTGAAATTGCATAAGCACCTCGGTTTAAGCCAAAATTCAATTCTTGATTTAAGTCTGGTGATAACGCCGCATGCATTATGATTGCCTTCCTCATCCTCAAAGCATGAATACTCTCAGGACGTTTTATTATTTTTTAGCGTTTAATCATTATTTCATCATTAATGATAAATAAACATTACACGCCATTACAAAAATAATGTCATTGGTAAAATGTAGTGGAACAAACCTATTTTTTCGGTTAATTGTCCAATAAAAATGACATAGCATTACGAAAAATAAATATCAGTAATTTTAAACAGAAATATTGATAAAAAAATAAATATAGAATAATTGAATGTTAAACAATAACTTATTAAGCATAAAAACATTGAAAACTAAGAAGAGTAGCAGTATTAAATAAGCTGTAATTGGCTGTCATGGTCAAAAGAGCACCCAACCTATAAATTTACTTCCAGATTTAAAGGGAACTCATCCCTCCTTAATAACTTACACATTACGTAAAGAAATACATCGATAACTTTAAATAAACCACATACTTCACAAAAATTGAATGGGAAATATCATGAAAAAATATATTAAAGCTTTATCTCTAGTACTAGCCTTAACTAGCAGTGTTTTTTTACCTAGTGCCTTTGCAGCTAGCTCTACCAACATGCTAATCACTATTGCAGAAGATAACCCTGTTCTTATCGAACGATTAGATGACATCGCCATCACGGATCCTAAACTACTTAATCAACTGTTATCAATGGCTGACTCCGATGCAGAGCAGTTGGAAAGATTATTAAATTTAGCTGATAGTAATCCTTACATATTTTCTAAAGTGGCTAACATTAAAAGTGTTGAAACAACAAAAGAAGTAAAAATAAAAGTAGAAGAGGAAGAGCAAGTTTCACCGTATAGACGAGTGTCAACACGTGGTGCTATTGATGATGGTGGTGGCATTATCCAAAATTAATGCTGGTTAACTCATTATTGGATTAAAATTTGTAAATTATATCAAAAGAAATAAGCTTAATTTTCACAACGTGCAATATTATCATGATTTTTCATTAACAGTTGAAACTCGTGTTCTGCACATAATTCATCAAACCAAGGACGGTTAAACCAAACAATACCAAC
>CAJWZC010000022.1 GCA_913049915.1 uncultured Colwellia sp.
ATTGGCTAGCTCTTGTCCGAAAGAACAACCTGTAACTAAGGTCAGCAAAGCGCACTTAGTTATCATTTTCTTCCTACGACTTGTGAAGCTCTTTGTTATTTCTTCATGACTTTTGACGCGAGAACTTTAATTATTTTTATCAACCTAACTACAGCGCAGAAAATACTATTCAACAATACTCATCATTTTTGAAGATCTACAGATAAGTTATCGTTTTTTAATGACATGCCACAAGTTATGTAAACAAGCCGATTAAAAAGTGACTTTTGGCACCTGTAGCTAATAACTATATTACCTATCATTACCTTGTCGAAACAACATAGCTTAGCGAACAGTCTTTGTTAAGGCGCTCTTAAATAGCTAACTCAAGTTAAAAGGAAAATATTATGTTTATTAAAAAAATACTCACTTTCTCAGTAAGTAGTTTAGCGCTAGCAGCCATTAGCTCATTATCGTTAATCGCCGTGATGAGCCAACAAGCGGTTGCTGCTGACTTAACGGTAAATATTAGTGAGGTTAATCAAGGTAAAGGCCATGTGATGGTTGGATTATACTCAGGTTCTAAAGCATTTAATCAGGGTAAAGCAATGTTGGGCTCAAGTGTTAAAGCGACTAACGAACAAGAAGAAGTAGTCTTTAAAGATCTACCTGCGGGCGAATATGCGATTAAAATTTATCAAGATGAAAATAGTAATGACAAGTTAGACTTTAACTTTATTGGCATTCCAAAAGAAGGTTATGGTTTTAGTAATAATGTCGGTAGATTTAGTCGTCCAGAATACCAAGAAGCTAAATTTACTATTGAAGAAAAAATAGAAAAAGCAGAAATTAATATAGAATTATTTTAATATAAAATTTATAGCGATTAATAAACGCTTAAGCCTTACTAAATTATTATCACTAAAGCATCATTAAAGTATTTTTTATTATTCAAAAAAAATTACGGTACAATAAAATTATGTTTAAGTCATTTATTCCTGAACATTTACATAAAGACTGGCTATTACACTTGTCTGGATTTTTGACCTGGTCAATTATTTGCTTTCTTTCGTTGAATAACTTATCTGTAGGTATTGAGTTTTATTTAAAATTAATAGCTTTTTTGATATTTTATATCGCTTTTTCGGTAGTCGTTTTTTCAACTCCCTCTCTAGCTTTTCTACGAAGAGATAAGTTACTACTCTTTTGCCAAATAATCGTGGTGTTACTGTTAATCAAGTTTGATAAATATGGCATCGTAGCCATTTTATTTATACTTATTGCAACGCAACTCTCTTTAATTTTTAGCCGCCGTCAGGCGATGTATATTATATTGTCAATTGCAGCAGCACATTTTATGATTAAATATAATGGTGATGTCCTTGAGACACTTTTCCACATCATTATTTATCTCATGCTGCAAATATTTGGCTTTTCTGCCATTGAAAGTAACTTAAGAGAAGTCAAAGCAAAAGAAGAGCTTAGTGTCATTAATCAAGAGTTGTTAGCGGCACGATTTATGTTAAAAGAATCATCACAACGTAAAGAGCGTTTGAGAATTTCAAGAGACTTACATGATGTTATCGGTCATCAGTTAACCGTTTTAGCGTTAAACCTTGAAGTGAGTCGTCATAAAGTTCCCGATGAATTTAAGCCCTTGTTAGCGCAAAATTTACTGCAAGCTAAAACCTTGTTGTCAGATGTGCGTGAAGTAGTGAAAGAAATGCGAAGTGAGGAGCAATTTGATCTAGTAGAAAAGTTATCTGATCTTATTGAACAGCTACCTGACTGTCAGCTTAAGGTAGAATCTTCGCCTGAGATTAATGCGTTATCTTTGAAGCAACAATTAATGTTTTGCTTACAGGAAGGGATAAGTAATGCCATACGTCATGGTAAGGCGAATAAATTTACCCTATCAGCTGATAAAAAGGATAAACGACTAAACCTTTATTTGGCTGATAATGGTGTAGCTAAACCTACAACTATGTCAGCTACTCAACCTGAGTTTTTATCAAAAGAACAATTAGGTAGTGGACTTCTGGGTATGCAAGAACGTTTAGCTGACTTTCAAGGAGTAGTTGAACTGATAAAAACACCTGTCGGTTGTACCTTAAAAATTCAAGTGGAAGATAACTATGACTGATCGTAATTTAGGTAAAACTGTGCAAAGCACTCTCCAAACTAACCCAGATAATACCCTTGAAAGTAAAATAATTAATGTCGCTTTGGTTGATGACCAACAATTGGTGAGGCAGGGCATTGCGGGCTTATTAACTTTAAGTGATGATATTAATATTATTTGGCAGGCTGAAGATGGTGAGCAAGCTCAGCTAAAGCTTAGTGATCAGCAACCTGATGTGCTGTTACTTGATATTAGAATGCCAAAAATATCAGGTATTGAGTTAGTAAAAATATTAAGGGCTCAAGGCAATTCATTACCTATTCTGATGCTGACTACTTTTGATGATAGCGAGTTGTTCATGCAAAGTTTGCAAGCTGGCGCTAATGGATTTTTACTAAAAGATGTTTCTTTAGAAAAACTAGTCAATGCAGTGAAAACACTAGCAGAAGGAGGTTTTGTTGCAGAGCCCGTAGTGATGAAGCAAATGAATAAAGGTTTTGATATATCTCCTGTATTGGATAAGTTATCTGAAAAAGAAAACCAAATAGTAAAGTTAATGGCGGGAGGATTTTCTAATAAAGAAATTGCCGCGAGTATTTTTCTTGCTGAAGGTACAGTAAAAAACCATGTATCCAATATCTTATCAAAACTAAATACCCGAGATAGAACGCGCGCCGTATTGATTGCCCTAAATGAAGGTATTATCTAATAGTTGTTAGTAATCAATATGCACTGAATCGCTGCACTTTGGCAGGTAATAGGTATATAATCCTTAGCTATTCTTATTCGCTTAATGGTAGGATTTAACTGCCTTTAAGCAACGTTGCCGATATTTATTTTTATTCATGACCGCCTCAACTAATAGTTCAATTTCTAATGTAAGCAAAGCTTTTGCCAATGATGGCGCTTTAGCTAAAGCCATTACTGGCTTCTCGCCTCGTCAGGCGCAAACTGATATGGCGCTTGATGTTGCTCATGCAATAGACAAAGAATCATCGCTTATCGTTGAAGCCGGAACGGGTACCGGAAAAACTTTTGCTTATTTGATCCCTGCCTTTTTAGCATTAAACCCGAAAAATCCTAAAAAAATAGTGGTATCTACTGGCACTAAGAATCTGCAAGAGCAACTATTTCATAAAGATATTCCTCTAATCAAAAAGGCGCTGGCGAGTAATGCGCAAGTTGCTTTATTAAAAGGTCGTGCAAACTATTTATGTAACTACCGTTTAGCGCAGTATCAAGATAGCCGTGGCCAACTTGATGCGCAAATGTTACAAGATCTGGTTAAAGTAAAAACCTGGGCAAATGGTACGCAAAGTGGTGATATTGGCGAAATAGTTAATGTTAGTGAAGACTCCAGTATTTTTCCTTTTGTAACAAGTACCTTAGATAACTGTTTGGCAAGAGACTGCCCAGACTATGAAGCATGTCACTTGGTTAGAGCACGTCAAAAAGCCAGTGACGCAGATATTATTGTGGTCAATCATCATTTGTTTTTTGCTGATATGGCATTAAAAGATACCGGTTTTGGTGAGCTGATTCCTAAAGCTCAGGTAATGATTTTTGATGAAGCACATCAAATTGGCGATATCGCCAGTGAGTATTTTGGTGAGGCTTTCTCTAGTAAACAGCTGGTAGATTTATGCAGTGACGTATTACAAGTACATCGCAGTAGTTTAACCGATGTTAAACAATTAGGATTAGCTGCAGAAAAACTTCAAAAAACCTGCCAAGAGTTTAGATTATTATTTAACTATGATCCTGAGCGCGGTAATTGGCGAGAAAAGTATAAACAAGTTCAATTCCAGCAAAAATTTGTAAATCTAAAAATTGATTTAGACTTTCTATATCAAGTGATAAAACTGTGTGTCTCAAGAAATGAAGCGATAGATAATTGCTTTGACCGCGCAGTAAATTTACTTGCTCAGTATGACGTGATGGCAAATATTGAAGGTTACGGTATGAGTTTTTGGTATGAAACCACACCCCGAAGCGTGGTATTACATCAAACGCCATTAACGGTTAGTGACAAGTTTAGTGCCGTTGTTAAAGAGTCGGGTGCGGGTTGGATTTTCACTTCCGCGACCCTGGCAGTAGATAATAGCTTCGATCACTTTGCCCAGCATTTAGGTTTGCAAAGTGCCAAACAACTGATGCTCGATAGCCCCTTTGATTATCAAGCACAGTCACAATTGGTAGTACCACGTTATTTACCTCAAGCAAATGACAAAAATCGCGCGTTAAAACTTGCCGAACTTGCCGAGCCGCTAATTAAAGCCAGTAAAGGAGCCTGTTTTATGCTTTTCACCAGTTATCGAGTTATGCATCAGGTTGCTGAAGCCTTGGCTAAAAGTATTGATAATCCGTTATTAGTACAAGGTAAAATGGCCAAGCGAAAACTACTTGAGCAATTTGTTGAACAAGACTATGCAGTATTGCTGGCTACGGCAAGCTTCTGGGAAGGTGTTGATGTTCGAGGTGATAAGCTGACTTGTGTGATTATTGATAAATTACCTTTTGCTTCGCCGGATGACCCTCTACTGCAGGCTCGCTGTGAAGATGTTAGACGTCAAGGTGGAGAGCCTTTTAGTAAAATTCAATTACCCCAAGCGGTCATTGCACTAAAACAAGGAGTAGGGCGACTCATTAGGGATGTAAGTGATCGCGGAGTGATGGTTATTTGTGATGATAGGTTAGTGAATAAACCATACGGTGCAACGTTCTTAAAGAGTTTACCCGATATGAAGCGTAGCCGAGATATTAATAAAGCCGCTGAATTCTTAGCTACCTTATCTTAAGGTTATCAATTTTAAGTCACTTATTCTAAAGTGATATTAACTACGAGCAGCTAAATTGAAACAGACATAAAAAACGAGTGTTTATGGCACTCGTTTTTATTTATACGTTTAATGCATACTAGCGGGAAATATCTACCATTAAGTCATCTGCTATTTTCTCTAGCGCACTGATAAGTTCATCAACTGATTTATCATCAATAGCTATTTGAACTTTCGCTTTAAATAGGTCTTGCCCACTATGGGCTGCACTATTTGTTGAACTAACTAACTTGATTAAATTACCACTTTGATGATGAATAACAGAGGAAACTTCTTGTACTATGCCCGCTCTATCATTAGCGGTAATTTCTAGTACTAAATTACTAAACACGTCAGGTAAATTAGGCTTAGCCATTTCAATTTGGCAACTCAAGCCACTAATAGCTTTTAATTCACTGATTAAGCTTTCGCTTTTTTCACTTGCCACAGCAACTTCAATAACGCCAGCGAAAAAACCTGATAAATGATGCAAGCTACTGACTTGCCAATTACCTTGATGCTTGGAAATTATTTTTGATAAGGTGTCGACTAGACCTGTTTGATCAGGGCCAATACAAGAGATAACTAAATGATTCATTAAGACTCCTAAAAGGTTAGGGTAAATAAGTAGAAAATTTATATTAACTTAAACACTAACTTCTACACGAACTAATTTTTAGCTTACGCGTGATAACTGGCTCAATTCTTTATTAAGCTGTTCGCTATCTCCTAGGTTGAGCTCAACCAAGCGACGTAAATGTGTAACACTGTCTATATCAATAGCATTACATTGCAAACCGGTCTCGTCTTTTTCTTCGTGAACAACAGCAATATTCATTGTCACTTCTGACTCTCTGTCTGACAGTACAAAATGTAAAGTACCGAGCTTACCTTTCAATGATTCTTCACTGTCTATGGCGGTAACTAAGGCACCATTAAGTGATATATCATGGATAGACACTGGATATGTTTTTTCTTCAATTTCTATTTCGGCACTTATTGAAAATAAAATTCGTGTAAATTGTCGTCTATTATCCATGTCTACTTTCCATTCTGACTAATAAATATTATTACAGTATATCTCTAGCATAGCCTCATTTTATTAAAAAGTAAAAAGATACTGGACACAAAAAAGCCAGTTAAAATCAAAATTTTAACTGGCTTTCATAGACTTTAGATAGGTAAGATTATTAACCTATTTTCTTGTATCTAATTCTGTGTGGCTCTGTTGCAGCAGGTCCCAATGTTTTCTTCAACCATGCTTCATATTCAGTAAAGTTACCTTCATAGAAGTTGATTTTACCTTCATCACGGTAATCTAGAATATGTGTTGAGATACGGTCAAGGAACCAACGGTCATGGGAAATAACCATAGCACAACCAGGGAACTCTAATAATGCTTCTTCAAGTGCACGTAACGTTTCAACATCTAGATCGTTGGTTGGCTCATCAAGTAGTAATACGTTACCACCCGTTTGCACAAGCTTAGCTAAATGGACACGGTTACGTTCACCACCGGATAAGTCACCAATGATCTTCTGTTGATCGTTACCTTTAAAGTTAAAACGACTCACATAAGCACGACTTGGAATTTCAAAATTACCAATCTGTAAAATTTCATGATCTTGTGAGATTTCTTGGTAAACCGTTTTTGTGTTGTCCATATCATCACGGAACTGATCAACACTGGCAAGCTTAACGGTATCACCCAGTACTACATTACCAGAATCTGGTTTTTCAGCACCTGACATCATTTTGAATAGCGTTGATTTACCCGCGCCGTTTGGCCCGATAATACCAACGATAGCGCCCTTAGGTACGCTAAAGCTTAGATCATCAATAAGCATTCTATCGCCAAACGATTTAGTTAAGTTATTAACATCTAGTACTTTATCGCCTAAACGAGGTCCAGGTGGAATATAAAGCTCGTTAGTTTCATTACGCTTTTGATGATCTTGGCTATTAAGCTCTTCAAAACGTGCCATACGGGCTTTGCTTTTTGATTGACGCGCTTTTGGATTTGAACGTACCCATTCAAGTTCTTGCTTGATAGTTTTTTGTAATGCGCTTTCAGTTTTACCTTCACGTTCAAGGCGAGCATCTTTTTGTTCTAACCAAGAAGAGTAGTTACCTTCATAAGGAATACCGTGTCCTCTATCAAGCTCTAATATCCAACCCGCAACATTATCTAAGAAATATCTATCATGGGTGATTGCTACCACAGTACCAGGATAATCATGTAAGAAACGTTCTAACCAAGCAACAGATTCAGCATCTAAATGGTTAGTTGGCTCATCCAGTAATAACATATCTGGTTTTTCGAGTAATAAACGACAAAGTGCGACACGACGTCGTTCACCACCACTTAATACGCCAATTTTTTGATCCCATTCAGGTAAACGTAAAGCGTCAGCAGCGCGCTCAAGTACGTTATCAATATTATGTCCATCGTTGCTATTGATGATATCTTCTAACTCGCCTTGCTCTTTAGCTAGCTTATCAAAATCAGCACCTTCTTCAGCATAATCGTTATACACTTGATCAAGACGTGCTAACGCATTTTTAACGGTAGCAACGCCTTCTTCAACTATTTCCCTAACTGTCTTTGTTTCGTCAAGGATTGGCTCTTGCGGTAAATAACCAATGTTAGTGCCAGCTAATGCGGTAGCTTCACCTTCAAATTCAGTATCAAGACCTGCCATAATACGAAGTAGGGTAGATTTACCGGAACCGTTTAAACCTAAAACACCTATTTTAACGCCAGGGAAAAATGAAAGAGAAATGTCTTTTAAAATAGTACGTTTTGGTGGAACTACTTTAGAAACACGATTCATCGTCATGATGAATTTATCTGGTAACGGCTGAGCCATGTAGATACCTTTTTATTTGAAGATAATTATAATTATGGCTATTTTAGGTTAAAGGGGATGGGCAAGCAAATGCGATTGAAAGTACTTCAATTTATACAAACATATAATAGCGGCTCAACCGCTTTTTAATATTGTTTACGTAAGCAATACTCTAATTTTTTTTTATTGATAGGCTTGGTCAAATAGTCATCAAATTTGAAACGATTTACATCATCTTTTTGAACCTCAAAAATGTCAGCAGTTAGGGCGACTATAGGAGTTAATATATTATTCTCTCGAATTTTATGGCTCGTTTCAATACCATTAATACCAGGCATATGAATATCCATAAGAATAAGATCAAATTGTTGAGTCTTTGTTATAACTAAGGCAAGCTCACCACTTTCTGCAAAAGTAACTATTTGTCTCATATGCTCTAAAATTATTTTCGCTAATTTACGATTAATCGCATTGTCTTCAACAACTAAAATATTTAATTGTTGAATTTTTTGTAATGGTTTAGCTTTGATTTCTATATCATTAACGATAGGTTGATTGGCTGGTTGTGGTAACGTTACTAATACAGTTGTTCCAATGTTTTCTTTACTCGTTAAGCTTATTCTACCTGCCATTAATTCAACAAGACTCTTTGTTATAGACAAGCCAAGTCCTGTACCTTCTATATTTTTATTATTGCCAACCTGTTGATATTTATTAAATAAATCATTTTGGTTTTTATCTGATATACCTATGCCTTCATCCCTTATATTGATAATTAAATCGTTATTTATGTAAGTAACCTCCAAGGTGATTTTTTTATCTTTTTTAGTAAATTTAATACTATTACTGATTAGGTTAATGAGTATTTGACTTAATTTACCTTCATCAAAATAAAAGTAGTCAGGTACATTACTATCAATCTTAAGCAGTAATTTAATACTTTTATCTGTAGCTTGAACATCCATCATACTCTTAGTATTATTTAAAAATTGATGACCTTGAAACCATGATGGTATTAATTCTATTTTACCTGATTCAATTTTACTTAAATCCAAAACAGAATTTACTATAGAGAGTAAGTGTTTAGCACTAAAGTCAATTTCTGCAATATAGTCCTGTATATCTGACGGTAATTTGAGCTTATGGCAACGTTCCGATAATAATTCGCTAAAGCCATGGATAGCATTTAAAGGTGTACGAATTTCGTGACTCATATTTGATAGAAAGTCGTTAGTAAAGTCATTCGCTTTTTTAAGTTCAGATACTTTTTTTCTAAGTTCCATTTGAGTGATAACTTCTCTACTTAGAATTTCGAGTGATTTTAATTGGTGACTATTTAACTTTTTAGGTTTATCACTAATAGCGCATAAAGTGCCTATGACAAAACCATCGGGTGTGACTAAAGGTGCTCCTGCGTAAAACCGAATGTTGGGAGCACCAGTAACCAAAGGATTATCGGCGAATCGTTCGTCTTCTAAAGTATTTGGGATTTCTAAAATATTATGCTCATGTATGGCATGGGCGCAAAATGCAATATCTCGTTCTGTTTCAAATGCATCAAGCCCTACGGTTGATTTAAACCACTGACGTGTTGGGTCGACTAAACTAATCAAAGCAATAGGTGTTTCACAAATCTCAGAGGCAAGTAAAGTTAAGTCATCAAATGCTTTCTCTGCCTCAGTATCAAGAATTTCATAATCATAAAGTGCTTTAATTCGTTTTTTTTCATCAATCGTTACCGGGGAAATCATCATAATTAAATTAATTCAATTTTTGTTTTAACATAAGAATAGTAATAATCCTATAAAGCTGCAATATCTTTACTTATTGTTTTTATTTATTTAAATTAATAAAAGCTTATATCCAGTTAACTTAGTTAGACATTTTCTTGAGGTAAACGTCTCTATTTTAGTAGAGTTACTTTTAAAATACGCTTATTGTTATGATAGATTTATTTGGTAACGACTGAGCCATATAGAAACCTTTTTATTAACAGACAATTATAATAGCGGTTATTTTTTAATGTAAGGTAGTTGACTAGGTCAGAATAAATGGCGTTACTTTCAAGTTTGCTTTGTATAGTACTAAACACGATGATTGATTTCTTAGTATTTGCCATGAATTCATTAAGTGTGGGACTTATACTTTTATTTATATGATTAATAAATAGATTTTCAATGTTTTTTCTAAACATTTTCAGAAGTTTAAGTAACTTATATTTGAGTTAGGCAGCTAAATAATATCTCTGCTGAAAAAGCTAAAAATATCACTAAAAACTATAAATAAGTACTGCAGAGGTTTCTGTATTCAAATTATTTTTATTATCGTCTACTTTTGAATTGTAATCGATAACAAAGTTAAGTTTTAGTTGTAGTGAGTCAATTAATTTACTGGTAATTGAACTCTCAGCTTTGTAAATACTATTTTGTCCTTTTTCTATCGCGTGTTTTACAACGAAGAGTTGTTTAAACTCGATATGTTCATTAATTTTTCTTATATAAAGCGCTTGAGCCTGTAAAATAAGGGTGTCTTGCGTTTTACTTGTCATGCCTGCTGTAATTTCTTCAGGAATCACTTGGGTTACATCCCTTTTAAAACCTGGACCAACATCAGCATCGAAACTAGTTTCTTTACTTTCGAACCACCGACGTCCCCAGCCTCCGGACATTGAAGCTTGAGAGTCAAATCCAGAAAAACGGTTTTCTTCATAAAATACATTGCCATAGATGTAGTTCTGTTTAGCAGCATCAAGCGTATAGTTAGTTTGTGAAGTAATACCCCATTTTTGATCGGTTGTTTCAAAGTTTGTATTAATATCATCAGTACTCGTTTTTTCTTCTACTTCTGTCTTTTTTACTAAGAAATCAAAAAAAAAGAAACTGCGCCAAAGACCTCTTTCAAAACGTAGATCTAAACCGGTTTTAATATCGGCGCTGCGGGTATTACCTGTTAAGTAAAGAATACCAAGTTGTGCTGAGGCGGTAAACAAGGTACCTGATGCTGGTTGCTTGGATTCATCAGCTTTTTCAAGACTAAATAATATATCTGATGCATTAGCAGAATTTCTTTGTGTTTCTTGGGCATAAGACAATACTGGTAGGACGCAATAAAATGCGAAAGTAGAAAGTAGGATAAAGCGAGAAAACATCTGAAAATTACTTAATAGAAATGAACGGTTATTATATTACTCCATTATACCTAAGTAGTTTATTTTTTTCGAGCATAAAAAAAGGGCGTAAGCCCTTTTAACTGTAACTACTTTGTACCAAGGATGTTACTTGATGATAGCTTTTAACTGACCACTTTGGTAACGGTCAAACATACTATCTAGGCTTATTGGTTTTATTTTACTTGCATTACCAACAGTATTAAATGCTTCATAACGTGCTTTACAAATATCGTACATAGCATTGGTAGAGACTTGCAAAAATTTACGCGGATCAAATTCACTTGGGTTTTCAGCTAAAAATTTACGAATAGAACCCGTTGCAGCAAGACGTAAGTCAGTATCTATATTGATTTTACGGACGCCATGTTTAATACCTTGCTGAATTTGTTCAACGGGTACACCATAAGTTTCAGGAATTTTACCACCAAATTCATTAATAATAGCTAACCAATCCTGTGGTACAGATGAAGAGCCATGCATTACTAAGTGAGTTTGTGGAATACGATGATGAATCGCTTTAATACGATCAATCGCTAATATATCACCTGTCGGTGGACGGGTAAATTTATAAGCACCATGAGAAGTTCCACAAGCAATTGCTAGTGCATCTACCTGCGTTTTCTTAACAAAGTCAGCCGCCTCTTCAGGGTCTGTTAACATTTGTTCTTTTGTTAATATACCTTCAGCGCCAACACCGTCTTCTTCACCAGCTATACCGGTTTCAAGAGAACCTAAACAACCCAATTCGCCTTCAACAGAAACACCACAAGCGTGTGCCATTTCAACAGTGCGACGAGTTACGTCAACATTGTATTCATAACTGCTTGGTGTTTTACCGTCATCCATTAAAGAGCCATCCATCATTACCGATGAAAAGCCTAATTGGATTGAACGTTGACAAACCGTAGGAGAAGTACCGTGATCTTGATGCATAACCACTGGAATATGCGGAAACTCTTCAATCGCTGCTAAAATTAAATGGCGTAAAAAAGGTGCGCCTGCGTATTTTCTGGCACCTGCAGATGCTTGCATGATGACAGGGCTATCAGTATCACTAGCGGCAAGCATAATTGCGCGGACTTGCTCTAAGTTATTTACATTAAATGCTGGAATACCGTATTCAAATTCTGCCGCATGATCGAGCATTTGGCGCATTGAAATTAAAGCCATTTACTTACTCCTAGATAAGTTTTGTTGCTGGAGGTGAAAGTTTTTATTTGGATAACAAAATTATAGCAAATCACACCCTTTTCTGACAGGTTAATTTAATTAAAGTTGTCTTTTAAACGGTAATGTAAATAAATACTGAATTTTGTTCGAAAATTACAACATAATTTTGTTTTGCTAGCTGAATTAGTACAGTTTTTGAGGTTTTTATTGTAAGTTTACTACAATAACTTTGCAAGAAGTTTCGTTTATATTTCAAACTTGTTTCGATATGATGGTTTTTTTAGCTTTAGAGTTTCGTTGTACTTTCTTTTACGTTATATATCGTTAGTTTTCGATATTTTAGCTAATAAAAAACGAGTACCTTTAGTAAGGTAATCGTTTTGATTTTAGCGCTAATTAGCCGTTAAGGATTAAAAAGAATGTTTATACCTTAGCGCGTAGCTCTAATATTTCTACAGCAGGTAATTTCTTACCTTCTAAGAACTCTAAGAAAGCACCGCCACCAGTCGAAATATAAGATATTTTATCGGCAATATTATATTTATCAACAGCAGCTAGGGTATCGCCGCCGCCAGCAATTGAGAAAGCTGAGCTTTGTGCGATAGCGTGTGAGATAACTTCAGTACCTTTAGCAAAGGCATCCATTTCAAAAACGCCTACAGGGCCATTCCACAAAATAGTACCGGCAGTTTTTATTATTTCTGCTACTTTTGCTGAAGTCTCAGGGCCATAATCTATGATGTCATCTTGAGGATCAACATCAGCAGCTGCTTTAATTTCAGTCAAAGAATCATGCTTCCAATCACTAAAACTATCGCGAGTTACGGTAACATCATCAGCAAAAATAATGTCAGTTTGTGCACATAAACGTTGTGCTTCTGGAATCAAGTCTGCTTCATATAATGATTTACCAACTTCATTCCCTGCAGCAGCAACAAAAGTATTTGAAATACCACCACCAACTACAATGGTGTCGGCAATTTTAGCAAGAGAATCTAATACCGTTAGTTTAGTTGATACTTTAGAACCACCAACAATGGCAACTAATGGACGAGCAGGATTTTCAATTGCTTTTGCTAGTGCGTCAAGTTCACCGGTTAGTAATGGACCAGCACAGGCAATAGCAGCAAATTTGGCTACGCCATGGGTACTTGCATGGGCACGATGAGCGGTACCAAAGGCATCCATAACAAATACATCACATAAGGTAGCTAATTTTTTAGCTAAGCTGTCGTCATTCTTCTTTTCACCAATATTAAAACGAATATTTTCAAATACCACTAATTCGCCAGCAGCAACTTCAACACCGTTTAGGTAATCAGTAACTAATCGTACTGGGTAGTTTAAGGCAGCACTGAGATAATCGGTAACAGGCTTAAGTGAAAACTCTTCTTCTGGTTGGCCTTCAGTTGGGCGACCTAGGTGAGACATAACCATCACTTTTGCACCCGCTTCTAGTGCAAGCTTTAAAGTAGGTAATGCTGCGCGTAGGCGGGCATCTGATGTTATTTTACCATCAGCTACAGGTACATTTAAATCTTCACGAATTAACACGCGCTGGTTAGCTAATGTTAGATCAGCCATTTTGATAATAGACATTATTATTTCCTGTTTTCACTGTTGGTGAATTATGTGTAATATTATTAAATATTTACTAAGAATATTACTTAATAAATATTCGTCTTTAAAAGTGTTTTATTAATTTTTCTAACTTTCGGCTTGATGCATTGCCATGGCTGTATCTAACATGCGGTTGGCAAAGCCCCATTCATTGTCACACCAAATAAGCATTTTAATTAAGCGCTTATGGCTAACACGGGTTTGGTTACCGTCGACGATACAAGAGTGAGGATCATGATTAAAATCGACCGAAACCAAAGGCTCTTCGGTGTACCCTAATACGCCATACAAGTCATGGTTGCTTGTTGCATCTTTTATCGCTTGGTTGATGTCGCTAATGCTGACATCTTTATTAACCGTTAGGCTTAAATCCATAGCGGTAACATTGATTGTTGGTACACGTACTGCAATCGCTTCAAAGCGGCCTTTAAATTTAGGCAATATTCGCTCAATGCCTGCAGCAAGTTTAGTATCTACTGGAATGATTGATTGACTGGCTGCACGAGAGAGTCGTAGATCTTTATGATAAGCATCAATAACTTGTTGGTCATGCATTGATGAATGAATAGTGGTGATACTACCACTTTCTACGTCAAATGCTTCATCGATTACTTTGATTACAGGTACTATGCAGTTTGTTGTACAAGAGCCATTTGAGACAATACGAGCATCTGGCGTTAAGATCTGATGATTAATACCATAAATGATGGTTGCATCGATGTCTTGACTACCTGGATGAGAGAATAATACTTTCTTAGCACCTCGATTAATATGGCTTAGACCATCAGCTCGATTGCCATACTTACCTGTACAATCAAGCACAATATCAATATTTTTCTGTTGCCAAGGTAGGCTATTTAAGTTGCCAATATGCGTTAATGCGATTTCATCGCCATTGACAACTAAGTAGTTTTCTTTTTGGCTAACACTAAAAGGAAATCGGCCATGAGTACTATCATATTTTAATAGATGGGCGATACCTGAAGCAGGTGCTAACTCATTGATTGAAACTAAGGTGAATAAATCTTTCTTGCCACTTTCATATAGCGCTCTAACGACGCTGCGACCGATACGGCCAAAGCCATTAATGGCAATTCTAATTGTCATAATTTTACTACATTTACGGATTGTTTAATCGATAAGTTAGTAATAACTTATAAAAATAATACGGACCATAACGACTGTCGATTTGACGTTGTAGTCCGCTTAATTCACTTACTTATAGCTGGTTTACTGTGTTTACAACATTGTCTACAGTGAAGCCAAAGTGCTCAAGTAGTACATTACCTGGAGCCGACTCACCAAATGTTGTCATACCAACAACCGCGCCACCTAGACCAACATATTTAGCCCAGAAGTCAACGTGTGCAGCTTCAATAGCAACACGCTTAGTAACGCTTAGCGGTAATACCGCTTCTTTGTAGTCACTGCTTTGCTTATCGAAAACATTCGTTGAAGGCATAGAAACTACACGTACCAGTTTACCTTGCTCAGTTAATGCTGTTGCTGCATCAACAGCTAATACTACTTCAGAGCCAGTTGCCATTAAAATAATATCAGGCGTACCAGCACAATCAACTAAGATATAAGCACCTTTTTCAATATCACTAACTTGTGTTTGAGTACGAGCCATTGCTGGTAAACCTTGGCGTGAAAAGACTAAAGCAGTAGGAGCTTTTTGACTTTGCACAGCAGCTTTCCATGCAACAGCAGACTCAGTAGCATCACATGGGCGCCATGTTGTTAAGTTTGGCGTTGTTCTTAAGTTAGTTAACTGCTCAATAGGTTGATGCGTTGGACCATCTTCACCTTGACCAATAGAGTCATGAGTGTAAACAAATATATTCTGAATACCCATTAAGGCAGACATACGAATCGCATTACGTGCATATTCCATAAACATCATGAAAGTAGCGCCGTAGTTTACAAAACCGCCGTGCAAAGAAATACCGTTCATAATACTGCTCATGCCAAATTCACGCACGCCGTAGAAAATGTAGTTTCCTGCAGGGTCAGTTTCAATACCTTTAGAGCCAGACCATAAGGTTAAGTTTGAACCGGCTAAATCCGCTGAGCCACCTAACATTTCTGGTAGTACAGCACCAAATGCTTCAATAGTATTTTGTGATGCTTTACGTGAGGCAATGTTTTCACTGTTTTCGTGACACTGTTGAATAAAAGCGTTAGCTTTTTCTTCAAATTCAGCAGGTAATTCACCTTTAATTACACGACGTTCATATTCGCTGGCAAGTGCTGGGTGTGCTGCTTGGTAAGCGGCGAATTTATCGTTCCAGCTAACTTGGCTTGCTTGGCCTTTTTCTTTTCTATCCCATTGTGCGTAAACGTCAGTTGGAATTTCAAAAGGTGCATGAGGCCAGTTTAAGAATTTACGTGTTGCTGCAATTTCGTCATCACCTAACGGTGCGCCGTGACAGTTATGCGTGCCTGATTTATTTGGTGAACCAAAACCAATGATAGTTTTACAACAAATCATAGTTGGTTTATCAGTCACTAACTTAGCTGCTTCAATTGCGTGGGTAATTGCTTGAGAGTCGTGACCATCAACACAAATAACATGCCAACCATAAGACTCGAAACGCGCTGGCGTATTATCAGTAAACCAACCTTCAACGTGACCATCGATTGAAATGCCATTGTCATCCCAAAAGGCAATAAGTTTACCTAAACCTAAAGTACCAGCAAGTGAACAAGACTCATGAGAAAGACCTTCCATTAAACAACCATCGCCTAAGAAACAATAAGTGAAATGGTCAACAATTGCGTGATCTTCACGGTTAAACTGTGCTGCTAATGTTTTTTCGGCAATAGCCATACCAACAGCATTAGCAATACCTGCGCCTAACGGACCTGTAGTTGTCTCAACACCTGGTGTGTAACCATATTCAGGATGACCAGGTGTTTTTGAATGCAATTGACGAAACTCTTTTAAATCTTCGATAGATAAATCGTAACCCGATAAATGTAATAAAGAATAGATAAGCATTGAGCCATGACCATTTGATAAAACAAAGCGATCGCGATCGGGCCAGTTAGGATCAGTTGGATTGTGTTTTAAAAAATCACGCCATAATACTTCGGCAATATCTGCCATACCCATCGGGGCACCAGGGTGTCCTGACTTTGCTTTTTGTACGGCATCCATACTTAATACACGGATAGCATTTGCTAGCTCTTTACGCGATGACATAATAGCTCCAGATCTTATAGTCTTGAAAGAATAAAAATTGCGCGTATTTTGGCTTACCAAGGCAGGTAGCGCAAATAATATTATGCAATAATTTAGATTATTTTGTATAGAGCTTCATTATTCAGATTATATATGGTTAAAACACATGAATATGCAGCTTCAAGTGGCTTAGCTATAGTGCTAGTATCGATTGAAACGGAAGATAAATATTTACAGTTGATTGACTAACTTACCCAGCAGATCTTAAATAAGTACCTATGATGCTACTCCACTTATCACGATTTTTCATTTCTACCCTTTTATATATTACTATTTGTTTTGGTGCCATATGGCTTATTAATCCACAATCATTGGTCAATTTTGTTGGTCCTTCAGCTGCACTTATTAGTGGTTTATTACTTATTTGGGGCATAACGCCACTTATTGCGGTATTAGTGATCAGCCCTATTTTGGCAGTTAGTTTTGGTTATTACTTTCAGTTAGATGCAAATTTAGCGGTGATGACTATTGCCGTGCTAGCCATTAGTCTACAAGGACTCTGGACTAAACAGCTTGTTTTTCGATTTGTCCATTATAAAAAATGGATAATATCAAGAAAGCATCTATTTTTCTTTTTATTACGTATTGGGCCTATTGCAAGCTTAGTCTCTGCCAGCTCAGTATTGATCATTTCTGTGCTGGACAATCAAGTGATACAAGGTACCTTTTTTTATACTTTTATTCATACTTGGTCAACGAGCATGTTAGTGGCGATATTTTTTATCCCGTTATTACTATTGGTTAAAAATACGGAACAGCTTAAATTAGCTAAGCGATTATTTGTTGGCTTTACTTCCCTATTAGGTAGTTTAACTATTTTTTTATTACTTAAAGCCTCTCAATATGAACAGCAACATTATAGGCAAGCACTATTCAACCAATCGACAGTAGAAATAGAACGGTTAATTCTCGACGAAGTAGACTCGGTAGTTAATAACATTAGTAGCCTTTCTGCGTTATTTAAGGCCAGCGATAATGTTTCATTAACAGAGTTTAACTTGTTTAGTGAAAGCATATTTAACCAAGGTTCCAGTGTTAGAGCCTTAGAATGGGCTCCCATTGTTTCTTTTAGCCAGCGAGCGATTTTTGAGAAAAAAAGTTCAGAAATACTGCAGATAAATTTTCAGATTAAAGAGCTTATAGCCAATGGTGAAAAGGCTCTCGCTCAACCACGTAATCAATATGCACCTTTGTATTATATATATCCACAATACAGTAATCAGGCCGCTTTAGGTTTAGATGTCTATAATAATCCTAAGTATATGCAAGCTGTTGTGGATAGCGGAGATGTGATTGCTAGCGCACCAATGACTTTAGTGCAAGACCAGTTATCTATGCCTGGTATGCTATTTACTAAAGCTATATTTTCTCCTTTTCGAGGGCCAGAGTTATATCAAGAAGTCGGGAAACAGAAGTTCCCCTTAATTAAAAAAGATAAATTATTAGGGTTTGTTATTGCAGTGGTTCAACTTGATAGTTTCTTTAATCGCCTTGCACAGCAAAAAGAGCAAGAGGTCAGTTTTTTTATTCAAGACGTATCAAGTGCCCAGCCCTTTATTTTGTTTGGTCAGGAACTACCTACCATAAACAGGTATGTTGATACAATATCCATAGAAGTGTTTTCTCGACTTTGGCAAATTAATATAGTAGAAAAGCAGCCTTGGTTTAGTCAGAGTAAAAGTTGGCAAGCATGGGCTTTACTTGTGGGCGGAACATTAGGAGCACTACTTTTCCAAATGTTGGTATTGATGATGGCCGCCTACTCAAGTGAGCTAGGTCAGCAAGTTAATAGGAAAACCAGGGCGCTTATTTTAGCGAAAGAAAGTTCAGAGCAGAAAAGTTTAGCTAAAAGTAACTTCTTACAAATGTTAAACAAAGAGTTACGCGTGCCATTATTAGCTATAAAAGCGCTTGTTGAGCAATTAAAGAAAAAAGGTATAAATAATATACAAGTTACGGGGATAAGCCATGCGGGTAATAATGTTTCTCTACTACTTGATACTATGATGGATTTATCTGATATCGAATCAGGTAGAATTACTACTAAAAAAGACTGTTTTGATTTTTATGGTTTTATACAGCGTAGTGAATCCGTACTTAAAGCAAGTAATGCCTATGAAGGTAAGTCTATTTTATTTCTTGTTGATCCGAGTGTCCCTCACTACCTAAACAGCGATGAAGTTTATATACAAAAATTACTCAATGCGCTGATTGAAAGTGCTCATTACTTGTTAAAAACCGATGCGTTGCGTCTATCAATAAAACTTCATAAACATAAGTTAGCAGAGGCTAGTTTATTTTTTACTCTGGTATCACAAAATCCAGTTAGCAAGATTCCAAATAAGCAAGCGTTCATTCAACACAGTCATGATGACTTTAGTGCGGACAGTACTGCATTAGCTATGGCTATTAAATATAGTCAGTTATTACGAGGTGATACTAATTTAGGCACTTTAAGTTCAGGGGAAGGTGTACTAAATTCCTCTATCCGAGTAATGGTATCATCGAATGAGCAACAAGAAGCACAACAAGGGTTAATATTTGATTTAATGAGTTAATTTATTTTTAATGACAGAAACGTAATACTAATAATATCCATGAAAAAATCAGATGAAAACTTGTAAAATAAAAGTTAATGGTTTACTGTCGCTGTGTCTGTTCACAAATTAATAATAAATCAAACAGGCATATACATAGGTAAAACAATGAATAATTCATCCTCCCGAGGGTTTAAATTAACAAGCGTGATATTTGCAGTAATTATTATGGCTGTGAGCGCGATGCTGAGTGGTAACTCAGTCGCAGATGACATGGATGTAGGAATAACGCAATCAGAGGAGTAGCTAAACAGCTATTGATTTAATTGCTATGGAAACTTTGAGCTCTACTACTGAATTAATATAGGTAATAGGGTTTTTATTTTTTATAGCGTTAGATAAATTATATGTTAGTAATTAAAGCGATGTTGTAAATTGGCGTCCCCACCGGGACTCGAACCCAGAGCAGCGGCTTAGGAGGCCGCAGTTTTATCCAGTTAAACTATGGAGACATAAAGCTAACATCCTATTTTAAACATATTTTTTACCGTTTGTTAATTTTTTATTCTGTTTTTTTTCTTTTTCTAGCTTTAACCCCTTCTGAATATTATTTAATAGTCTGTCAGCGTCTAAGTTATTACTTTCTTAGTCTTTTATTCGTCTTTAATCATCTTGTGTCGCTGTTTTATTGCGCAGATTTTTTATACTAAATTATTTACTCTATCTCATCATTATTGAGCAGTTACTTGAAGATATTTTGAGGACATGATTAATAGCACCATAACGGGTCGTGTGGTGATGAAGTTTTAATTCCGATTACTCTGGTTGTTAGTTATCACTGTTAGCGATGAGTATCAGTTATAACGCATAGTTATAAAAAAGCCCTTTACCGTATTATTCGGTAAATGACTTTTTTATGTACAGAGTTTAGTTCTACAGATAGGTAGGTAGACGTTTTGTCTATCTAATAAAAATAAAATTAATTTTTTCAAACTCTTTTTATTATCAACTTTGCTCATGGTAGGCCCTTGTATTGATGATTTTTTCAAATGATCGCGCCATTACTTTCCTGTAGTAACACTAATTAGAGTAGTACCTTTAGCCCTCATTTCTCCTGGACATGTTAGTGAAAGAGTTATTACTTCAAATAATAAAGACTTCGACATTGTTAATGAAGAGTATTTTTTAAGAAAATTTTTAAGTTTTTAGCAACAACTATAAGGGTTAGAGAACTACGTAGTGAGTAACGTTATATTGCCTATGAAATGTGTGATATTGACCGATAACGTAAGGATATCGTGTACCAGTTACAACGTGCAGAGAAAAAGGTAAAAGATGAGCCAATTACAGAGCTTAAAAAGCTTGAAATAGAATGGGTAGCTTTGAATAATAATAAAACCAAGCTTGAGCAAAATATTACTGAGTTAAATAAGGTGAGAGAAGCGCAACAAATGACTTAAAGCAAATCAAAGCAAGAAAGAAAGATCTTTATGCACTAAATAGCGCTTTAGGGGAAACCCTCTATTTATATGGGAATAGTCCGAAGTCAAGAATATTTTAGCTTAATCATTAAAGGTGCAGATAACCAGTAAAGCCGAGGATTCAAAGACAAAATTTTGGTATTTGATAAAAAAGATATTAATACTTGCGCTAATAGTAAATTGATGTGTAAAAATTACTAGCCAAAGCAGAGCAATATCAGTTTTAACTAAATTAGTTAATCTTTAGGTAAAGTAGATCTGCGTAGTTAGACTTATTTAATTACTGTTACTTTAAAAGCCATACATAACAGATTTAGTATCTATTATGTTTGGCTTTTTTATTACTTCTTTATTTATAAATACAGCAGCGTTTATATTTATCAATTAATAGATGGAAAATAGCTTTTTATAACGAAGTTAATAATAGAAATGAAGGTCTTTGAACTAGCAAATTACTAATAAATTAAGTAGCATGAAATTTTAGCTAAACAACTGTATAGGGTAATGATTGAATGAGTAAAATTTTAATACTAGGCATAATAATAGCTGTTTTTATCTTTTTTATCATGCGCCAAAGTGGTAACAAAGAAGCGGCTATGTTGAATGTTAAATTAGGGCTTAAATTTTTAGCGGCTAATAAAAGTGAGGAAGGGGTTATTGAAATGGCTTCAAGCTTACAATATAAAGTACTCACTCAAGGTGATGGCACTGAGCACCCAAGTGCTTTTTCTAAAGTTAAAGTACATTATCATGGCACTTTACTTGATGGATCTGTTTTTGATAGCTCAGTAGACAGAGGTGAGCCAATTAGCTTTGGATTAAATCAAGTAATCAAAGGTTGGACAGAAGGTGTTCAGTTGATGGTTGTTGGCGAAAAAACGCGTTTTTATATTCCGTCAAAGTTAGGTTATGGTAATAAGCCTACAGGAAAAATAGGCCCTGGTGCATTATTAATATTTGATATTGAATTGTTGGCGATAAACTAAGATTAAGCTTACGTTATAGTCAATATAGACTTTGTAAAGTACCAAAAAAGCACATTTAGTAATACTAAATGTGCTTTTTTCTTACTCATTGAGTCGCTAATCGAACACGCTAATTAAGGGAACTACTTAATTATACGGAGGAATAACCATTAATAGCTATTAATGGTATCGCAACTCTTGTACCTTACCCCAAAATACTTGGTACGAGAAAATGGTATAACTGATGATCACAGGAACGACCACAATCGCCCCCCACAGAATAAAGCTAAGTGACTCAGGAGCTGCAGCTGAGTCCCAAATAGTTAATTTACCTGGCACTATATAAGGAAAGAAACTAAAGGCTAAGCCAAAAAAGCACAAGGTAAAAATAGCGACAGCAGCAACAAAAGGTCGCCAACAGCCTTGATCACTTTCGGCTGACAAATATCTCAACTGAATTTGGCTGTAAACAAATAAGACAAAACACATTAGGGGTAATGGCAATATATATAAGGTGGTTGGCCAAGCAAACCATTTAGCGTATACATCAGCGTTTATTAAGGGATTTACCGTAGAAACAGCTACAACCCCAATAAAACAGATAATACCTGTTTTTTTAGCCCAATTAATCGCTTGTACTTGCAATGCACCTTCTGTTTTCATGACCAACCAACAGGCACCAATATAGGCATAAGCAGCTGCTACGCCCAAAGCACTCAGTAAACTAAAGGCGTAAGCGGCTAAAGTATCCTCAAACCCCATTACATACATACCTAACATATAACCCTGGCTCATTGCTGCGAGTAACGAACCTACTTTAAATACTTTATTCCAAGTAGGTTTGTGACTGAATACGGCTTTGGCTCTAAAATCAAAAGCGACCCCGCGTAATACCAAGCTAATTAATAATACAGCAGTAGGTAAGTAGAGCTCTTTAAAAATGTAACTATGGGCTGCTGGAAAAGCAATTAACAGTAAACCAATGGCTAAGACAAGCCAGGTTTCATTGGCATCCCAAAAAGGACCAATGGAGGCAATCATAATATCGCTATCATCTTTTTGTTTCAGTGGTAGTAAAATACCAACCCCTAAGTCGTAGCCATCTAAAATGGCGTATAATAATAATGAAAAGCCCATTAGCCCAACAAAAATTACCGCCAGTGAATTAGCTTCAAACATTAATACTCTCCTTTATTGTCGTTCAATGAACCACAGGTTTAACTTTTTCGTTATTGGTGATTTCTTCAATTTCAACAGCACGGTTTGCCATAGTAAATATGGTATGTAAGTAAGCGATCATTAACACGATATACAATATAAGATAAAGAGACAGTGATAAAGCAACATTACCTGGTGCTATATCAGTCGAGGCATCTTTAACGGTTAAAATACCAGTAACTAACCAAGGTTGTCTTCCAATTTCAGTAACATACCAACCCGCTAGTGTTGCTAGCCAGCCTGAGAAAGACATGACGACTAATACTTTTAATAACCATGTAGGTAAGGGCTTATTACGCCAAAGCTGTATTCGACCCAGCCAAGAAATAGTGAGCATTAACATACCAATACCTACCATAATTCGAAAGGCGAAAAATAATGGTGCTACCGGAGGATGATTTTCCTCAAACTCATTTAAACCTTTGATTTCACCTTCAAGATCATGAGTTAAAATGAAACTTGCCATCTTAGGAATAGCCAACTCAAGGTGATTAGTTTTGTTTTGCTCATCAGGAATAGCAAAAAGTAACAGCGGAGCGCCTTTTTCAGTATGCCAAATACCTTCCATTGCGGCAATTTTCTGGGGCTGATATTCAAGGGTGTTTAAGCCGTGTATGTCACCAATAAAGATCTGTAGAGGAGCTAAAACCATTGCTACCGTTAAGGCTATTTTTAGCGTCAATTTAGGCGCTTGTTTATCATCCCCCTTAAGTAATCGATAAGCACTGATACCAGCGATTAAAAAAGCAGCGGTTAAGCCGGATGCTACAATCATATGTGATAAACGATAAGGGAATGAAGGATTAAAAATAATCGCTAACCAATCAACAGGAAAAGCAACACCATCTCGCATTTCATGGCCTTGAGGGGTATGCATCCAAGAGTTAAGCGCTAATATCCAAAAGGCAGACAAAGTAGTGCCTATGGCAACAATCAGGGTAGCTAAAGTATGTACCCTTACTGAAACCCGGTTTATACCAAATAACATAATACCAAGAAAACCTGCTTCAAGAAAAAAAGCAGTCAATACTTCATAACCTAATAACGGACCAGCAATATTTCCAACCGTTTCCATGAACTTAGGCCAGTTAGTACCAAATTGAAATGACATGGTAATGCCAGTAACTACGCCGATGGCAAAAGTGATAGCGAATATTTTTATCCAAAATCGATAGGCGCGCATCCAAACTGGCTCGCCAGTTTGAACAAAACGTAATTTGAAATAAAATAGAAACCAACTTAACGCGATAGTTATTGTAGGAAAAAGAATATGAAAACTGATATTAGCTGCAAACTGCATGCGTGACAGCATGAGTGTTTCAAACATAATGGACTCCGTTAGCCTGTCACTTATATCTGGTTAAATGGTAGGCTGTAAATTGAGAATATTCAGTACTTTGTCAAATATTAGTTATGACTTAACTTTTGTTGATTAACTTATCTGTAAAGTTGATAACTTTACTTACCCCAGAACCCAATTTCATCAGGGTCTTAAGTTTTTCTGGACTCATACTTTGTAGTTCTCTTGCCCAGTGAGTGCCTGTTTCTAGTAAGTCATGAATTTCATGCATTTTCTCTTGAGCATACACTTCCTTTTGATTGGAAGGCTCATCTAATAAATTATCGCGTAATAGTGACAGGGTAGGGTCAACTTCGCGTTTACGACGCTCTTCAAATACGCGCGTAGCCATCTCCCAAATTGATCCCGCCGGCGAGTAATACTCTTTTCTATCTTTTGGTTTATGTTGAACCTGAACTAAACGCCAAGACTGTAGTTCTTTAATACCCATGCTGACATTACCGCGAGAGATATTAAGTGCTTCAGAAATTTCTACTGCAGTTAATGCGTTCTCATGAATAATCAATAAGCCATACATTTGTCCAACAGTTCTATTAAAACCCCAACGACTACCCATTTCGCCACAATGCATTACGAAGGATTCTATTTTTGTAGTAAGTTTCATATGAGTGTTCTGATGTTTCAGTAATTTCTGAAAGTTTAAACCTATATTGATATAGATCAAGTGTTAATTATATTAAATGTAATATTCAAATCGACTTAACAATGAGAACGTCATTCATATAAAGATTGAAGATGATGCAAGTCACTGTTAATTAATTATTAAAAATAGATTTTATAGTTTTAGATAAATGAAAGGTAATGACGTTATAAACAACTTCAACAAAGCAGGAGTATTAAAGCTAGTTTTTATTATTAGATAAAAAAAGCATGTCGAAATGACATGCTTTTAATAACTGTTTAGCGGTAAAGCAAAATGTTTAGATTAACAAATCATGAATATTAACTAAATCTTTTTTACCGTTGATTATTTCATCAGGTGTTAAACCAGATAATTCATGCGGGAATACTAACCATTCCTCTGAAGTACGAATAAAATAGTCAGGTACAAAATCTACTTTTGAATTTTGAGGTTTATACCACGGACACGCAACACGAACATCTTCAGGCATATTGTTACGCATGTTCTCTTTTAATTGTTTAATCAATGCATTAATGCTTCGGCCTGAGTCAAAAACATCATCAACAATTAATAAACCATCACCAGAGTTAGCATTCTCAATAATGTAATGTAAGCCGTGAACTTTAATTTCTTTGCTTTGTTGGTTAATGCCATAGTAAGACGACGTACGAACAGCAATGTGATCAGTTTCTACTTTTTTAAAGTCGAAATACTCTTGAACAGCGATGCCAATAGGTGCACCACCACGCCAGATACCCACAATAAACTGAGGGCGAAAGCCGTCTTCAAATACTTTAGCGGCTACGCGAAAAGAATCTTCTAATAATTCTTGCGCAGTAATAAAACGTTTTTCCATTGCCAAGGAAACCTTTTCAAAAAATGATAAGCGCTAATTATAACCTGACAAATTAAAATAGTGTACTGGTTGTTTACATTCTCATTTTTTCGAATATTAATTTTCTAAGTATTAAACAATGCATTCGCTCTGTTTGAGACTAATACTTTTACTTACTGTGAGTTATATTTAACGATTAAGTAATAATTAATAACTTCAAACATTAATTAGAAAACAAGCTGGTCATCTATCACTGCTCCGTGATTAAGCCAAAGGTAATTCTAGTAAGAGAAGTTCACCGGTGTGAGTAGAAAATAATTTTTAATTAAAAATATCACAATATTTATTACGACAAATCACCATAAAAATACGGCGTAATGCTCTGTAATGTTTTTACTTGTTATAAAGATGTAAAGTATTTTTGTTGTGTTTTTTTTAGTGTGTGACCAGGTCAATTTTACTGGTTGTTTTGCAGTTAATAATTAAAGGCTTTTAGTAAAGTCTGAAAGTTATTAACTGCTTTTTTATGCCAAATAAGGTTGTATTTTTATAAAATATTATATATTTAGACATAAAAAAACCGCAACTTGTAAAAAGTAGCGGTTTCTTATCATAAACAACATATTGTCTATGGCCAAATCTAGAAGTTACTAGGTATAACTAAAAGACTAAAAAGGTCTTTATTTGGTGGAGCGGGGGGGAATCGAACCCCCGTCCAAAAAGCCTACATCCTCGGTACTACATGCTTAGTCGCTCATTTATTTAACCAATTAGACGCCAAGCGACAGGCTTCGTCATGGTGAGCTTGATACTATTTCGCGGTTCAGCCTCAAGCGTGCTTCCCTCGCTAACCTATTTGGGGTGACCATCGATCCTCTAACCAATAGGTGAGATTTCAAGGCGATGGCTAGCCTAAGCGGCTAGTGCGAACGTATCGTCGTTAGCAATTATAGTTTTGCGGCTTTTTACCAGGCAAACCGCCCCTGGGCATGCACCTTGGGTTTCGTGAATCTTGTCGAATCCTAGATCCGCCCCAAAATTTAATACTTGTACATTTTTGTATTCTTTTTTCTAATACTATTGTTAATATCATTTCTAATATTAACATAGGCTCGATATACCTACGATTCACATTATACAACGCTTAAGTTAAATAGACAACGTGGTATTTTTTAACCATTTATCTAACAAACGGTCTAAAAAATTAACGATCTAAGTTTTTATTTTTCATTAAGCGGCCTTTATCAACAGCCCACTCTCTGTCTTTTATATCTGAGCGTTTATCATGATCTTTCTTACCTTTACCCAAATAAAATTCGAGTTTTACCCAACAGGCTTTCCAGTACATAGCAGTTGCAATCAAGGAATAGCCGTCACGTTCAACAGCAGCAATGATTTTATCTAGCTCTCTACGGTTAAGTAATAATTTTCTATCACGGTTTGGATCACACACAACGTGACTAGAGGCTGCATTAAGAGGTGATATTTCAGCTCCTAATAAATAGGCTTCTCGGTCTTTAATATGTACATAACAATCAGAAATATTTACTTTACCACTTCTAATACTCTTAATTTCCCAACCTTGTAAGCTCATACCGCCTTCAAACTTGTCCGTTAAGCTATAGTTATGCCTCGCTTTTTTATTTAAAGCGATAGTATTACTGTTAGAGCTTTTTGATTTTTTCTTAGCCATCTTTATCATCCCTTCCTTTGCCACAATAAGTAGCAAACGCGGTGATTATACTGAGAATAAATTGCTTTTACATGATAATTTTTTTTTAAAGGATAAAAATTATCATAATAATGCGCTTTTTGTGTTGTTTTGGTATGATGTTGTCTATTGAATGGGGGCTACTTGCGGAGTAATAATGCCAACCATAAGTCGTAGTGCTTTAGTTATGTATAGTGTTGATCAGATGTATCAGTTAATAAATGATATTCCTGCGTATCCTAATTTTTTGCCTGATTGTAATGAGAGTAAGGTGATAAGCCAAGATGATAAATCGGTTACGGCAGCGTTACTGGTCTCTAAAGGTGGATTAAGTAAATGGTTTACTACTAAGAATACGCTAATATCTAATCAAAAAATTCATTTGTCGCTGGTTGATGGTCCTTTTAAAAAACTAGAAGGCTATTGGTTACTCACCGCATTATCAGATGATGCGTGTAAGGTTAGTTTAGAGCTAGAATATGAATTTTCAAATAAGCTGGTCTCTATAGCTTTTGGTAAAGTGTTTGGTCACTTTAGTAATAGTTTAGTGCAAGTTTTTACCCAGCGAGCCAAAGAAATTTATGGAGTTAATATTTAATTATGAGCCTAGACAATAGTGACTTAAATAATATCCATAATTCAGTGAATGAGGAAAAATTTACTATAGAAGTCGTTTATGGTGTGCCACACAAGCAAAAAATATTAACTATATTAGTTAGTGTAGGCTCTACTGTAGAGCAAGCCATCATTAATTCTGGGATCATTATTTTATTCCCTGAAATTGATTTAAGCATAAATAAAGTTGGCGTTTGGAACCGGACAGTTAAGTTAACTGAAGAAGTGAACGATCTCGATAGAATTGAGGTTTACCGTCCACTCATTGCGGATCCTAAAGATGTTAGAAAGCGCCGAGCGGAAAAAGCAAAACTAGAAGGCCGAGCTGATAAAACAACAGGCGGGCGAGTAAACCCTTTAAGAGTTGATGCGAAAAAATAACCGCTAAAGAGTAAGACAAAAAGTAAATACAAAAAACGGCATAATAGCCGTTATTTATTCTAGTCTAAGTTTCTATTTACTAACTATTTATCATCAGTCACTTTATTTTTAACTGACGTATTTTTCTCAGGAGTAAGCTTGTTGTTATTTACTGTCTCTTTAGCGGCAACAGTTGCATTAAATGGGGTATTAAATTTATCTGATAAGGTAAAGTCACCTGAAGCTGAAATTAACTTATCTTCAGAAAAGTTAATAATAAATTCTTTTCTCTGGTCAAATTCTCTGTTACGGCCAGACTTTAACTTGTAGACATAATTCCAAGTATTATCATTGAAAAGATCTACAACAACAGGGCTACCCAAAATAAACTTAACTTGTTCTTTAGTCATACCGACTTGTAATTTATCAATACTCTTTTGCTCAAGGTAGTTTCCCTGGGGAACGTCATAACGGAAAACCCAGCTAGAACAAGATGATAAGGTTAGTGCAGTAACAATAATGGCAACACGAAAATACATAAGATTTATTTACCTTTAAGTAGCTCAAAAAAACAGGCTAAAAGTGTGAGCAGGGATGATACCCAAGCCCAGCACGGATTCAAAGCTATTTATTATATCAGTTAATAAATTCTATTTTTTATCTATCAAATGAAAGTATGTAGATCTCCTGTTGTCAGGGATAAATTATTACTTAAATCGATAACATGTAGATGAATCTAGCTAGCTAATAGCTCTTGTGCATTGGCTAAACTGTGCTGAGATATTTTATCACCAGCTAATAAACGAGCAATTTCTTTGACACGGTTTGACTCACTTAGTTCAGTTACTTTAGTTTCGGTTAGTTCTCCGTCAGTCATTTTACTAACAAAAAGTTGTTGATGTCCCTTACAGGCTACTTGTGGCAGATGGGTAACACAAATTACTTGGGTCTTTTTAGACAGCTGTTGTAACTTTTTACCTACCATTGCTGCTGTTGGTCCACTAATACCTACATCGACTTCATCAAATATCAGCGTTGGTGTAATTACTTTATCAGCTAATATAACCTGCATAGCTAGGCTTATACGTGATAGTTCACCACCTGAAGCAACTTTATGCATTGCCTCAAGCGTCTGACCTGGATTAATGCTTACTTGAAAGTTAATGGTATCTCTACCATTACTGTTGATAACGTCTTTATCATGGTTTTGATTTTTATTCTTTTCGATAGCAATAAAGAACTGTCCATGGGGCATATTTAGTTCTTGCATACTTTTACTGATTAATTTGCTGAGGATTTTTCCTGATTTTTGTCTTGAGTTTGATAAAGCGTCAGCGCTTTCATTATAGTGAAGCTTAGTCTGTTCTAACTCTTCAATAATGGTATCGATACGTGTCTCATCACCTGATATTGAAACAAGCTGTTGCTTTAATTCGCAATGGAAGTTGACTAATTTTTCTGGAGACAGCTGGTGTTTCTTCGCTAGTTGTAATGCGGTGGAATAACGTTCTTCGATAATAGCGTAATTTTGTGGATCTAATTCTAATTGCTGGTAATAGTGTTGTAGATCGTTATTCGCTTCATCTAATTGAATCAGTGAGTTAGATAAAATAGCAGCAACATCAGTTAATTGATTGTCAACACGGGCAATAGAATTGATGTTTTCGCAACACTCTCTTAATGAATCTAAAATATTAAAATTATCATTTTCAGATAAAATTTGTAATGAATTCAAGGTGGAATCAAGTAAATCTTGGGCATTACTATGACGCTTATAATCTTGCTCTAAGGTAGTGAACTCATCTGGCTGTAATGAAAATTCATCAAGTTCAGTGACTTGATATTGAATGAGCTGTTGTTCAGCCTCGCGCTGTTGCTTGTTTCTCTGCAACATTTCTAGCTCTTTATTAAGCTTATTCCATTGTTGCGAATAATGTTTAACGGCGCTAAGTAAAGGTAAGTGATTGGCATAGTTATCCAGTAAGCGACATTGCTGGTTAGCTTTAACAATAAGCTGATGATCATGTTGACCATGAATATTGATTAATAGCTGCCCAATTTCTTTTAATTGTACTAAAGGGACTTGGCTACCATTGATATAAGACTTAGAGCGTCCTTCCGCAGAGATAACCCGGCGCAATATACAGTCGCTATCATGCTCTGCAACAAGTTCATGTTGCTTTAGCCAAGCGCGAGCCATTTTATTTTTCTTTGTTTCGAAGGTCGCAGCGAGATCGGCTTTTTTAGAGTTTGGTCTAACAACATTGGTTGTGGCTCTATCACCTAAACATAATCCTAGTGCATCAATCGCAATTGATTTTCCTGCGCCAGTTTCACCGGTAATGGTCGTCATACCTGATTGCCAATCAATATCTAATGAACGGACAATAGCAAAGTTTTGAATGTTAAGTTGCAATAGCATAGTTAAGCCTTAAGCATGAGTATAAAACCAATAACTGTTAATTTATACAGGTATTGGTTTTTATTCAAGCTTATTTAAAACTATTTACTTATTTTGGTAAGTAATGTTAACTATTTTGATAGATAAATAGTGGGAGATATTAATAAAGTTTGTTACCCCAGCTTAATTTATTTCGTAAAACGTTAAAGTAATTATGATCTAAAGGGTGAATCAAACGAATACTGCACTCACTCTTTTTGATGATAACTTCATCACCAGGCATTACGGTTAGAATAACGTGCCCGTCACAACTTACTTGCAAGTTTTCGTGATTATCATTAGCTAGTATCAGTTTAATTTCACTATTGCCATCAACAACAATCGGTCTACTTGTTAATGTATGTGGAAACATAGGCACAAGTGTCAGGGCATTTAAGTTAGGTGTTAAAATAGGTCCACCAGCAGACATTGAATAAGCCGTTGAACCTGTCGGTGTCGACACAATTAAACCGTCAGATCGCTGGCTAAACATAAAACTACCATCAATATATACTTCAAATTCAATCATACTGGCTACTTTACCGGCATGCAGAACAGCTTCATTTACTGCGCTATTAGAGCTTTTTAGTTTTCCGTGACGATAAACTTCAGCTTCAATGATAAAGCGTTGTTCACTACGAGACTTACCCGCCAATATTTGTTTTAAAGGCTCAATGACTTGAGCCGGAGAAAGATCGGTTAAAAACCCCAAGTTACCGCGGTTCACACCAATGACACCAATGTCAAAACAAGCAAGCACACGAGCTGCGCCGAGCATATAACCATCTCCACCGACAACAATAGCGAGATCTGCATGCTGGCCAATATCCGTTAACGAGCCTATTTTCATATTCTTTATATCGAGTGATTGTGCTACTGAGAGTTCAACTATAACTTGATATTCATTTGCTAATAAATAGTCATGCAATGTTTGTATTGTGTCACTGGCGCCATCATGATTAGGTTTGCCAATAAGGCCAATAGTTTTATAGTGTTTAGCCATACGATATTTTACTTAGTTTGCTAGGGTTAAGAGCAGTTTCGCTGGATTTTACTCACTTGTAAAGTTCACATTTTTACAAAATGTTTTTAAATGAAGCTTGAATCATTTTAGAGAGTCCCCATAATATCATCAATAGTTATAAAATTAAGGTTTTTCCATGACAACAGAATCAACAAGTGACAAAGAAGAGTTAACAGCTGAGCAATTAGCTGATGACATAGTTAAACAAGCTGAAGAGCAAGTTGAAGAACAACATGAACATGCTCATGAAGTAATCAGCCTAGAGCAAGAAAAGATTAATGAATTAGAGTTAGCTTTAGTTACAGCACAATCTACTGTTGTTGACCAAAAAGATTCGGTTATACGTGCTAAAGCAGAAGTAGATAATATTCGTCGCCGTGCAGCTCAAGACGTAGATAAAGCACGTAAGTTTGCTTTAGAAAAATTTGCCGGTGAAATGCTAACAAGCTTAGATAATTTAGAGCGTGCACTTCAAAATATCGATAAAGACGATGAAAGCAATCAAGGTTTTATTGAAGGCGTAGAATTAACGTTACAAGGTCTAATTGCTTCATTAGAAAAATTTGGTGTTAAATCTATCGACCCACAAGATCAACCTTTTAATCCTGAACTGCATCAAGCAATGTCTATGCAAGAAGTACCTGATGTAGCGCCAAACACTGTTATTGCTGTCATGCAAAAAGGTTATGAGTTAAATGGTCGTTTAATTCGACCTGCTATGGTGATGGTATCTAAAGCTGCACCAAGCGTTGATGCTATGGCATAATACTTCAGATTATACAAAATCATGAGTGGTGAATAAAAAAGTAAAGAGATTATCTCTTTACTTTTTTTTTGTGTTTTATTTGCCCCTCAATTTGTTATTTACAGTGATTTTATCTGTAGATGAAATATTTTGTAGAAAACGAGGTCTATTACAATACAACTCATTTATTACTCAATATTCTCAATGAATTATATTTTAAGAAACATATTTTTTATTTTTGTGACTTTCTTTACTGCGGTAAGTTTTAGCTCTTCTGGGAATGAAATAGCAAAACCGTGGCAATTAAAGACTCAAAGCGGTGATATTATTAATTTTGATCAATATAAAAACAAACCTGTTATTCTATATTTTTAGGCAACCTGGTGTCCTTATTGTAAAAAATACAACCAACCTTAATTGCACTTCAGAAAAAATATCAAGCGCAAGGGTTAGAGCTTATCTCAATAAGTTTTAATGAAGATGAAGGTGCATTACCTCAAGATGAGATTAAGTGGAGAGGCTATGTTTTTATAACAGCGGTTATGGGCGAAGAGGTTGCCACACTTTATGGTGTACGAGGTACGCCAACAACATTTTTCATTAATCGAAAGAATGAGGTTATTTGGAAAACATCTAGTTCAGACAAAACGGATCCTCGTTTTGAATTAGCGCTAAAAGAAATAATTAAAAAATAGTTATGACCACTCAAGTTATTCAGTACTGTTCAAATGCATCTTAATTGCTCAAAGACATTTAATTAATGATGTATTTGTTTAGGTCAAAATTTTATAAAAGGTAATGTTCCCTAATAACATCACCTTTTCTTTATGTTTTTTGCTTATTCTAAACAAAAAGCTAATTTTTTTAAATTTATCTATTGAAAAGCATTTTGCTGACCCCACTTATTATTCAACAAACAATTTAATCAAAATTACTTTATCTACTTAGATAAAGACTTAAGAATAGGAGCTCCCAAGATGGGCAAAATTATTGGTATTGACCTAGGAACAACTAACTCATGTGTTGCTGTACTAGATGGCGGTAAAGCACGTGTAATTGAAAATGCAGAAGGCGATCGTACAACTCCTTCAATTATTGCTTACACAGAAGAAGGCGAAACTTTAGTAGGTCAACCTGCTAAGCGTCAATCTGTAACAAATCCTAAGAATACTTTATACGCAATAAAACGTTTAATTGGTCGTCGCTTTGAAGATGAAGAAGTTCAACGCGATCTTAAAATAATGCCATTTGGTATTGTTAAAGCTGAGAACGGTGATGCTTGGGTAACTGCACGTGATAAAAACGTTGCTCCACCACAGGTTTCAGCTGAAGTTTTAGCAAAAATGAAAAAGACTGCTGAAGACTTTTTAGGTGAAGCAGTAACTGAAGCTGTTATTACTGTTCCGGCTTACTTTAATGATTCACAACGTCAAGCAACGAAAGATGCTGGTCGTATAGCTGGTCTTGAAGTTAAACGTATTATCAACGAACCTACTGCTGCTGCACTTGCTTACGGTATGGATAAGCAAGAAGGTGATAAAATTGTTGCGGTTTACGATTTAGGTGGTGGTACATTCGATATTTCAATCATTGAAATTGATGAAATGGATGGCGAGCACACATTTGAAGTACTTGCTACCAACGGTGATACTCACTTAGGTGGTGAAGATTTTGATAACCGTCTAATCAACTACCTAGTAGCTGAATTCAAAAAAGATCAAGGCATGGACTTAACGTCTGATCCTTTAGCAATGCAGCGTCTAAAAGAAGCCGCAGAAAAAGCTAAATGTGAGCTTTCTTCAGCACAACAAACAGATGTTAACTTACCTTACATCACTGCAGATGCTTCAGGTCCCAAACATATGAACATCAAAGTGACTCGTGCTAAATTAGAGTCATTAGTTGAAGATATGGTTAAGGCAACATTAGAGCCACTTAAACAAGCACTTAAAGATGCAGACTTATCAGTAAGTAAAATTGATGATGTTATCTTAGTTGGCGGTCAATCTCGTATGCCAATGGTACAAAAAGCCGTTACTGATTTTTTCGGTAAAGAACCACGTAAAGACGTTAACCCTGATGAAGCAGTAGCTGCAGGCGCGGCGATTCAAGCGGGTGTACTTTCTGGTGATGTAACTGACGTTCTACTTTTAGATGTAACGCCATTATCATTAGGTATTGAGACTATGGGCGGTGTGATGACTAAGGTTATCGACAAAAACACTACTATCCCTACGAAGCAATCTCAAACGTTCTCTACTGCTGATGATAACCAATCAGCGGTAACTGTTCATGTTTGTCAAGGTGAGCGTAAGCAAGCTTCGGCAAACAAATCTTTAGGTCAATTTAACCTTGAAGGTATTGATGCTGCACCACGTGGAACGCCACAAATCGAAGTTACTTTCGATATTGATGCGGATGGTATCTTGCACGTAACGGCTAAAGATAAAAATACAGGTAAAGAACAAAAAATCACTATCAAAGCCTCTTCAGGTTTGTCTGATGAAGAAGTAGAACAAATGGTACGTGATGCAGAAGCTAACGCTGATGAAGATGCTAAGTTTGAAGAGCTAGTAACTGCACGTAACCAAGCTGACGGTATGATTCATGCTACTCGTAAGCAAGTTGAAGAAGCTGGTGAAGAGTTACCAAGTGAAGATAAAGAGAAAATTGAAGCAGCATTAGTTGAGCTTGAAGCAGCTGTTAAAGGTGATGATAAAGAAGCTATTGATACCAAAACTCAAGCGCTTATGGAAGCATCAGCTAAGTTAATGGAAATTGCTCAAGCTAAACAACAAGCCCAAAGTGCTCCAGAAGGCGCGGCTCAAGAAGCAGACGCAGCCCCTGCAGATGATGTTGTAGACGCTGAGTTTGAAGAAGTTAAAGACGATAAGTAATGATTTTTAATTGTTAAGCTGTTGTTAAATAGCTTATTTTCTACGTCGAAGGTACTCACGTATAATCATACGCTCTGCACCTTCTTCTTTTTGAAATAAAGTAATTTAACTTAATCTTAGCGCTTAAAAGAGTTAAACTATGTCATCTTATGAAAGCGTCGATATTACTCGGCGCTTTTTGTGTATATAAAATCAGATATTAATTTTTTTAATTGGTACTGATTTTCTTGATTTTTTCATTGTAAATATTAAAAAATGAAGAAAATTAGTCTCAATCAACTTGAAGTAAAGAAACCGATTTATGTCAAAACGTGATTATTATGAAACCTTAGGTGTTACCCAAGATGCCTCTGAGAAAGAAGTAAAAAAAGCTTATAAAAAGTTAGCAATGAAGTATCACCCAGATCGTACTCAAGGTGATAAATCTAAAGAAGAAACGTTTAAAGAAGTTAAAGAGGCTTACGAGATCCTTAATGACGACCAAAAACGTGCTGCTTACGACCAATATGGTCATGCTGCTTTTGAACAAGGTGGTCAAGGTGGTGGCGGTGGCCAAGGTGGTGGTTTTGGTCAAGACTTCGGCGATATATTCGGGGATATTTTTGGTGGTGGTGGCGGTGGTCGTGGACGTCAGCGTCAGCAACGTGGTAGTGATTTACGTTACAACGTAGAGTTATCACTTGAAGATGCGGTTAAGGGTAAAAGCTTAGAGATTAAAGTACCTACCTATGTAAGTTGTGAACCTTGTGACGGCTCCGGTGCTAAGCCAGGTACTTCAGCTAAAACCTGTAGTACTTGTCATGGCCATGGCCAAGTTCAAATGCGTCAAGGCTTATTCGCAGTTCAGCAAACCTGTCCTACTTGTAGTGGTAAAGGTAAGGTTATTAGCGATAAGTGTACTCCATGTCGTGGTCAAGGACGTGTTGAGAAAACTAAAACGTTATCAGTTAAAGTTCCTGCGGGCGTTGATACCGGCGATAGAATTCGTTTATCTGGTGAAGGTGAAGCTGGCGAACATGGCGCAGGTGCCGGTGACTTATATGTACAAGTAAACGTACGTGATCATGATGTTTTTGTCCGTGACGAAAACCACTTGTATTGTGAAGTGCCTATTAGCTTTGTTACTGCAGCCTTAGGTGGTGATATTGAAGTACCAACGCTAAGTGGTAAAGTTAAGCTAAAAATTCCTAAAGAAACACAAACGGGTAAAATGTTCCGTTTACGTGGTAAAGGGGTGAAGTCAGTACGTAGTTCTACTACCGGTGATTTAATGTGCAAAGTTGTTCTTGAAACACCAGTGAACTTATCAGGCGATCAAGCTGACTTATTACGTCAACTTGAAGAAAAAATGGCGAGTAGTAATAAAAAGCATAGTCCTAAAGAAACTGGATTTTTTAACGATGTTAAAAAGTTTTTTGATGACCTGAAAAGCTAACAACTTAGCTGTAGAGTCTGCAAATAAAAATCCCGCGTTATGTCACAATAACAGCGGGATTTTTATTGATTAACTAGCATGTTATGTATTAACCGCTTGTAATTATCAACGGTTACTCGTCGAAGTTAGGTAAAATCCCACTACGACTGTGTTCAAAAATCAGTGAGGTTTCTACCGTGGTAACTGCTTCACGAGAGGTGATGTTTTTAAAGACAAATTGACGTAAATGCTCACTGTCTTTTACTGACATATGGATATAGTAGTCATAACTGCCACCCATATGATAAAGATTTAATATTTCAGGGAACATCAGTAAATCATCGCGCAGGTTGTTTACAATTTCCTCTGAATAGGGCTGTAAACGTATAGCTGCTATTGCTTCTATATTACCGCCGATAGTTTTTAAGTTTACATCGATAAAAGCGCCTTTAATAACACCACTTTGCTTTAAGCGTTTTACCCGCTCTAAACAAGTAGAAGGAGCAATACCTATTTTGGCTGCTAGTTCTTTATTTGTAATATCTGCATCATCATAAAGTATGGTTAATACCTGTAAATCGATGCTATCGAGCTTCTTCATTGGTTACCTATAAACTAATTACTGCTTTATTAACCTAAATACTACACTTAATAGGGGTAGTGAGACCAGTATTATAGTGCTTATTTTGAATTTTTGACGTAAATACTTCAATTATCCGAATTTGATTTAGTTTTATGTTGATTTTTATGATGTTTATCGTGAAAAAAGCGTTACAAATATTCACAGTGATAATGTTTGCTAGTGGCATGTTATTTGACATATTATGCCTATATTCAAGTCACATTCGAAATGTATTGAATTTTAATAGGATAATGCAGTTTGAAGTCGTTTGGTTAATATCTCACTATATCCTTATTTCTCCTTATAAAAATAAAAAAGGTATACGCTATGACTTTGCTTTGGATACCCCTGTTATCCTTACTTGGCAGTATTATTTCTTCAATGACGGGTAAATTAACACGTAATCAAGCGACTAGTTTGACGATGTTAATGCCGATCATCGCATTATGTATGACGATTAGCTTAGCGCCAGCGGTATTCTCTGGCGACGTTATTCGTGACACTTTTTCGTGGGTCCCTTTACTTGGTATCGATATCGCCTTTCGTTTAGATGGCTTAGCTCTGCTGTTTGTTTTTATGATTTTAGGTATTGGTATATTAGTTATCTTCTATGCCCGTTATTACCTCAGTAGTAATGATTCGATGCCTAAGCTTTATGCTTATTTGATGTTATTTATGACCGCAATGCTTGGTCTTGTTATGTCAAATAATATTATCCAGCTGTGGTTTTTTTGGGAGCTGACTAGTATTAGTTCGTTTTTATTAATTAGCTATTGGTGGCATAAACCCGAAGCACGTAAAGGCGCCATAATGTCCTTAACTGTCACGGGTGGTGGTGGTCTAGCATTACTTGCTGGCTTACTTTTATTAGGAAATATCGTTGGTAGTTATAATTTAGATATTATTTTAGCTAGTAAAGAAATTATTCAAGCCCATGATTTATACGAAGTAACCTTAATATTAATTTTACTTGGTGCGTTTACTAAGTCAGCCCAGTTTCCTTTTCATTTTTGGTTACCCCATGCAATGGCAGCACCAACGCCGGTAAGTGCTTATCTTCATTCTGCCACTATGGTAAAGGCGGGCATCTTCTTATTAGCACGTTTTTACCCAGCGTTAGCTGGAACTGATATATGGTTTGTTATTGTCAGTTTAACCGGATTAGTGACCTTATTGTTTGGCGCTTACGTAGCGTTATTTAAACATGATTTAAAAGGTTTATTAGCTTATTCTACTATTAGTCATTTAGGGTTGATCACCTTATTATTCGGTTTGGATACAAAGCTTGCGGCAGTAGCTGCTATTTTCCATATCATTAATCACGCAACCTTTAAAGCGTCTTTATTTATGGCTACGGGTATTATCGACCATGAAACTGGTACCCGTGACATGCGAAAAATTAACGGTATGTGGCGATTTATGCCTTATACCGCAACGTTAGCGATGGTTGCGGCGGCGTCGATGGCTGGTGTGCCACTATTAAATGGTTTCTTGTCTAAAGAAATGTTTTTTGCTGAGACACTGCATCAACAATTACTCGGGTCAATGTCTTGGCTTATTCCTGTATTTGCTACTATTGCTGGTGCTTTAGCTGTGGCTTATTCAGCTCGGTTTATTCATGATGTCTTCTTTAATGGCGATCCTATTGATTTACCTAAACAACCTAGCGAGCCACCTCGTTATATGCGCGTGCCAATAGAGATCCTTGTGGCTTTATGTTTAGTTGTAGGAATATTCCCTAACTTTATTGTTAACGATATTTTAAAAGCAGCATCCTTTGCTGTATTAGGTGGTTATGTACCAGAGTTTGAAGTTGCGTTATGGCATGGTTTTAATCTACCACTATTAATGAGTGGCGTTGCAGTCGCGGGTGGTTTATTACTGTATTCACAGCGTCGTCATCTGTTTCAATTTCAAGAGTCATTACCTACTTTAGATGCAAAAATAGTTTTTGATGGCTCCATTGATGCGATTACAAAGTGGTGCCAAGTTAAGGTAAACGCTATCGAGAATGGCTCATTACAACGCTATTTAATGCTGATATTTGTGGTGGTGTTACTGTTTGCAGGTTGGCCCTTATTTGAAATGAACCAGTTGGGTGGTCAAAAACAACTCACGCCAATTGATGTTCATAATGCTATGGGCGCGGCGTTGTTAATGGTTGGTGCCATTAGTACTGTGATTTGGTATAGCCATCGAGTTGTATCGTTATTGATGCTCTCAGTTGTTGGTTTAATGGTGTCAGTTGCTTTTACTCGATTCTCTGCACCCGATCTAGCCTTGACCCAATTAACTGTTGAAGTAGTTACCATCATTTTACTGATGCTGGCACTATTTTTCTTACCGCAACACTCACCAAAAGAGTCAAGCTCTTTGCGGGTTATACGTGATGTAGGAATCTCTGCTGCTTTGGGTATTGTTGTTGCGAGTATTTGCTATGCCTTAATTACTCGGCCACTTGAGTCTATCTCAGACTTTTTTTTAGCGAATGCTAAAACAGGTGGTGGTGGCACTAACGTTGTTAATGTTATTTTAGTAGATTTCCGTGGATTTGATACCTTAGGTGAAATTTGTGTACTAGGGATTGCCGCGTTAGGTATTTATAAATTATTAGTCAACTTACCATTACTGATGCCTACTAGTGATAGTGAAGGGCGTCCCTGGGCGAAAGAGCGTTATCCTATTTTATTAGCCAGTATTTCGCAGTCATTACTTCCTTTAGCATTAATGGTGTCATTTTATATCTTTCTACGTGGACACAATCTCCCTGGTGGTGGATTTATAGCTGGCTTAGTGACTGCTGTTGCCTTTATTTTACAGTATATAGCTCATGGTTCAGACTGGATTTCGGAGCGACTAACCATTAATTACCGCAAGATTATTGCATCTGGTATTGCTATCGCATTATTTACTGGGGTAGGCAGTTGGTTCTTTGACAGGCCTTTTATGACTACGTGGTTTGATTACTTTGATATTCCTTTTATTGGTGAAATTGAACTCGCCAGTGCCTTGGTATTTGATTTAGGTGTTTATATTACAGTGGTAGGTGCGACATTAATGATTTTGGCAAGTCTTGGTCGATTAACTGTTAATGCGCAGGAAGAAGAGGTGAATGTTTAATGGAATTACTTTACGCATCCTGTGTTGGGCTTTTAGTGTCGTGTGGCGTATTTTTAATACTACGTGCTAGAACGTTCACCGTGGTCTTAGGTTTAACTATGCTCTCTTATGCGGTTAATTTATTTTTGTTTTCTTCTGGCAGACTTAGCTTAAATCAGGCAGCAGTACTTGGTTACAGCTCAGAGTATGCAGATCCACTGCCGCAAGCTTTGGTGTTAACTGCGATTGTTATCGGCTTTGCGATGACTGCTTTTGTGGTTATTTTAGCCATTAGAGGGCGGTCAGATTTAGGCAGTGACCATGTAGATGGTAAGCTTCCAGACACTAATAAAAAGGTCAACGCATGATCCAGAATTTGACATTTTTACCTGTTTTATTACCTATGTTGGCAGGTATTATTTTATTAATGCCACCTTTGGGTAGTAAAATAACTAGAAGAAGAATTACTTCTGTTGTATTCAGTGCTATTACCTTTTTAGCTTCAGTGGCTTTATTACTGAAAGTGCAAGCCGACGGTATGCAAGTTTATGCCATCGGCGACTGGAGTGCGCCTTTTGGTATTGTGCTTGTAGCCGACCCATTATCTACATTACTGGTTTGTTTAACCACGTTACTTGGTTTTGCCTGTACTTTATATGCAAGTGCGGGAGATGATGAAAAAGGTAGCTTTTTTCACCCATTAGTTCACTTTTTAATTTTGGGGGTCAACGGCGCATTTTTAACGGGTGATGTTTTTAATCTATTTGTATTTTTCGAAGTATTGTTGATAGCCTCGTACTCATTGTTAATGCACGGTGGAGACAAAAAAAACACCCGTGCTGCTTTACACTATGTGATTTTGAATCTTGTGGGTTCTGCTGTTTTCTTGATTGCTTTAGGTGTGCTATATGGTGTGCTAGGTACACTGAATATGGCTGATATGGCCCAAAAAGTAGCACTTCTACAAGGTGACGATGTTTACCTGGCTAAAATAGGTGGCTTGTTGTTACTGGTGGTGTTTGCTTTAAAAGGTGCTTTGTTACCGCTACATTTATGGTTACCCAATACTTATTCTACTGCGATGCCCGTTGTCGCTGCGTTGTTTGCGATTATGACTAAAGTAGGTGTTTACTCAATGATGCGTGTTTATACACTAATTTTTGGCGATGAAGCAGGTGAATTGAGTCATATGGCGCAAAATTGGTTGTGGTGGTTAGCACTGGCTACTATTGCTTTGGGCGTAATGGGTGTTTTAGCAAGTAAAGATTTAAGAAAATTAACAGCTAATTTAGTTATTGTCTCGGTCGGAACTCTCGTTGCACTCGTTGCGGTACAGAGTATCGAAGCCAGCTCAGCAGCTATTTATTATTTAGTTCATTCAACCTTGGTTACCGCTGCACTCTTCATCTTAGCTGATTTAATCGGTCGTCAACGTGGTAATGTTGTAGACAGTATTATAGCCGGTCCACCAGTCTCTCAGCCGAGGTTACTTGGGCTTTGTTTTTTGATTGCAGGTATAGCTGTAATAGGTATGCCGCCACTGTCTGGCTTTATTGGTAAAGTGTGGCTGCTTAAAGCTACATTAAATGCTGAATATACCATCGTGTTTTGGCTACTCTATTTATTGGCAAGTCTAGCGATAATGGTAGGCGTAACTAAAGCAGGAAGTACGATATTCTGGCATCATCAAGATAAGGTAACAGAAGTTTTTGAGCAAACACGTGTGCATCCCGCGCAGTTAGTGGCATTACTTATTCTTGTTTCGAGCGCGCCATTAATGACTATTTTTTCCGGACCCTTAAGTGAGTATGCCCTTGGCGCAGCTATTCAGTTACATGATTTTAATAATAATATTAACGTTATTCTTTCAGGGGGCAAGTAATGCGATTAGAAGCAAAGTTTAAGTGGTTACCGACACCTTTAAGAAGTCTTTTATTATTTATTGTATGGTTATTATTGAATAACAGCCTATCAGCTGGTCATATTGTGTTGGCGGTTATTTTAGCTATCGTGATCCCTTTAGCGACTAGCCTCTTTAGAACTAAACAGCCGTTAATTTTAAAGCCAGGTCTAGCGTTACGTCATTTAATGTTGGTTTTATATGACATCATTACGGCGAATGTCCAAGTTGCTATTTTGATATTAGGGCCGAATAAAAACCTAAACCCAGGATTTGTTAAGGTACCACTTGATTTAACGCATAGTCTGCCAATTACTATTTTGGCGAGTACAGTGTCATTAACACCCGGAACAGTGAGTGCTGAAGTGTATCCTTGGGGGGAGTCTTTAACTGAAGGTGAAGAACCAGAAGAGCGGTTTTTATTGATACATGTGTTAAATCTTGAAGATGAACAGGCCTTAATAAACACAATTAAGCAGCGTTATGAAGCGCCTCTTAAGGAGATATTTCAATGCTAGAAACGGTAATTTTAATTGTCTTTGCAATAATAGGGTTATCATTATTATTGAATGTATGGCGCTTATTGATAGGTCCTTCTGTACCCGACAGGATACTTGCCCTCGATACTATGTATATCAATACCATTGCATTGATCATTTTGTACGGTATGAGTTTGGGTACTGAATTATATTTTGAAGCGGCACTGTTAATCGCTATGTTGGGCTTTGTAAGTACTGTTGCGGTATGTAAGTACTTGCTACGTGGCGATATTATAGAATAGGGGGAGAAAATTATGATTGAATGGATTATTTCAATACTATTATTAATTGGTGGTTCTTTTGTACTTGTTGGCTCTATTGGTTTAGTGAAAATGCCTGATTTTTATATGCGTCTTCACGGTCCAACTAAAGCAACAACACTAGGAATGGCATCGTTGTTAACTGCTGCTATGATATTTTTTAGTACTACACAAACTGGATTGAGTGTAAAAGAAATACTTATCTCGTTATTTTTATTACTAACGGCACCAGTCAGTGCATATATGATGATTAAATCGGCCATTCATCATAAGCTTGATAGTATAGAGCGTACCAAAGGCAAAGATAATATTGAAGATGATGTTTAATACATTACTAACATTTACTCGAATATAAAAAATCCCTAACGATTTTAATCGTTAGGGATTTTTTATAGCTAGTGTTGGCCAAAGTCTAGATTTATATTCGGCTAACCTTCTATTAAATAATACTTAGAAATTATTGTTACTTCATTTGAACAAGCTGATGTTGTGTCACACACTTGGTATATGAATTGGCTAGCTTCAGTTCGACGTTCACGTTCACGGTAAATACCAGCATTTTTAACGGTATCAATTTTTATACCATTACGGAAGATATCTACCATCTCTGTAGATGTACCATCCCAAGTAATATCAACACGTAAGCGACCTAAACGAGATTTATAGGCACTTTTAACTATTGCTTCAATGATAGTTGATGAAACACTTATCATCATAGTTTCGCTACTACTTAAACCCTCACTATCAGCGTAACTTCATATTTTCTCGTCGTGTAAGATTAGGTAAGTTTATTACCAGCTAAATTGGATAGCCATGGAGTCGGTTTGATCTGTTATCTTTAATAAGAAGATCATTTAATGCACTATCCATTGTTTCTCGTTTAAACCATAGCTCATTTTTTTGTAACCTTGAGATACCACGCAAGATTATATCAAGGCCTTCATTAAGATAGAAAATACCAGTAGGACCTTATAATAACCGTTGTTTCTCATCGTATTTATTCTTTTTAGCATTAAAAAATACAGTACGTACATTACATACGTTTATCGCTCTGACTATTAGCACGTAATTCCGTAAAAAAGTGCTAAATAGTTTCACCGTTCACTTTATCGTAACGTTTCACTTGAGCGGCTGCTAAGTCATTTAAATTA
>CAJWZC010000023.1 GCA_913049915.1 uncultured Colwellia sp.
ACTTGCTCATCAGAAAACCCTGTAGTACCTATAACAAGAGATTTTTTGTTGTCATTGCACCAAATAATATTTTCGAGGGTGGTATCTATCGAAGTAAAATCAATAAAAACATCCGCAGCAGCCAATTGTGTTAATTCTGTTGACGTTTTAATACCTATTGCGCCAATACCCGTTAATTCTCCTAAATCAAAATCGACAAAAGATGAACTGCTACGTACACTACCACCAACCAATTCAATACTTGCATGCTCGTGTGCTGCCTGAATTAAATTACGTCCCATACGGCCACTACAACCTAAAATAGCTACTTTTACTTTCATAATGTTCTCTACTGTTCTTTTGATAAGAGCGGAAACCGCCGATAAATTTTATTTAAATACTCGAAACCACATAACGCAATGCTACCAACTAAGTGGTTTAGTTAATATTAACGAGCTATCTAGTTCATGAGAAATGACATTAATAATTTTCAATGTCCCCTCATTGTCTAACACATGGTAAATAGCAGTGAAGTCAGCAAAGACTTGCCCCTGGCCATCGATAAAATCCCAATCTATGCACACTAAATATAACTGTTTGCTGACCAGCTCAAAAGAGGCTTTCTTGACAATGATATTACTGGTCTTTGCTTCTTTGAGTTGAGTGAAAATAGTACCAAACTCTTCAAGACAATCAGCTTGGCTCGAAAGTAAAACTACTTTATCAGGTGTATTTAGTGTGCATGGTAAGTGATAACAAACGCTCACGCCCTCTAGGTCATATTGAAGGAAGGCATTTTGATAGCTTTTAAATAACTGTTGTAATTTGATTTGTGACATAGGCTCTATATACTTGTTTTAGCTTAAAAAAAAGCCCTCAATTGAGGGCTTTTTATAATACGCTATTTACTTGATGCTTAATAATTCAACATCAAATACTAACGTAGCATATGGAGGTATAGCACCTTGAGAGCCGCGCTCGCCGTATGCTAAATCATAAGGTATGGTTAATTTCCACTTACTGCCTTCAGTCATTAACTGTAGTGCTTCAGTCCAACCAGCGATAACGCCATTTACAGGGAACTCAGCTGGTTGGCCACGTTCAACAGAACTATCAAAAACATCACCGTTAGCAAATGTACCGTGGTAATGAACACTTACAGTGCTTTCAGCTGCTGGCTTTTCGCCTTCACCAGTAGTAATTACTTCGTACTGTAAACCAGACTCAGTTACGTGAACTTCATCGCGTTTAGCATTATCAGCTAAGAATTTTTCGCCTTCAGCTGATGCTTCTTTAGCAGCCGCTTGTTCTTGCTCTTGTAATTTCTTAGAAACTACAGAGAAAGCTGCGTTTAAATCTTCATCTGAAACTTGGCTAGTCGCATCAGCAAGCGCATCAGCAATACCAGCTTGCACTGCAGTGATATCAAATTCTTTAAAAGGGTTGTTACGAAGTTGATCGCCTAGTTGACGACCTACGCCATAGCTAACACGTTGTTCAATAGTTTCAAAACTCATCGGTATATAAACTCCAGACTAAATTGTCTTTTTAATGATTAATATTTTTAAAGTAAACCTAATTAATTAAAGGTTTCAAATTATCGCGATTCTAGCATAAAAGCTCTAATGCGAACAACTTGAAATTACCCAAGTAGCTTAATAATTAGTAGTGAAGAACAACAGGTATCACATTCAAATAAAGTCCTAAAAACAAAAACTCGTTATCTTTTAAGGAAACGAGTTTTTGAACGAACTATTTATTACATCATAAATTGCTTATTTATGAACCTCTAACATTTCATCAAACTTAATACAGATGCTCTCTTCAACTTTAGGAGAAAGTTTACTGACGATATATATAGCCAATGAACAAACAATAAACCCTGGTACTATTTCATACATAACAGCACTAAGCGCCTGCCCACCAATGGTAATAGGTGCATAAATCCAGATGAGTACTGTGATCGCGCCACTTAACATACCAGCTAATGCACCATTACGTGTCATATCTTTCCAATACAAACAGCCAATAATAACAGGACCAAAAGCAGCACCAAATCCGGCCCAAGCATTACTCACTAAACTTAAGATACTGCTATCACGATCATAGGCTAAGTAAATAGCAACCAATGCTACGACGAACACTGAAATTCTCCCTACTAACACTAATTGCTTTTCACTAGCATCGCGATGTAGAAACGCTTGATAAAAATCACCGGTAAGCGAACTAGAAGTAACGAGCAATTGAGAGGATATAGTACTCATTATTGCGGCTAGAATAGCAGCAAGTAAAAACCCTGCAATTAACGGACTAAATAATAATTGAGATAATACGATAAAAATAGTCTCTGCATCACCTAACTTCATTCCTGTTTTAGCGACATAAGAAATACCGGCTAAACCGGTTGCCATAGCACCAATAATAGCAACAATCATCCAGCTCATACCTATGCGGCGCGCTGTTGGCATTTCTTTGACACTTCTAATCGCCATGAAGCGAACAATTATATGTGGTTGACCAAAGTAACCTAATCCCCAAGCCATAGCAGAAATAATACTAATTACGCTGACGCCACTAAAAATATTAAGTAAATCTGGGTTTATCATTTCGATAGTACTTTTCATCTCAGCTAAACCACCTACTTCACTTATCGCAACAACAGGCACTAAGATTAAGGCAACGAACATAATACAACCTTGCACAAAGTCAGTTAAGCTTACGGCTAAAAACCCGCCAAATAATGTATAGGCTACAACAACACTGGCAGTCACATATAAGCCAACTTCATAGTTTAAGCCAAAAGAACTTTCAAACAACTTACCACCGGCAACAACACCACTTGATGTGTAAAGGGTAAAAAATACTACGATAACTACCGATGATACGATTCTTAATAAGCGTGATTTATCGTTAAATCTATTTTCAAAAAAGTCAGGCAAGGTAATTGAATCATTGGCTATTTCGGTATAAGTTCTAAGTCGTGGTGCAACCACTAAGTAATTAAGAAACGCGCCAAGGACTAAACCAATAGCGATCCAAAGACTACTCACGCCACTTATATACATAGCGCCAGGTAATCCCATTAACATCCAGCCACTCATGTCAGAAGCACCAGCAGATAGTGCTGCAACACTCGGCGATAAACTACGACCACCTAACATATAGCCAGCAACATCGCTGGTAGATTTTTTATAGGCGTATAAGCCAATTAATAGCATGACGATGAAGTAAAGAGTTAAAGAAATTAGAGTACCGATAGCCAAAGTAATTACCTGCTTATTGTGAGCGAGTGAATGGTTGAAGTGGCTAAACTATCAAAATTAGTCAAACAATGAAACCTTAGTAAGGTAAGTCATTATCTGCTTCGAAATAATACATACGTTAATGGAAAGTAAATAAGACGGTTGATAAAGCCCCGATTAAAGATATAAACGCAAAGAAATTCAAAAAACTAATGCAAAAAATATAGCTATACCATATATTCAATGGTAATTACCCTATAGATCCTGAGCTAGTTAATAACCTTTATGAATTTTTACGCTGCAAGACAACCTATTTTAGACAAGAGTAAAAAACTTTTTGCTTATGAATTGCTTTTTCGTGACGGCATAAATAATGTATTTCCTGATATAGATGGTGATGAAGCCACCAGTAAAATGATTGAAGCAAGCCAATTTAATATGGGTATCAGTGAGTTTACCGGCAGCAAGCCAGCTTTTATCAACTTTACCCTTCAAACGTTGAGCCAAGGTTATCCTGAAATGCTTACGCCTGACGAAGTTGTGGTAGAAATTCTTGAAACGATAAAGCCAGGTAAAAAACTTTTAGCTCTTTGTAAAGATTTATATAAAAAAGGTTATACCCTAGCCTTAGATGATTACGAACATCAAAGTGTATGGGTCCATTTCTACCCTTATATTAAAATAATTAAAATTGATATCCGTCAAAGTGGACTTGATGAAATTAAAGAAGTGCTTACCGCAGTTAAAGATCATCCACATATAAAAATGTTAGCTGAAAAAGTTGAAACTTATGAAGAATATAATCAAATGCTGCAACTCGGTTTTGATTACTTCCAAGGCTACTTCTTCGCTAAACCTGAAATGATCAAAACTAAGAGCTTATCTCCTTCACAAATAGCAATGGCAGAATTACTTTATGAAACGTCTAAAACTGAGCTTGATTTAAATAGTATCACTAATGTTTTTGAACGTGATGTTTCTTTATCTTATAAGCTGTTACGTTATGCAAATTCAGCAATTTTCAAGCGTCGCAACGAAATATCGACTATTAAACAAGCCTTAGTTATTTTAGGCTCTGGTGAATTGAAACGCTTTATTGGACTAATGTTTGCGGTAACCGCAAATCCTGATAAACCCTCTGAATTAATCAATTTAGCGATGACAAGAGCAAAGTTTTGTGAGTTAGTTGCACAGGATATTCGTTCACAACTTGATATTTCTATCGCCTTTTTGACTGGCCTATTATCGATGATTGATGCAATATTAGATGAAGAAATGGCGACAGTATTAGATAAACTACCACTTTCAAAGGATATAAAAGATCCGCTACTCACTAAAAAAGGAGTTATGGCAGCATTGATAAAACTTATTGAGTTTATTGAGCAGGCCGATTGGGATAAAACCACGTTAATTATGGAAAAGTTAAAACTTGATAAAGATAAAGTGGTCGAACATTACAGCCAAGCCGTTGCTTGGGCTGATGAGCAAACACAAGTTATTGATTAATAAATGCCAAGGCTTGCGAAAATTATAACTCGTTGAGTCATTTAAAAGATCGGTAACGATATTATTGATCTTTTTATTTTTATTTTTATTTTTATTTTTTATTTTTTATTTATAAAAAAGACTAACTAATCTTACTAAAAACCACATATTATAAATTTATAAGTGAACAGTCCATTGCCTAAAATCTTGTAATTCGTCATTATCGAAATGTATTATCTCATCCCTTCTTTGGCGTATGCTTCTTATAATAATATACAACAAGTACTTTTTACTGCTGTAATCACATCTAAATAGTCAAAATCATTTAGCCATCTAAACATCTAAGTTGACAGTTAGAATTTTACTTTTATAATACTACAACAATATTATTTTATGTAGTTCTGTTATGACTGATAAAGAAGCCCCACAAGAAAACTTATTTGCCCTATTTCCATTTGCCATTTTTCTAGGTCTATTTCTTGGTACCGGTATTATTTTAACGCTACAAGGTGTTGATTTTGCATTTTATCAACTACCTGCAAGTATTGCTATTATTCCAGCAATTATAGCTTCAATGATGATAGGTAAATTTCTCTCTAAAAGCACTATAGAACAACAAATCGTACAATTTGTCAGTGGTGCAGGCCATAATAATATTACTACCATGTGTATTATTTATTTACTTGCCGGGGCTTTTGCCGTAGTAGCAAAAGCTACTGGTAGTGTTGATGCAAGCGTACAGCTTGGGTTAGCCATATTCCCTGACTACTTATTACTACCCGGTTTATTTCTAGTAGCTGCGTTCTTATCTACGGCGATGGGAACCTCAATGGGCACAATTGCAGCAATTGCTCCAGTTGCATTAGGCTTTGTTGAGACGGCAAACTTAGATGCCGCACTTGTTGCAGGCTGTTTAGTTTCAGGAGCAATATTTGGTGATAACCTATCTATTATTTCTGATACCACTATCGCCTCCACACGTAGCCAAGGCGCGCACATGAAAGATAAATTTAAGGTTAACTTTAAATTTGCCGTTCCAGCTGCACTGATTTGTTTGGTGATATTCACCGTATTAGGCGGTGAAATAAATAATGAACTAAATAGCGAATCCACTGTTATAGGTTTAATTCCCTATGTGGTAATCCTTGTACTGGCCTTAATGGGGGTAAATGTTTTTGTTGTTTTAATATTAGGTATTCTTTTAGCCGCGGCCATTGGCATGATAACTAATGGTTATCAGTTATCAGCATGGTTAATAGATATCACAGCAGGATTCTCAAGCATGCAGGACATTTTTATATTGTCTCTATTTATTGGCGGTTTAAGTGAATTAGTAAGCCAACAAGGTGGTTTATCAGCTTTGACGAGACTTATAGAAACACTAGCTAGAAAAATAACTCCTAATAATAAGAAACGTGCGGCGGGATTAGGAATAGCAGGACTTGCTTTTATCTGTAACTTCTTTACTGCAAATAATACAGTATCGATTATTATCACCGGTGATACGGCCAAAAATCTTGCCACTGATAGCGGCTTATCCCCTGCGGAGTCAGCCAGTTTACTCGATGTTTTTGCCTGTATTAACCAAGGACTATTACCTTACGGTGCTCAGGCGTTATTGCTAGGTGCAACATTGCATATATCGCCACTGTCTGTAGCAAGCCATGCATATTATCCGATGATATTATTGTTTGTAGCTGGCTTCGCATTTTGGCGATTAACCCGTAAAACTAAATAACTATTTTGTATTTAGTTTTACAACTACTTCTTAGTAGGACATCAAAAAGGACGCGATTGAGCGTCCTTTTTCTTATTTATTTACTATGAAAAATTATCCATTAACTAAATAGTAATGCCTTGTTCCGCAAGTAATGCTACCAAATCATCTTCGGTAAGCACTGGTATACTTAAGTCCTGAGCTTTAACGAGTTTAGAGCCCGCTTTGTCTCCTGCGATAACAAAGTGAGTATTCTTCGAGACACTGCCTGATACTTTAGCTCCCAAAGATTGTAATGCTGTTTTAGCCTCAGTTCTTCCCATTTGGGTTAGCGTACCTGTCAAAACAAAAATCTGCTCTGCCAGTGGCAACTTATCTGCTGACTTTATTTGAATAGTTGGCCAGTTCATTACTTCACTTAAGCCTTTAACTACCGCTAAGTTGTACTCTTCTTTGAAGAAATCAATTAGATTTTTGGCAACAACTTCGCCGACATCGGAAACATCTTGTAAGGCTTCAAGAGAGGCACTTTCAATTGCAGCTAGCGTATAAAAGTGATTTGCTAGATTAGCAGCGGTCGCTTCACCTACCTCACGTATACCCAAACCATAAATAAATTTAGCTAATGTCGTATTTTTAGCCTTCTCAAGTCCGTTGATTAAGTTAGTCGCTGACTTTTTGCCCATACGTGCGATAGTACTTACTTGGATTTCAGTAAGTTTAAACAAATCGGCGGGTGTATTAATCAGTTTTTCATCAACTAATTGTTCAACAAGTTTATTGCCTAAACCATCAACATCATGCGCTTTTCTCGAAGCAAAATGTTTAATCGCTTCTTTTCGTTGCGCCGCACAAAACAATCCTGCAGTACACCTCAAAACTGCTTCACCCTCTGGCTTAGCTACCGCAGAATCGCACACGGGACAACTCGAAGGGAAAACTACATCGACAGCATTATCTGGTCGTTTATCAAGTACTACGCTAACAATTTGCGGAATTACATCTCCAGCACGACGAATAACGACGGTATCATTCACCTTCAGTCCCAAACGAGTGATTTCATCCTGGTTATGTAGCGTGGCATTAGAGACAGTTACACCACCAACAAATATTGGTTTTAAACGAGCAACAGGCGTAATGGCGCCGGTTCGTCCCACTTGAAATTCTACGTCTTCAACAGTGGTTAACTCTTCTTCTGCCGGAAATTTATAAGCAATTGCCCAACGAGGAGCGCGAGCAACAAAACCTAAACGTTTTTGTAAGGATATATCATCAACCTTTAATACAGTACCGTCGATTTCATAACTTAAACCGCTGCGTTTTTCTAAGATATCTTGATAAAATTTATCACATGCTTGTTCACTTTCCAGTAAACGTACCTCTGGACACATAGGTAAACCAAGAGTTTTAAGCTGACAAAGTCTTTCATGATGTGAATTCGCAAAAAAGTCATTCGTTAGGTCGGTACTTTTCCCACTTTCAACAGAAAAATCACCAACAAAACCTAAGCTATATGCATAAAATGCCAAATTACGTTTAGCTGTAATTTTTGAGTCAAGTTGTCGTAGACTTCCCGCAGCTGCATTACGTGGATTAGCAAAGCCCTTTTCACCTCGTTTTTTAGCCACTTCATTTAATGCATTGAAACTAGCCTTAGGCATAAACACTTCACCACGTACTTCAACGATTTTTGGAAAATCTTTACCTGGTATTCCCATTAATTTAAGCGGAATAGATTTAATAGTACGAATATTAGTGGTGATATTTTCGCCAATACTACCATCACCGCGGGTAGCCGCTTGGACTAACTGGCCTTGATCATAGCGTAAACTTACTGCTAAACCATCTAATTTAGGCTCAGCACAAAAAGCTAATACTTGATTACTATTGAGTCTATCTTTTACACGTTTAACAAACGCATGAAAATCCTCTAAGGAAAAAACATTATCAAGAGAAAGCATTGGTAGCTGATGACTAACTTGAGTAAATGATTTTAATGCTTGTCCGCCAACTTTCTGGCTAGGGGAATCAATCGTCTTAAGTTCTGGATTAATCGTTTCTAGATCGATCAATGCCTTCATTAATCGATCATACTCAGCATCAGGTACGGTAGGTTGGTCTAGTACATAATACTCATGATTGTATTGATTAATCTGCTGCTGTAACTGGCTAGCTTTTTCTTGAGGATTTGACATAAGATAATTCACTAAGGGTTAGTAATATTTAGATGATTTTCAGATAATAAAAACGGGCAGCCGCCCGTTTTACATAATAAAGAATAGAACCGTAGTATGATTATAAATATTATTCCATCAGAGCAATTCGGCTTTTACGATCAAACTCTCGTATCTTACCTAAGTAGTGCTGCTCTGTTTGTTTCGTCATAACATTGCGTTTATCATCGATAACTTGTGCATTAAACTCTTGCGCTAACTGCTTAGCCGCATTAAGCATTTGTTCGAAAACAGCCAAAGAATCCCCCGCATTAGGTAAGGTCATAAATAAACTAACACCTCGCGTGGCGAAATTTTCCATACTATCTAAATCGAACGATCCTGGGTTCATGATGTTCGCCAAACTAAAAGTCACTTTACCGTTACCAGCACTATCTTCATGACGGTGAAATATATTCATTTCACCGTACTTTAAACCAAGAGTCAGTAAACTAGGTAATAATGCCGCACCAAACATTTGTTGATTAGCTGGCATTACTACCGATAAAATAATAACTTGTGGTTCTAATTTTGTTTTACGTTTATCAAGTGCTGCAGCTGATATACTTTTCTGGTTATCAAAGTCAATTTCTATTTGATCACGTTTTAACACGGGTTTTGATTGTGTTTTTTTAGCGTGATTAGTTGGTTCTCGAGTAGGCTTCGCTTGTGTAACAGGCTGTTCGTATAAAGGTTCAATATCAACCTGTATTTTTGGTTCTAAAGAGTTATTATCACTAATTTTGTTAGAAGACCCAGTAAATGGTGTTAACTCATCACCTAATTCATCTTTAGTAAATTGGGTACTATTATCTTCTTGAAAAATTTTTTGAGCGTTTTCTTGATGATCGTCTTTGAACCAATCATCTTCAATGCTGCTATCTAATACCTGAACTGAGCTATTATCAATTTTTTTAACTTGTTCTTCTGCAAATTGCCCAGCAAGATCGTCTAAAACATCCTTTTTTATTGATATTTGGCTTTTAGATAGATCATCGGGTAACTGAACACCTGCAGTAATAGTCTCATCTTCTAGGTTTAGCTTGTCACTTTGTCTACTAAGTTTAACTTTTACTTGTCCAACACCATCTTGATCAAAGCCTTTACGATCAAAGTCACGTGATATCGGATCGATTTTATCTTTCGATGCTTTTAGCTTGTAGGGATTTTTTTGTTTTCTTATTATCCATAAACCATGAATGAATATTGCGGAAATGACAATGGCACTAAGTATAATTAAGACGTTTCTGAAGTTATCTTCCATTTCGAGCCTATTTACTCTCTTGAACTATTTTTTATGCGATGTTTATCGCTGTATATTTACAGGAAACTTTATCAGAAATCAGAGAGATTTGTAACAACTTAATGTTTAAAAGTATGAAAAAACATTCTATACTCTCGCGAATAATATCAGTTACTTAGGAATACTTTAACGCCATGTCACAATCCCCTAAACAAACTAAATATATGCCTATGAAACACAGTGGCGCAAGCTATTTTATTAAAGGCTTTAGTCTGATAAGACAAAAAGGTATACGCCGCTTTGTATTTATCCCTTTAGCAATCAATGTATTATTATTTAGTTTTGCCTTTTATTTTGTCTATTTAGAGCTAAATAACTATATGGAAAGTATTATAGCGTGGCTACCCAGCTGGCTTAATTGGTTAAGTATTGTGCTGTGGCCTTTAGCAGTACTTACTGTGCTAGTCATATTTTCTTTTATTTTTAGTACCGTGGCTAATTGGCTTGCAGCGCCCTTCAATGGATTATTATCTGAAAAAATGGAGGCTATTTTATCAGGCCAAAAAGTACCACCAGGTGATATGCTCGACATAGCTAAAGATATTCCTAGAACATTAAGTAGAGAATGGCAGAAGCTTAGCTATTACTTACCCCGTGCAATAGGATTTTTTATTATACTGTGTTTTTTACCTATTTTTGGTCAAATAATTTGGTTTTTATTCATTGCTTGGATGATGGCGATACAATATAAAGATTATCCTTTTGATAATAATAAAATTTCCTTTACTCAGATGAAAGATATACTAAAAAAAAATAAAGGTCTGAGTTATAGCTTTGGTATTACAGTCGCAGTATTTTCTATGATCCCCATTGTTAACCTTGTTGTTATGCCTGTAGCTATTTGTGGCGCTACTGCTTTATGGGTCGATTATTATCAGGATAAAGTATAAACAGTCAAAAAACATTTAGGGTCTGAGCTTTATAACCTTTTTAATGCTATTTACTATCCAGTTATCGCGTTAGTACTAAAAATCGTATATATTTAAATTATATAAAGAAAATTAAACTTGAACGGAAGTGACTTAAATGAAAGTAAAACAAGTTATTAAGCATTTTACATTACTTAGCATGGTAGCCGTTGGCGTTAGTGCTTGTTCTACAACACAAGATATAGAAGAACAAACAGCTCCAGCACCTGTTGTTTTAGAACCAATGATTGAAGAGCCAGTCGTTGAGGAGCCTGAAGTAGTTAGCGCAATAATAAATAATGGTGTTATTGATATCCCTGTCTTGGAAGATGCTCAAGTTTTTGCCGAGTTTAGCGACGCACTGCCCGCTGTAATTAATTACTTCACCCAATCAACTGAAGCTCAAGTTATCAGTTTTTATCAACAAGCCTTTGGTGCAGCAAATTCACAAGAGCGTAAACGGGACAGGTTGACGCTAAAATACCAAGGGGGTAAAGAGAAAATGCGCGTTGTTATTTCACAACAGAATAAAAAGTACCAAGTAGATGTTATTATTGAAAATAATGATTAATACTCTCGATTAAATATTAATAACATGAGTATACTTCCTCGGTGTAATAATAGCGTTAAATAAAAAAGGGCTCAATGTTTCCACATTGAGCCCTTTTTTATTATCAGTAATATGACTTTATTACTTCAAAACACCATCTACTGTACCTTGGGCTAAACCATGGTAACCCGGGCGAGCTTGTTGATATACCTCAATTGCCCATGCCTTGTTCTCTGCTGTTTTGGCAAGTTCTTTATACAAAGGCACGATTAACTTACGTCGACCAATGCTTTTTAGATAAGTAGCCATTGCAGGATAAACATCTTTGTAACCCGCACGAACTGATAACAAGTACCATGCATGAGTAATCTCTGCATTAGTACTATTTGTTAAATTAAATTTCTTATCTAAGTTAGTCATACGCTCTAGGCTAGTATCTAACGGTAAGTTATTAATAAAATACAACCATTCGTGTAATGTCCACTGCTTTGTTGGCAATTGTGTCAACGTTAATTCATTAGCAACTAACTGGTTTATTTGCTTATCAATGACCTTGAAGGCATTTGAAGTAGGCTGTGGTGCATAGCTTGGTAAACCTACGTTGAAAATCCACTCATTTATTTCGCTATCGCTAACAATATTTGGATACTTATCAGTCAAATTAGCTTTTAAGTATTTAACAAAGTTCTCGGTACCTAGACTTTCGAAAGCATGGCTATCAAAATATTCTAAAACGAAAGCATCAAAACGTTCGCGACCAAACTTCTCTTCTAGGTACATTAAAAATAATTGACCTTTAACATAAGGTACACCTGAGAATGCATCATCAGGATCACGACCTTTTAAATCGATATAAAGTTTAGTATCACCGGGATCAAGTTCAAGTAATTCTACATTTAAGTCTTGTGCGCCAAGCGCTTGCTCCATCACCGCTCGTTCAGTACCAAAAACAGCTTCCATAATACGGTTTTCAACGTAACTGGTAAAACCTTCGTTTAACCATAGGTCTCGCCAGCTTTCATTAGTGACTAAGTTACCTGACCAAGAATGAGCAAGTTCATGAGCAATTAAGTTAACTAAACTTTTATCACCTGCAACAACAGTTGGTGTGATAAATGATAGACGAGGATTTTCCATGCCGCCAAAAGGAAAGCTTGGTGGTAACATCAATAAGTCGTAACGACCCCAACGATATTTACCATACATCTCTTCAGCTTTATCAATCATCGCCTGGGTATCATCAAATTCAGCAACGGCTGCATCTAAAATATAAGCTTCAGCATAAATACCTGTTTGATGACTCATTGCTTGAAACTGAAGGTCACCTACACCAATAGCAATTAAGTAAGGAGGAATAGCTTGTGGCATTGAGAAGAAATAATCGCCATCACGCTCTGTACCTAGTTCATTATTAGCACTCATTACCGCTAATAAGTCTTTATCGGTAGTAATACGGGCAGTATAAGTTACGCGAACACTGGGTGTATCTTGAATAGGTATCCAAGAACGCGCATGAATTGCTTGGTTTTGACTAAATAGAAAAGGTTTTTCTTTACCGGCAGTTTGCTCAGCTGATAACCACTGTAAGCCGGAAGCTTTTTCTGTTGAGTGATAATAAACACGGACTTTTTTAGCGTTAAATTGTGTATTGATAGTTAGCTTACTACCTAAAACATCATCGCGCTTAGCTAAATCATAGTTTACTTTTACCCATTGGCCTTGGCTATTTTTTGCCATGATACGGTGAATAACAAGGTCACGTGTATCCAAAATTAATGGTGTTTTACTGCCGCTCAACCAATTTAGTGATAGCTCTGCAAAGCCAGATAATGATTTTTTATCAAAATCGACATTAAGATCAAGGTATACATGGGTAGCCTTGACTTGATCATAATTAGCATAAGTATATGCATCAGTTAATGTAGACACATTAACTTGTTTATGGGCGTCGTGTTGATTAATAGTAGCATCATGTGCCCGTGTAACTGGCGCTATAGACACAACAAAAGTGCTGAGTAATAAGCAAAGTTTTGAAAAATGTTTCATTACATTTTATACCTTAAAATTAAATAGTCGCACTCAAATAAAGCACAGACAAAACAGGCCTGTAGATTACTGCGAATCGACAGGCCTATTCAATACTTTACTGTACTTTTTTTGTAGGTTTTCTTACGTTTATAGCAAGTATTATTTACAGCACTGGTATGAAAGTCCTGTAAACTTAGAGTTTTTGCATTTGAATAACAACGCGACGGTTTTTTCCTCGACCGAGCGTAGTCTCATTAGAGGAGATATGACGTTTTTCACCATAACCCTTTGCTTCTATACGGCTAACTTCAATACCATTTTGGACAAAGTAATCCCTTATTTTAGCTGCTCGTCGTTCCGATAACTTCAAGTTTGACCAACGGCCACCATAACTATCAGAGTAAGCATCAATTAATACCAATTCTAATCCCGGGTCTAGACTTAAATATTCACGTATCATTTCTATACGTCTTTGTGATGCTTTAGTGAATTTATCACTACTTGATTGATAGTTAAGTACGGTATAAGAGATATCATCAAAACTGTAGTTCAGTAAATTAGCGACACAGCCAACAAAGTCTGTATAAGCTTTTTTAAAACGGGCCGTCGATAAGCCAACTGATATTTTATCTTGTTCGCTATACCAGTCATTATAATAAAAGGTTGGACTCATACCTTGCTCTAGTTCACTTAACATAGTCCAAGCTACTTTTTTTGGGAGGCTCGGATTAAATTGTTTATGTAATTTCATCTTAGCTAAAGTGCGCGAACCTATACCCGGCTGCCAGTTAGGTGCAACACTACGAACTTCAGCTAAAGAGTAGTTATCGGGCAATAGCATCATATCTAACTCAAATTCCATATTAAGCTGACGACTTGCTTTTGCTGAAAATCGTGCTTCACCATAGCGAGGGATCTGATGGGATAAGGTACATTGTAGACGAGAATCATCCGATAGCTGCCATTTAGACGTATGTATATCTGCGCTGTATTGACGTATACCTGCTTTTACATCACCAATAAGAAAACTAGTCATTAAACTAGTTATTACAAGAAAGTATGTACTCATTGATGTAATTATATGTTTCATAATTTTGCACAATATCAATAGCAGTAACAGGACAATTCACTTTATCCTGTATAGGATGTATAAGGTATCGCCCTAAAGTTATATAACTTTAGCATTTTATCGGTAAAAAATCGCTTTACTGGGTAAATAAATAGACTTTATGACTTATAAGCGATCTTCACTGTCGTTTTTAAATAAACTTTCTGCGATAATAATTAGTATTATTTAAATCTCTATTACTTAGTAACCAATGCCTGAATCAAGCGCTATAGACACCCAGCAAAAAAAACAACTTAATACTGATAAAGTTAAAAGCAAGTTTGCTCAAAGATTTCGCGGTTACTTTCCCGTTGTTATTGACGTAGAAACAGCAGGTTTTAACTCTCAAACCGATGCACTACTAGAGCTTGCGGCCTCTGTATTACATTTAGATGAAGACACCGGTAATTTATCTATCGATGAAACCATACAGTTTAATATCGAGCCTTTTGAAGGTGCTAATCTTGAGCAAAAAGCGCTGGAATTTACTGGTATAGACCCAACAAACCCATTACGCGGTGCGGTTGATGAAGACGAAGCACTTAAAGTGCTGTTTAAAATGGTTCGAAAAAAGATGAAAGCTGCAGGTTGTCAACGCGCAATTATTGTTGCTCATAATGCAGCTTTTGATTTAGGTTTTTTAAATGCCGCTACGGAGCGCTGTAATATTAAACGCAGTCCTTTCCATAGTTTTGTCAGTTTTGATACCACAACGCTTGCAGGTCTTGCTTTAGGTCAAACTGTTTTAGCAAAAGCTTGTATTGCTGCCAAAATAGACTTTAACAATAGTGAAGCGCATAGCGCATTATATGATACTGAAAAAACAGCTGAACTATTTTGTCATATCGTTAATAAGTGGCAAGCACTTGGTGGTTGGCCATTAATAGATGAAGAGTTAGAGCTAGATTAGCTAAATACAAACTAAAATTGATATAAAAAAACCGCTTCCGCGGTTTTTTTTATATCTAAATTTTACAATGCTAATTTAAATTATTTAACTAATTAACCCTGTAATTAACAAAACTTATAACTGTTCTGCATTGTCAGTAAGGTAAGCAGCAACACCTTCAGGAGAAGCAGTCATGCCTTTATCACCTTTGTTCCAACCAGCTGGACAAACTTCACCATGGTCTTGATGGAATTGTAGTGCATCAACCATACGTAACATTTCATCTACATCACGACCTAGTGGTAAATCGTTAATTACTTGATGACGTACATTACCTTCTTCATCAATTAAGAAAGAACCACGAAATGCAACACCAGCTTCAGGATGTTCAACGTCGTATGCTTTACAGATTTCATGTTTAGTATCAGCAACTAAAGTGTATTGTACTGGACCAATACCACCTTCATTTACTGGAGTGTTACGCCATGCATTATGTGAAAACTGTGAATCGATAGAAACACCAATAACTACTACGCCACGGCTTTTAAACTCTTCCATGCGGTGATCAAAAGCTAAAAGCTCAGATGGACAAACAAAAGTAAAATCTAAAGGATAGAAAAATACTACTGCTTTTTTGCCGCTAATGGCTTCGCTTAATGTAAAGCTATCTACAATTTCACCACTACCAAGTACTGCTGCTGCTGTGAAATCTGGTGCTTGACGACCAACTAATACACTCATTTTATACTCCAATTTTATTTATGTTTGATTTACCTACCGACAAAGATTGTCGCTGGTATATGTTAAGTAATCTGTATTATGCTTCTGCTGAACTATCTTCTACTGAAGTATACTTAGCCGCTGCTTCTTTAACCAAGGTTTGTAATTCACCCTGCTGAAACATTTCCATAATAATATCACAGCCGCCAACTAATTCACCGTCAACCCATAATTGTGGAAAGGTTGGCCAATCAGCATATTTAGGTAATTCCGCACGAATATCAGGATTTTGTAAAATATCCACATAAGCAAATTTCTCTTCACAAGAGATTAATGCTTGTGAAGCTTGTGATGAAAAGCCACAATTTGGTAATTTAGGAGACCCTTTCATGTATAGTAAGATTGTATTTTCACTAATTTGTTCTTTAATGCGCTCAATTGTATCCATAGTACCCTCTATTAATTAATACTTATTCTATTCTTTTGTACCTATATATCTTACATATGGAGATAAAAAATCAATTATCAACTCTTTTCAATACAACATAATAGAATAAGTACTATTATCTAAAACAGCTTAGCTATTGATTTTAAAATGTATAGCCTTGATAATTAGCATCACAATACCAATATATAAATAATACTTGAGTATTTTACTCGCGTTTATATGAAAAAACACCAATTTTTGATTAAAATTTATAATTAGGAGAGCATAATGTCCATTGAATTACCTACATTACCTTACGAGCAAGATGCATTAGAGCCGCACATTTCAGCAGAAACATTATCATTCCATTACGGCAAGCATCACAACACTTATGTTGTAAAGCTTAATGGTTTAATTGGCGGTACTGAATTTGAGAATAAAAGTTTAGAAGAGATTGTTAAAACGTCTTCAGCTGGTATTTTTAATAATGCAGCACAAATATGGAATCATACTTTTTATTGGAATAGCTTAGCGCCAGATGCTGGTGGTGAACCATCTGGTGATTTATTAGCAGCTATCATTAGTAGCTTTGGTTCTTTTGCTGAATTTAAAGCTAAGTTTACTGATAGCGCTATCAATAACTTTGGCTCTAGCTGGACGTGGTTAGTAAAAAATACTGATGGCAGCTTAGCTATTGTTAATACTTCAAATGCAGCAACGCCATTAACTGACGAAGGTGTTACGCCACTTCTTACGGTTGATTTATGGGAACATGCTTACTACATAGATTACCGTAACGTAAGACCTGATTACCTTAACGGTTTTTGGGCATTAGCTAACTGGGATTTTGCTCAAGCTAACTTTAGCTAATATAAACAAAGTCACTTTATACCCGTGCCATTTATTCCTTAATTGGTAGCGGGTATATATTCCATAGATTTTGACTCATTGTTAAACCTTCGTAGATAGAGTGTAGACCTTCATAACTCCATTTCAAAATGACTTTTCCTGATTGACCAGTTATAAATCCCCGTTTTGTTACATTACATTTATTAATCAATAATAAAATTTAAATTTATTTAATGAATAAAAATGTTTTTATTTCTTTACTATTATTGTATTCACAATCGATACTTGAATAAAAATTCAGTCTACAGCACTCTATTTTCCTGTTATATACTTAATTAATGAATAATTACGTATTAAATCTAAATTTTTAAATTTTTAAATTTTTAAATTGTCGGAATAAATTAAGACGATTAAAATAGGTTTTTTTCTGAGTTAGCGCAACGATATTTTCACTCTTTCTCCCCAAGAGATATCATTAACTAGAATACTCTGAATTGATATTGATTATCTTTTCTCTCTGACATGTTTCTTGGAATTTATCTTCCTTCTATCAACTTGATATTTAAGTTGGCCCACACTTAGTTTGCGGGCTTTTTTATCTTTTTTTTAGTAAAGTGGATAATTGAAAGAAAATATGGCGGATTATAGTTGCCCTAATACTTGCGCAGGTTCTATTTTAGTTGCCCGCCATGCTGGGTATATTGTTGCCAATAAACTCATGATTAGTGCGGTGGTAAACGTGGCATAAACATCACTCGCATGTAAAACACTAGGTAAATAATTAATAAAATAGACATCGCCAGATAAAAATGTAATTCCCATAAACTGCTCTACCGTACTAATAATACTGGTAAGATTTAGCGCTAAATAAACACCACACATAGCGCCTAATAGACTGCCAACGACACCGTTAACCAATCCTTGGACAATAAAAGTCAACATAATAGTTTTTGAGCTTGCTCCCATGGTTTTTAAAATAGCGATGTCACCTTGTTTTTCATTAACCGCCATAATTAAGGTTGAAACAATATTAAAACTCGCTACCGCAATGACTAACACCAAAACAATAAACATCACCATACGCACCAATTGAATATCATTAAATAAATGTCCCTGACTACGAGTCCAATTATTAGGATAAACATAGTGATCAAAGTGAGAGAGAACTTGCCGAGCAACTTTAGGTGCTGAAAAAACATCAGTAACTTTAAGGCGTATGCTTTGTGTTTCATTCGCTTTATAGCCCATAACATCACTAGCTAGATAAAGGGGTATATAGGCTAAAGTCTCGTCTATGGTGCCACCAAATTTGAAAATACCAACAACTTCTACCTGTCTGGTGATAGGTGCTGAAAATATTTTTTTAATATCTTCAGCTCCTTGTGCTTGTGGCGGTGGTAACAATAGTTGTATTTTATCACCTAGTTTCACAGAGAGTTTTTTCGCCACGCCACTACCAATAATAATGGAGTTTTCATCTGACGCTTTAGTCATTAAGCTCTGCCACTTGCCAGCAATAATATAATCATCAATACTCGATACTTGCATTTCAAGCAACGCATCTACGCCACGAATTTCTATCGCCTTTAGCTTCAAACCATGTTGTAGCATGCCAGTCATTGTAATCACTGGTGCTGCTGCAATGACATTTGGCTCAGTTTGTACTTTTTTAATACTTTTTCGCCAATCTTTTATCGGCTCATTAACACTGACTAGTTCAACGTGCGGCACTATCGAAAGAAGCTTTTGAGATAACTCACGTTCAAAGCCATTCATAGCGCTTAGCACGACAATAAGTACGGTTACGCCTAAGGCGATCCCAATAGTAGAAGAGGCAGAGATAAAAGCTGAAAAACCATCACCATGTCGGCTGCTAACATAACGCCAGCCTAAAAAAATACTTAATGGTTTAAACATGGTTTTCATTAACCTGATGTTCACTATTTTCACTAGCACTAATGCTATTTTTAATAGGTAGCGCTTGGTCAATTATATCGTTAAGTGGTAATAATTTCCCTTGTACTAACTTTACTTGTCTATCCATACGATTAGCTAATACTAAATCGTGAGTAACGATAACAAAGCTAGTATTCGCGGTTTTATTTAAACTGCGAATCAATTGATAAATTTGTTCTGCGGTATCGCTATCTAAATTACCGGTAGGCTCATCGGCCAACACCAAAGAAGGTTTAGTCACTAATGCACGAGCAATCGCAACACGTTGACGTTCGCCACCTGATAATTGTGAAGGCCGGTAATCAATTCGATGAGACAAGCCAACTTGGTCAAGCATCTCTTTGGCTACTAATAATGCTTTTTTTGGTTTTTTACCTTGGATCATTAAAGGCATGGCTACGTTTTCTTGCGCACTAAATTCCATCATCAAATGGTGAAACTGATAAATAAAACCGATATGCTGATTTCTAAATTTAGATCTTTCTTTATCAGATAACTGGTGAATATCAATATCATTAATAAGCACGTGTCCTGAGCTTGGAGAATCTAATGCGCCTGCAAGGTGTAAAAAGGTACTTTTTCCGCAACCAGAACTGCCCACTACCGCCAGTAGCTCACCTTTATCGACGCTCAGCTCTAGGTCATTTAATACTTTAGTTTCAATATCACCTTGTTTATATGATTTCGAAAGTTGGCAACACTGTAATACTTTACTCATTAATTTATGGCCTTATTCATTTCGTAATACCTGTGCTGGCTGAGTCGTAGAGGCTTGATATGCTGGGTAAAGCGTCGCAATAAAGCTCATTACTAGTGCTGAAAATATAATAGTAAACACATCAAACGACTCGATTTTTACCGGTAATTCTTGCATGCCAAAACCAAATAGATTGACACCTATAACCAGCATTATATCGTTCAAGTTCAGTGCCAATATCACACCGAGAATGCCACCTAAGCTAACCCCCCACAAGCCATTAACCATGCCTTGTGTTATAAAAATTTTAATAACATCTATGCGCGCTAAACCGAGTGTTTGCAATATGCCAATTTCAGCCTGTTTCTCCACAACAACCATTACTAAGGCTGAAACAATATTAAATGCAGCAACCGCAACGATTAAACTTAGCATTAACCACATCATATTTTTTTCCATTTTCACAGCAGAGAATAGTGCTCCTTGGCTTTCATCCCAAGTACTAAAGTTAACTGAGTGAAGTATTTTATTTTGTGGTGATACTTGTTGCTTCACTTGCTTTTGCTCAAGTCTTTTCACCACGTCTTTGGCGTTAAAAGCATCATCTAAATACAGTCGTAATTTATCAATGCCATCACCGGTTCGTCTTAGCAATTTAGCGCCATAACGGCTATCAACATAAACCATGGCATCATCAACTGGTGAGCCAAGATGAAAAATACCCGCTATGGTAAATACGCGTTGTACCGGAATACGCCCCATGGGTGTAAAAACGCTTTTATTAGGTAACACTAAGCGCACTTCATCACCAAGATTGACCTGTAACTTATTGGCTAAAGACTGCCCGATGATCAAGGAATAACGTTGCTTGGAGAGCATTTCCATGCTGCCAGAAACCATATGGGTATTGATGATATTTGTTTGTTCATATTTTGTCATGATGCCTTGAACGAGAACACCTTGAAGACCCTTAACAGATTGGATTAAGGCTTCACTTTCAAGAAAAGGTGTTACTTGAAGTACATGGGGCTGGGTTAATAATTCTTCTCGTAAGGCTGGCCAGCGCGAAATTTGCTGATTATTGTTTTCTTTATTCGTCTTATTGTCATTGAAATCACTAACAATAACGTGGGGAACGATACCTAAAATACGTTTTTTTAATTCCCCTTCAAAACCATTCATAACAGAAACAACAGTAATAAGTGCCGCCACTCCTAATAAAATACCAACAGTGGAAAAAAAAGTAATAAAAGAAACAAAGCCAGTATGGCTTTTGCTACGACTATAACGTAGCCCGATGAATATACTAATAGGTTGAAACATTGAGGTATTATTATTTTATCTGGTACTGATTTAGAATACTATGTAGCATAACACAGTCATTATAATTGTCTGAGGTAAATAGTCTTTGAGATATTTATCGTTACAATTTTATCTTATATTTATAAACAAGCTTTTATATTATTTATAAAAGCACTACCTTCTTTCTGGAAATAAACGATATGAACTCTCTTTCTCTTGAACAAAAGTTAGCACAATATCATGAGTTTTTTGCCATTGAACACCAATTTTCAGTAAATATTATGCCTATTGATATAACTGAAGCCAGCAGTTTTGACCAGTTTACCGCCGGTATTCCTATACCATTTAGACTCGCTACCGATATGAGCGAAATAGATCAATCAGCATTAAGATCATTACAGAATTTAGGCAGTAACGCTTCTCAATTAGTGAGCTTTCTTAACCAACAATCACAGAAAATTGATTTACTTATCGGCTATATATTAAGTCAACAGGATGAAGTACAACATAGATACCAAGGATTAGAGTTTGGTGGTGGCGGCATTAAGTTTATCAGTAATAAAGCATTTAATACCGGCCAATTTCTTGAAGTGAAGGTGTTTTTGCTAAAAAATAATTGCGCTGTATATTGCTATGGTGAAGTTATAGCAGTTGAGTCAACTAATGATCTTTTTATCCATAAAGTGACCTTTCACTTTATTCGAGAAGAAGATAGAGAGGTATTAGTGCGTACCAGCTTACTTCAGCAATCTAAGCAATTGCAAAAGCTAGCTAAAATACGTAATCAAGAGAATAAATAATTCTATCAACTTGTCTTTAATTTCAGACTTGGTTTTAATTGATAATTAAACACAAATTCTATTAATAGTTAGCTCTACTTCTTGTGACGTTTGTTGCTGTTGCTCAGCATGGGCTGCGACGGAGTTTAAACCGCGGTTAATTTTACCACTCAATGACACAACAGCCAACATACTATCATTGATAGACGACGTTGCATTTTGTTGCGCTAATGTACTACTGGCAATTTGTGATGTTAAGTTATCAACATCTTGAAAAGCTTGACCTATTTTATCTAAAGCATTAACAACCTCAGCAGAGTAACTCAAAGAGTCTTGAGTTAATTTATGGCCTCGGCTAATACTATTAACTGCATTGGTTGATTTAGCTTGTAATCCTTCAACCATAGACTGTATTTCTACCGTTGATTGTTGAGTACGATGTGCTAATGCACGCACTTCGTCTGCGACAACAGCAAAGCCTCGTCCCTGTTCTCCAGCACGAGCGGCTTCTATCGCCGCATTTAAAGCTAATAAATTTGTTTGATCGGCAATACCCCTAATCACGTCTAACACCGAGCCGATACGAGCACTTTCTTCTTGTAATAATTCAAGTTCTTTTGCCATGTCACCTACTTCACTAGCCACTGCTTCAATCGTTTTCTGACTGGTATTTGAGGAGTTAACGCCACTTGCTAGCGTTTCCATCACTGAACTAGTTGTCTCACTTACTTGCTCTGCAGTGTTAGACAAACTCAGTGAAGTATTAGCGACATCCTCAATAGACTCTGCCATTTTAGCCATTTTTCCTGCTGAGCTCTCGACAAGATTAACTGAGTCGTTCATCTGTAAAGACAATGAAGTAGAACCTTGGCGTAATATTCCAGTTTCTTGACGAATAACACTAACAACATCAGCTAAGCCAACAATAAAGAGACTAAGTTCATTGGTCACATGAGCAAGCTCATCATTAGCGAGATCTTTTAATGGCTCTGAAGGAGCCTCCTCAATGCTAACCACCATATCAAGGTAAGCTTTAAGCTGAATTAATCGCTTGGTTAACATTTTGTTGAAAAAGAGATAACTTGCAATAGTTTGCACAAAAACTAAAATACAAAAAAATAATATCTGAGTAAAATTAATTACTGAGCCATTAATAAGAAAAAGACTAATAATAAAAAAGAGACCAATTACTAAGTTTGGTATGAGGAGCTTTATCGATAATCTATTGAGCATACTGTTTCTCTTTATTATTAGGATACGTGCTAAAATTTCTATCAAGCATTTTATATAATAGAATTTATACCTGTATAGCTTTATTTTTGCTAGTATTTTTAATCAAGATTATCAATAAGTGTTATATATGTCAGTCATAGCAATAATTATTACAGTCCTTGCAATCGGTATTATAGTGGGAGGTGTTTTTTTATTAAAAAAATCGGCACACAAGTTCAATTTAACAGCTGAGCAATTAGCTAGCATCAAGAAACGTAATAAAGCGCTAGAAAAAAAAGAAAAGGAGCAAGAAGACAAATAATAAACTGGGGGATAAGGTCTTAATCAAATGATAAACAAACTTTGTTTTTATTGGCCCATATACTTTCAATAAAGGCCTTTAAATACAATGCCTTCAAAATGTTTTTCCATTTATCCGCGACCACCTCCCCCCAAATCACCATCGCTTTTTTTCAGTTGTTACTAGAATATACAGGGAAAATGCACTTGCCATAGTTGTTTACCCATAGATTATTATTGCTGTTATCATACTAGATATATTATAACAGCTACCAATCAAGATTCATGTTGCAATGTATACTTTCAGATATAGCAGTTATATTATTAAAAATAACTTTTACTTATCTTTTTCATGACATAAAGTGTCTTGAATTTAACTACTCAATGTGACGTAAACCTATGACAGCCATTCAACACCTGTTTGATAATAATAAACAATGGGCAGAAAAAAGAACAAAAGAAAATCCTGAATTCTTCAAAAGATTATCTGAACAGCAATCACCAAAATACTTATGGATAGGTTGCTCAGATTCACGCGTGCCTGCTAACGCGCTTTTAGGAATGGATCCAGGAGAGGTTTTTGTACACCGCAATATTGCTAATCAGGTCATTCATACTGACTTAAATTGCTTATCCGTTATTCAATATGCTGTCGATGTATTAAAAGTACAACATATTATTGTCTGTGGTCATTATGGTTGTGGTGGTGTCAGTGCTGCGCTTGACAATAAAAGTCATGGATTAATAGATAACTGGTTACGTCACATAGAAGATGTTTACCGCTTCCATCAAGAAGAAATGGACCAAATAACAGATGAAAAAGAACGTATTAACTTATTATGTGAACTCAATGTTATAGAACAAGTGGCCAATATCTCTAAGACTAATACTCTAGTAAACGCATGGAAAAGTAATCAAGATATTACTATTCATGGCTTAGTATATAACTTACACGATGGTATTTTAAAAGACTTAAACGTATCTACTAATAGTAAATAAAGACTAGGGTCTGTTGAACTTTCGAGATTGTTTTTGCAGCTATTTGTTGAGTATTTATACAAGGTAGAACCTTGATAGTGTGGTTATTCTACATAAAAAGATGATAACGCTTGAAAATGGCCAACAAACGCTGTCTGAAGAATTCAACTAAAAGCGTTTTACTCTTTGTTGAGTAGTATTTGCTTAGAATAACTCTGCTACATAATAGCCGCCGCGATTAAAACGCTTTTATCTCGAAAAAATTTAATCGCGAAAGGTCAATAGGCTATAGTTATCGAAGTAATGTCTTCAGATAACAAAATTGAGTTATAAAAAAAGCCAACCAACTTACTCCGTTTGTCGGCTTCTTTTATTAGTCAGTGATAGTTTTATTTTTTATAAAACGCCACGTTCCATTTGATTTAGTTCAATCGATTTAAATAAGGTTGAGAAGTTACCCTCACCAAAACCTTGATCGTCTACGCGCTGAATCATTTCAATAAAAATAGGACCAAATAGATTTTTAGTAAATATCTGTAATAAATAAGAATTTTCATTTTGGCTATCAATCAATATTTGATGTTCTTTAATACGTGCTTTATCTTCTTTTACCCAAGGTACGCGATCAAAAATCTCATCATAATACTCAGGTACAATATTAAGTGTATCAATTATTGAGCTATCTAACTTATCCAGCGAGCCAACAAGATCATCTGTTATAAAAGCTAAGTGCTGTACGCCAGGACCATTATATTCATCTAAATATTCATCAATTTGATTATTCGTACTCCCCTTTCCTTCATTGATTGGAATACAGAATTTTCCACAAGGTGAAGCAAGTGCATAGGAAATCAATGCTGTTTTAACACCTTTAATATCAAAGTATCGAACTTCAGTAAAACCAAAAACATCTTTGTAAAAGTCAGCCCATTTATGCATGGTACCTTGATAAACATTATTAGTTAAATGGTCTACCGCTAAAAAGCCTTTATCTTTAAACAATACTGGCTCTGCAATATCTTCAAAGTCGGTCTCATATATTAAACCTTTATTGACGCCTGTTTTTGAAAAGTTCTCAATGAAATAGATAAGGCTATCTCCGATGCCATAAATAGCAGGATACGGAAGTTTATTTACTTCATTTATAGCAGATTTTGCTCCGCGCTTAACTGCTTCGGTAAAAGCAAAGTCAGCATTTTCTACACGCCAGCCCATAGAACAAATAGCAGGACCATGGCTTTTAGCAAACTCTTTAGAAAAACCGGCTTTTTCTTTATTTATTAAAAAATGGATATCATTTTGATTAAAATACTCAACATCACGCCCTTTCATTTTTTTAGTTTTAGAAAAACCAAAACCATAGAAAGCTTTTTCCATAAAGTCTGAATCTGGTGTAGCGTATTCAGTAAACTCAATACCACATAATTTTAGCGGGTTTTTACTATCAGTCATTGTTATCTCTCTATCATTCGATTTTTTGTCTTAAAGCTATTATCAATGGCAATTGAACGAAGCGAAAGTCCTCATAGGACGAGGCTTAAAAGTAGGTTGTAACATAAGTTGTACGAGTATGAGTCTGAAAAAAAAGAATACTGCTTACAAGGCCATACTATGGCTAGCAGCTGAGTGTAAACAAATATTAACATCTTGTTAGTAGGTAGAAAAAATAGGTAACATTTACCAATATTTAATATTATATAAACAATTAAAGTTTTCTCTTTATATTGAAACTACTACTTTTAATTAGAGTATCGTTAGTTAATTAAAAATTATCGAGTAGATCTAAAAAAATTTCTCATCAATTATAATTTAATTACATAAATTCCTTAGCAAAACTAGCAAGAACAACTAACCTTAAAATATAGCAAGTGCTTATTACTTTACCTTTACAAGCTGTTAGGTGCTGGCTTTTACTAATTTTATCTTAATGGTTTGCATTGTGTTCTCTTGGAGGTAGTTATGAGTATTTTTCAACATTATCAAACGCGCTATGAGCAGGCCCAACAAGAAGAGTTTGGCTTACAAGAATTTTTAACTATTTGTAAAGACGATAGTCTAGCTTATGCTAGTGCTTCGGAGCGTTTACTGACTGCCATCGGTGAGGCTGAAATGGTCGATACAGCGACTGATCCGAGCCTTAGTAGAATTTTTTCAAACAGGGTTATTAAACGCTACCCTGCTTTTGTTAATTTTTATGGTATGGAAGAAGCCATTGAGCAAATAGTGTCTTATTTAAAGCATGCTTCACAAGGCTTAGAAGAACATAAACAAATCCTATATTTATTAGGTCCTGTTGGTGGGGGTAAATCATCACTAGCAGAAAAATTAAAGGCTTTGATGCAACAAGAGCCTATTTATGTGTTATGCGCAAATGGTATCCGTAGCCCGGTAAATGATCATCCTTTTTGCTTATTTGATGCCCATAATGATGGAAAAATTCTTAAAGATGAATACAACATTCCTGCTCGATACTTAAATAACATAATCTCTCCATGGGCTGCTAAGCGCTTAAATGAATTTAAAGGCGACATTGCTCAGTTTACAGTGATTAAAGTTTATCCTTCTATTTTAGATCAAATTGCCATAGCGAAAACTGAGCCTGGCGATGATAACAACCAAGATATCTCAGCACTGGTCGGTAAAGTTGATATTAGACAACTTGAACATTTTGCTCAAAACGATGCTGATGCTTATAGCTATTCAGGTGCTTTATGTCGAGCCAATCAAGGTTTGATGGAGTTTGTCGAAATGTTTAAAGCGCCGATAAAAGTACTGCACCCTTTACTAACCGCTACCCAAGAAGGGAACTATAATCCTACTGAAGGACTTTCAGCTTTACCTTTTAACGGAATTTTACTTGCCCATTCAAATGAATCTGAATGGCAAACATTTAGAAATAACAAAAATAACGAAGCATTCTTAGACCGTGTCTATATTGTTAAAGTACCTTATTGTATGCGTGTTTCTGAAGAAGTTAATATCTATAAAAAACTACTCGAGCACAGTGAATTAAAGACAGCGCAGTGTGCCCCGGATACATTAGATATTCTTGCTCAATTCTCGGTATTATCTCGTCTGAAAGATCCGGTTAACTCAAGTATTTATTCGAAAATGCGTGTTTATGATGGTGAGACGCTCAAAGATACCGATCCAAAAGCAAAATCCTACCAAGAATATCGTGACTATGCTGGTATTGATGAAGGTATGTCAGGATTATCAACTCGTTTTGCTTTTAAAATTTTATCTCGGGTATTCAACTTCGATAGTGTTGAAGTTGCTGCAAACCCTGTTCATTTATTCTATGTATTAGAACAACAAGTTGAACGAGAGCAACTACCTAAAGAAATTACTGAGCGCTATTTAGAGTTCATCAAAGGATATTTAACACCTCAATATATAGAGTTTATTGGTAAAGAAATTCAAACAGCTTACCTAGAATCCTACTCTGAATATGGACAAAACATTTTCGATCGCTATGTTACTTATGCAGACTTTTGGATTCAGGATCAAGAGTATAGAGATGCCGAAACAGGTCAATTATTTGACCGACAATCCCTCAATGATGAGTTAGAGAAAATTGAAAAACCTGCTGGTATTAGTAATCCTAAAGACTTTCGTAATGAAATCGTAAATTTTGTTTTACGAGCAAAAGCTAATAACAATGGTAAAAACCCGGTTTGGACAAGTTATGAAAAACTTAGGACTGTTATTGAGAAAAAAATGTTTTCTAATACTGAAGATTTACTCCCTGTTATTTCTTTTAATACTAAAACATCAACAGATGATCAACAAAAACATGATGACTTTGTTAAACGTATGATGACAAAAGGCTATACCCAAAAACAGGTTCGCTTATTATCTGAATGGTATTTACGGGTTAGAAAGTCTTCTTAAGTCGTATCTCTTATATAAAAAGAATATATACCCGTTCCATTTAAATAAGCTGCTTTTAGTGAGATTAGATGACTCACGATCGATGAAACACACATATTGATTGTTAGCGGGTATAAATAAAAGAGATAAGGAGAACGTATGGCCAACTTTATTGATAGACGTCTTAATAGTAAAAATAAAAGCACTGTTAACCGTCAGCGCTTTTTAAGACGTTATAAAAACCAAATTAAAAAGTCTGTTTCTGAAGCAATAAATCAACGTGGCGTGACAGATATTGATTCTGGTGAAAATATTGTAATCCCAAAGAAGGACTTATCTGAGCCTGCCTTTCATCAAGGTGGTAGCGGTATAAAAGATAGGGTTCATCCTGGTAATGATCAGTTTACGACGGGTGATAGAATTCCTCGTCCACCGAAAAAACAAGGTCAAGGTGCTGGCGAAGGTGATGCAAGTGATAATGGCGAAGGTGATGATGAATTTACTTTTTCAATTTCTAAAGAAGAGTATTTAAATCTTCTTTTTGAGGATCTAGAGTTACCTAATCTTGAAAAGAATCAGTTAGATAAATTAATCGAGTATAAAAAAGTTCGTAGTGGTTTTTGTGCTGAAGGTGTCGCTTCAAATATCGATATTGTCAAATCTCTTCAAGGCTCAATTGCTCGACGTATCGCGATGACAGCATCAAAGCGTAAAAAGCTAAAAGTACTTGAAGAGGCATTATTGGCTTTAAATAATGATACACACGATAATATTCAACAACAACGTGATTTGTTTACTGAAATTGATAATATAAAAGCAGCGATAGCTAAGGTTCCTTTTATTGATACCTTCGATTTACGTTTTCGTAATTATGCCAAGCAAGCGGTTCCTACTTCCAAAGCGGTAATGTTTTGCTTAATGGATGTATCGGGCTCTATGGACCAAGCAACGAAAGAGATAGCGAAACGCTTTTATATCTTACTCTATCTATTTCTTAGCCGTACCTATAAGAATATTGATGTGGTTTATATTAGGCACCATACTCAGGCTAAAGAAGTTGATGAGCATGAGTTCTTCTACTCTCAAGAAACAGGCGGAACTATTGCATCAAGTGCTTTAGAGCTTATGAATGAAATAATTACTGAACGCTATAATGACAACCAGTGGAATATCTATGGTGCTCAGGCATCAGATGGCGATAATTGGGCAGATGATTCTCCCCAGTGTAAGGCAATATTAGAACAGCAAATATTACCTAAAAGTCGATATTTTAGTTATATCGAAATAACCCAGCGAGCCCATCAGACATTATGGAAGCACTATCAAGAAGTAGAGGATTCTCACTCTAACTTTGCGATGCAACATATTAAGTCTGTTACTGATATCTATCCTGTGTTTAGAGAGCTTTTCAAAAAAACACACTGACTGTATCTTAACAAAATTGATTAACAAAATAAGGGGATAATTAATGACAAATTCTCAAAGTGACCCTATTCAGAAAATAAAAGTAACTCCATTAGATGATACACCTGATTGGACTTTTGAATTACTGGGACAATACCAGCACGAAATAGCTCGTGTTGCAGATTTTTATCGGTTAGATACCTATACCAATCAAATAGAAGTAATCACGGCAGAGCAAATGATGGATGCTTATGCAAGTGTAGGTATGCCCATAGGTTATAGTCATTGGACGTTTGGTAAAAAATTTATACAAACAGAACAAAACTATAAACGTGGTCAAATGGGCTTGGCTTATGAAATAGTGATTAATTCTAGCCCTTGCATATCATATCTAATGGAAGAAAACACACTAACCATGCAAGCCCTAGTAATGGCGCATGCCTGTTACGGTCATAATTCCTTCTTTAAGGGAAATTATTTATTTAAGTCCTGGACCGACGCTAGCTCTATTATTGATTACTTATTATTTGCAAAAAACTATATTGCCCAATGTGAACAAAAATATGGCATTAGTGAAGTAGAAGCAACGTTAGATGCTTGTCATGCTTTAATGAGCCATGGGGTTGATCGTTATAAAAGACCACAAAAAATATCATTAGATGAAGAGCTTAAAAGACAGTCTGAACGAGCTGAGTATCTACAGTCACAAGTAAACGCGCTTTGGCGTACTGTTCCCAAAAAAGAGCAAAAGGATAATGAAAAAGAATATATTTTTCCAAAAGAACCACAAGAAAATATTTTATATTTCATTGAAAAAAATGCCCCGCTACTTCAGCCATGGCAAAGAGAGATTGTCAGAATTGTAAGGAAAATTTCACAGTATTTCTACCCTCAAAAACAAACGCAGGTAATGAATGAAGGCTGGGCATGTTTTTGGCATTATACTATTTTAAACCACTTATACGATGAAGGTTTAGTAACAGATAAATTTATGTTGGAGTTTTTACACAGTCATACCAACGTTGTTACCCAACCAGAATATAATAGTAGGTATTATTCAGGGATAAATCCTTATGCCTTAGGATTTAATATGTTCATTGATATTAGACGTATCTGCGAATACCCAACAGAAGAAGACAAAGAGTATTTTCCTGAAATAGCAGGCAGTAACTGGGTAGACACCTTGCATTTTGCTATGGAGAACTTTAAAGATGAAAGTTTTATCAGCCAATATTTATCACCAAAATTAATACGTGATTTTAAGTTATTTCATATTCATGATGATAGTGATAACAATTATGTTGAAATTGGTGCAATTCATAATGAACAAGGATATAAGAAAGTTCGTCACAACCTCGCCAATCAATATAACCTCAGTAATGTAGAGGTAAATATTCAAATAGTTGATGCAAATATTGATGGTGATAGAGCGCTAACCCTCAGGTATACACCACACAACGACATAGAGCTAGCGAACTCAAAAGATGAAGTATTAAAACACCTACATTATTTATGGCACTTTGACGTTAAGATTATCCAGAAAAGTAAATCAGGTAAAGATCAAGTCATTGCCTGCTGTGCAAAAAAAAATAAGGATGATTAATACCAATAGTATTAATCATCCTTATTTAAATTTATCGCGATATGTATACACTTTACCATTGAAAGTGGAGGATTTCAGTAGGAATTAAAGTTACTTTAGGCTAAAAAAATCATTTCAGCATAGTCATCCTATATCTCAATTTTTTTAACGCTATATAAAGTGAATTTAACCACATCAAAGAAGTGCTATGGCCTCGTCACTTAATTGTTACTGTTATTTATAAGGCAATAACCATTATTTCATCACTGCGCCTGAGTTGAAATGGTTCAAACACTATGAAACATACATCTTGAGTAGTAACGAATATAGAATATTAGTCTTCAGATAACTCTTTTAATACTTCATCCTTTAATTCACTCCAAAGCGCGCCTGAATCAATACCATATTTTCTAACAGCTAATATAGCACCATCAAACTCATTGGTTTGAGCCAACTCTATTAAGGCTTGGTAATATGCTCTCGATATTTCACGCCCCGTAGGGTGAGCAAAATATAAGTTACCAATTCGTGAATGCAAGCCACTCAAACCATTAAGTATTAATAGGTAGATTGAGTTTCCTGATGCAACAACTAAATCTTTATTTAATTGATAATCAAACTTAGAAAAAGCTTCACCTGTATCTTCAATATCCAAATAGCCTTGAAGCATTTCTATTGTTTTTTCTGGATTGTTTTTTATTGCACCACGTATATATATAGCACTGATATTAGTGCGTGCTGATAACATGTTATCCACTAAATCAGGAATACCATCTTGGTCTAATTGCGCCAGTGTTTCTAAAATATTTAAACTAGATGTTTCCCAGAAGTTATTTACTTTAGTTGGCTTACCATGCTTAATAGTTAACCATCCATCTCTAGCTAATCGCTGTAATACTTCTCTAAGCGTAGTTCGAGTTACCCCTATAAGTTCAGAGAGTTCGCGTTCTGCGGGTAATATCGAGCCAGGAGGAAAACCACCATTCCAAATAGATTCAACGATATATTGTTCCGCAAATCCTGCTGGGCTTTTAGCTTTTATGACCATTGACTATAGTTACCTGAGAATAAGAATAAGGATAAGAATAAATTGCTAACAGATTGTACCAGAAGTAGACTTATGTACAAGCGCGATAATGATACAAAAAACCTGACTAGTAGTACTTATAATCTAGATCTAATGATAATGAGAAAGTCTACAATTTTTTCATTATACACTTGTTATTTTAATCAAAGTTGATTAGCTATTAGCTTACATAATGGAAGAGAGTTCATTCTGTTGGAATAGCATTTATCGACTATAAATTATAAGGGACAAATATTTCTCTCTGCACAGTTTATTAAGCATAATATTTTATAGTGACGAGAGAGCGATCACACATAGGTTAGATTAACAATAGAACAAATATTTATATTTCAAGGTTATTTAGTAGTTTGAATGATTCTAGCATTAGTAAGGCTTATCTCATCTAGCGGGTATCAAAATATTATTATCGTTATGTCACTATAAAATAATTTTTACCACTATTTCAAATAACAATACTTTCAGCATGATAATAATTTATCTCCTATCTTAATTGGCATAACAAAATTTAATAATAGTATATTAAAAGATTGATTATTAAGTAGCATATACATAAATTATAAATATTATAGGCATCTAAAAGTGTGTCTAACTATAAATTTCAGATGAAATCATCTATGTAACTATACTTAACAGCTTACTGTTAGCTTGTTATAAATGAAACTGATAGCCTTCATCAATAAAATTCAACAGCATCATGTGTCAATACGTTAAAATTTTGTTAGAATCCAAGCCGAATAATAATCGCTAAATTAGCATATAACTTTACATTCCATTTAGAGAACAACATGAAACCACTTGTATACGTTTTACTAGCGTTGATAGTAGTGCTTTTTCCAAGCATGACTTTTGCTTCAGAGGCTGCACATCAAAGTATTGATTTAACCAATCACTGGATTGGTTATACCGCTATTGCTATATTCGTTTTAGCTTATACCTTAGTTATTTTAGAAGAACAATTACATTTAAGAAAATCAAAACCAGTACTACTTGCTGCAGGTCTTATTTGGATTTTAATCGCTGCTTATTATAGCGCTAATGGTATGCCCCATGCTGCAGAAATAGCTATTCGCCATAATTTTCTTGAATATGCCGAGTTATTCTTCTTCTTATTAGTTGCCATGACTTATATCAATGCACTTTTAGAACGCGATGTTTTTACTTCACTTCGTGATTTGTTAGTGCAAAAAGGTTTTAGCTATAGAGCGCTATTTTGGATAACAGGTATTCTAGCTTTCTTTATCTCTCCAATAGCTGATAATCTGACAACCGCGTTAATCATGTGTGCCGTAGTATTAGCTGTTGGCAAAGATGAGCCTAAATTCATTGCTATGAGCTGTATCAATATTGTTGTTGGTGCAAACGCTGGTGGTGCATTTAGCCCATTTGGTGATATCACTACGCTAATGGTTTGGCAAAAAGGTATAGTGCAATTTACAGAATTCTTCAGCTTATTCTTACCTGCTGTTGTAAACTTTATTATCCCTGCGTTTATTATGCAGTTTTTTTTACCTGCGGGTAAACCAAATTCAACTTCAAATGAAATAACACAGATCAAAAAAGGTGGTTTAATCATCGTTGGTTTGTTTATCCTTACTATTATTACTGCTGTATGTTTCCATAACTTCCTACATTTACCTCCTGTATTTGGCATGATGTTAGGTTTAGCTTATTTAAAATTCTTTGGTTACTACATCCGTCGTTCTGGCCATGGTGAAATTGATCATTCAGATTCACCAACCAGCCATAAAACTCAAGACGATTTTGATGTTTTTAATAAAATAGCTAAAGCAGAGTGGGACACTTTATTCTTCTTCTATGGTGTTATCCTTGCTGTTGGTGGTCTAGGCTTCATTGGTTACCTGGGTATGGCATCAGAATTTATGTATGGTGAGCTAGGGGCAACAAATGCTAATATTTTAGTTGGTGTTTTATCTGCAATAGTTGATAACATCCCGGTCATGTTTGCGGTATTAACGATGAACCCTGATATGAATCATACACAATGGCTATTAGTAACATTAACAGCTGGTGTTGGCGGTAGCTTATTATCGGTAGGCTCTGCTGCAGGTGTTGCCTTGATGGGTCAAGCAAGAGGTTATTATACTTTCTTCAGTCATCTAAAATGGACTCCAGTAATTTCGCTAGGTTACGCAGCAAGTATTTATGTACACTTACTGATAAATTAATAGTCCGTAGCAGAGGCTTACATATATTATGTAAGCCTAAAGTGAAGAAATACTTAATCTGTAATTTCTTCATGTTATTGTTAAAAAGCTTCTAGTTTATTAGAGGCTTTTTTATTGAAATTTTTTGAGGATTTTTTGTGAACTACTTAAGCAATATAACTACCAGCCAAAGACCATGGTTACTTCTAGCAACTTCCGCACTTGGTCTTGAGCTATCAGCTTTATTCTTCCAATATGTGCTAGATCTAGCACCTTGTATCATGTGCGTGTATCAACGACTTGCTATTTTAGCTATTTTTTTCGCTGGTGTTATCGGTACTGTGGGATGTAATAAGACTATTGCTCGAAGTCTGGCTTATACTTTGTGGGGTACGGGCGCAATTTGGGGGCTTATTATTGCGTTAGAGCATGTAGAGATGCAGGCTAGTAGCGGTTCACTGTTCTTTAGTTGTGAATTTATACCAAATTTTCCAACATGGGCACCTTTACATGAATGGATTCCCTTTTTGTTTGAAGCTAGTGGAGATTGTGGTGAGATAAGCTGGCAGTTTTTAGATTACAGCATGCCACAGTGGATGATTACCATTTATGCACTCTATACGGCAGTATTCGTGCTTATGCTATTGAATCGACTAGTCTGTGCTAAAAAGCTATAACACCAAGTAGTCATAAATTAAGAAGATAATAGGCTGTTATACCATTATCTTCTTCTCTTACTAAATATATTCCCATGCCACTAGCTATTTCTCAGCGAACGCTAAAATAGAAAAAATAGTACTACTATCTACCTTTATCCACTGACCATATTTCATAAATAGTAGCGGTAGTTGCCAACAAATGAAGTAAACTCGACGTAAATAAGGCGTGAGGGGTAGCGGTAAAGACAACGCCTACTAATAAAAGCAATAATCAACCACTCTCGACTACTTTGTCAGGCGGTACCTCAACGAAAAGATACAGCATTAAACAGGCTACTAAGGTTTGATACAACCTAGTATGAGACCTGGAATAATAAGAAAAATATTTTTTAAATAATATTTCTTTAGGCAAAAAATACCGCTAAAAATATTCTGGTTACAATACCCAATATGACTTAGTTGGCAAAACTAATTTCGGGTATTAACAGTACAATACCGATAACAATTATCAAAGCTGTGATCATGTCTTTTACTTTTGGCACTGTTTTATTAAATAAAGGCTCAATAAAAACGACGATAACTGGATAAGTAAAAAAACCGATCATGCCGACAGTAATTATCGCTAAAGGCATGCCTATAAAATAAGTTAGTCAATGTAGGCCGACCACACATATTAGCACGATGGCAATAGCCTAATCTTTAAAGCTTATTAAAGTTAGCTGTTTTTTTACAACGTTGATAACGTAAATAATGTTATGTCAGTTATACACGTTCGATAAATAGTTATATCAAGGGCAGATGAACCAATTAGTTTAGAATATAGCTCAGTACTGCTAAAGAAGAAAACTACAATAAGTAAATAGAGCAAGCTTTGCTTTTCAGCTTTGATTATTGAGGATGTTTAAAAGATACTTTTCATTAGTAACGATACGCTATTTATATTTTAATTGAAATTTACCTAATCAATATCATTCAGTGGCCAGATGACAATGTGATTTTCAAAATTCTCAATACTAACCGCATTATCTTTGACTATTTTTCCTCTTACCGACATGCCAGCTTTATGCATAGCTGACTTATTGCCATTATGAAGTAAAGGATGCCATGACGGCATACCTCGGCCTTCTTGTAGGCGACGATAGGTGCAACTTGGTGGCATAAAAAATACTGCGTCAATATTTTCTTGTGTTAAACGAACACAATCAGGTACTAATGTGGTGCGTTGCTCATATTTAGAACATTGACAAGATTTTTCATTAAGTAAGTGACAAGCAATATTAGAATAAAAAATATGCTCACCTTCATTGATATGATCGGTCGGTAAAAGCTCAGAAGCTTCATCGGTATCTTCATCATCAATAAACTTGTTAAGGCAGCATTTAGCACAACCATCGCACAATGACTCCCATTCAGGTCGAGTCATATCGGCTAGCGTTTTAGTTTGCCAAAAAGGCTGTTTTTCTGTATTTTTATCGATCATTTACTACTACTTACTTTACGAATTAATTGTCGACGAACTTACTAAGGGTTTATTGCTTCACTTATTAATAGCTTTACTCATAAATATATTTATAAATCACTGGATAGGTGGAAATTTAATACGATCAGATAAATGGCCAACTGAGCTAACAAAATAATAAGATAAATTCCAATGCATTAAACTCTTATAGTTATCATAAGCAAGATAGACACGGCCATTTTTATCATCGGGAAAAACTAGCGCGGCTCTAATATCCACATTGGGTAAATTAGTACCATCAGTTCGCCTTACACCTAGTGCTTGCCATTGAGAGAGGGTTCTTTCTGTTTTAGACCACGCTTTTAACCAATTTTTTCGACTACCAGTATTTTTTGGAATAGCTAAACTATAGTCAAAGTCTTTTGGCAACTTAACTTGCCGACCCCAAGTAATTTCATCACTCCAACCTTCTTTTTGTAAGTAATTGGCCATGGATGAAAAAATATCGGCTTGGTTTTGCCAAATATCCTTTTTACCATCACCATCGCCATCAACTGCATAACCTAAAAAAGATGTTGGCATAAATTGATTTTGGCCCATAGCCCCTGCCCATGATCCCTTCATATTTTTACTACTAATATGACCTTCATCTAATATAGTTAGTGCTGCCATTAATTGTTTTTTAAAGAATGTTTCACGACGCCCTTCATAGGCCAATGTTGATAAAGCGGAGATTACATTATAGCCACCGGTAAACTTACCAAAATTAGTTTCAAGCCCCCACAAAGCGACAATAAAACGTGGTTGAACTTGATATTTTTCACCTACCTGATTTAACAGTACTTGGTGTTCTTTATACAAGGCTCTAGCTTTATCTACTTTCCATTTAGGGACACGCTTAGGTAGATAAGTATCTAGCGTTTCAATATTTTCAGGCTGACTTCTATCAGCTTTAACGGCACGTTTGTGAAAGGTTACTTGAGAAAAACTATCATTAACCAAATCTTCGCTAAAACCTTTCTCTATTGCTTCAGCTTTTAGTGTCACTACATATTTAGCAAAACCTCCTTCAGTAAGCTCTACTTCTGCAGCGATTGATTGATTGATCACACCTACCGTAATAAGAGCTGATAAAGCGACAACTTTAATTAGAAAATTCATTAAAAATCTCCTTGCCCTTTTTCAGCGATCATAGCTTTTTTATGTTCTTTTAATAAATCTTCAGGTGGTGGTGGTAACTGTAAATAAAAACCTTGTTCAACTAGACTTACCTTTACTTTTTCTAAGTCAGCTATTGCTAACTTATCTTTAGTGGCTAAATTAATTAAAGTAACTAAATTTGGCGTACCAAACATCCTCATTAATTCAACAGGAACACTGGAGAATTCATCACGTTTATTAACAAAAAGATAAGTTTGAGCTTTTTTTGAGCTTTTATAAATGGCACACAGCATAATGGAGACCTATAGGAAAGTGAGATAATAGTATGAGACCAATCGGACTAATTAATTAATCCGCTTGGTCTAATCATTCAATATATCATGAGCCAAGAGTGAACCCCATAGTAACTCAATGAAAATGTGTTAACGAAAGTGTAAATTAAGCAGGTAATTGACATAGAAAACGAAGGTATTTCAACCGTTATTTATAACCATTTTGAGCAAAATATAATAAAGGTTGACCAAATAATGGCTCACGCCAACTTGATAATAACTCTACTTTGCTGGTACTTTTACCCGCATCATTTAAGTCCAAATACCATGTTAAAAATTGATTAATCTGCTTTTTTGAAGCAACATTTTCTATAGCCAAGCCGTTATTCTCAGCAGCAGATACTAAAAAAGCTTTTACTTGTTTAAATATTTGCTTGTAACCTGGATAGTCATCTAAACGATCAATTTTATCTGGATAACTATTTACGTCAGCTTGCTCTGCCTGGCATAATACTGCCAGCATAGCTTTTCCTTTATGACGAATATCAATTACTTCGGCTCCTTCAAGCGATGCCATGGCAATAACACTATCTGGATTACTTTGTGCTAATGCCATTAAAGTATGATCTTTTGCAACAAAACCAATAGGTAAGTCACGCTTTTTTGCTTGCTGAAAACGCCAACTTGCCAGGTATTTTAATGTATTTAACTGTTTAGGATTTAAACGCCAACTCATCTTAATATTAAGATACATTTCGTTTTCATCTAGCGGCGTAAACTTTTTATCAATCATGCTCTGTGTTTCTAGCTTTGCATAAGCTAAAAATCCAATCTCAGTTATTTCAGTTAATAATCTAGGATACAGAGAAAATAAATGGTCAACATCAGCACTGGCATAAACTAACTGTTTTTCAGTTAATGGTCTTCTAGTCCAATCCGTACGTGATTCTGATTTATCTAGTTCAATACCAGTATAATGATTTACCATGGCTGCATAGCCGAGTGATAATCCATGACCTAAGAATGACATAATTATCTGACTATCAATTAAATTGACCGGTTTACAATTTCCTGCCGTCAAGAAAACTTCTAAATCTTCAGAACAAGCATGCAACACTTTAGTGATATTTTCATTAGTGAGTAACGCCCAAAATGGCGTTAAATCCTCAATAGCAATAGGATCAATAAGTGCTAATTGCTCTCCATCGCATACCTGAAGTAATCCTAACTTAGCATACAGAGTTCGTGTTCGAACAAACTCGGTATCAATAGCTAACACTTTAGCATTAGCTAGTTGTTCACATAACTTATTTAAGCTGTTCTGATCTTCAATCAATTGATAGTGCATAATTTTTAATTCTACTACGGCTACTTATGGCGACGACGGTTACTTTGCTGATTACGTTGCTGATGTTTTTTAACTGAGCGACGAATTCGACGACTCTTGGCATTATCCATTGCTTTTTCATCAACTTTCACCTTACTTTCTATTTCAGGTGTCAACTCTACTAATTTGCGATAATAATTTACTTCTTTTAATGCCAGTTCTCTCCAACCACCCATAGGTAATTGACGTTGCATTTCCATATCACCATAACGTACTCGGATAAGACGACTGACTTGCACATCTTGGCTTTCCCATAAACGACGAACTTCTCGGTTACGTCCTTCAGATAATACAACATGGAACCAATGATTTCGCCCTTCACCACCACGGTAGGTTATCTTTTGAAACCGTGCCATACCATCTTCTAATTTAACACCAGTACGTAACGTTTGTAACATAGCTTCGTTTATTTCACCAAAGACGCGTACTGCGTATTCACGCTCAACCTTTTGTGATGGATGCATTAATCGGTTGGCTAATTCGCCATCCGTAGTAAATAACAACATACCCGAGGTATTTATATCTAAACGACCAACGGCAACCCAACGACCTGCTTCAAGAGGTGGAAGACGATCAAAAACGGTAGCTCTTCCTTCAGGATCTTTACGTGTACACATTTCACCTTCAGGCTTGTTATAGATAAGTACGCGACAAATATCTTCATCTTGCGCAGTTAGTTTAACGTGATGACCATCAAGACGAATTTGTTCAGTACCGTTAATTCTATCACCTAAAAAAGCGACTTTACCATCAATGCTAACACGACCTTCACTGATCATTGTCTCCATTTCACGGCGAGAACCTTTACCAGCACGAGCTAATACTTTTTGTACTTTCTCTGAATCTTTATGTGTTGCGGTTTTAAAGTCGACTTTCTCTACTTTTTCAGGCTCTATTTTATACTGTCCTTTTTTTCCAACAACTTTTTTCGCAACATCTTTTTTAGTCAAACCTTTCTTGACACTGCCTTTTTTCTCAGTACCACGCGTGCCATATTTTTTATCAATGGCTTCGTCTTTTCTTGTTTGTTTTTTCTTGTCTACCGTCATTATCTTTTACTCTGTTACGTCAGTAGCAGCTCCCTTGTAGCTAACTTCTGGCTCATTGTTCAGGTTCAATGACCTAATAGAAACTGCAATTATTTATTTGCAATTTAATTCAGGTTACTGAAATGGAGAAGAGTCTCCTTCTCCTACGCGTATTATCTCAATACTGTCATTAGAAAAATCAATCACAGTGGTAGGGTGTTCCCCTAAATATCCACCATTGACGATAAGGTCAACTTGATGTTCTAGCAAATCTCGAATTTGTTCAGGATCATATTCAGCCATATCTTGGCCAGGCATAATCAAACTGGTAGACATTATAGGCTCTGCAAGTTCAGTCAACAAGGCTTGCGCTATAGTATTATTAGGTACTCTTATGCCTATTGTTTTCTTTTTAGGATTTAATAAACGTTTAGGCACTTCTTTACTACCTTTAAAAATAAAAGTGTAAGGCCCAGGAGTATTATTTTTTAGTAATCGGTAAGCGGTGTTATCGATTCTAGTGTATTCTGATATTTGCGACAAATCTTGACACACTAAGGTAAAGTTATGGTTTTTATCTATATCTCTGATTTGACAAATACGTTCTAGTGCTTTTTTATCACCTAAATGACAACCTAATGCATAACCTGAATCTGTTGGATAAACAATCACACCACCTTGTTTAATAATGTCTGCCGCTTGTTTCATGAGGCGACCCTGGGGATTATCTGGGTGTACATAAAAAAACTGACTCATGAGATTTTCCTTTGCTTTAAAGAGGTATTTATTAACTACTTAGTATTTATATTCAGTTCCAATAAAAGCTTTTAGTTTTATTAACTACGGACGACTTTTATTGCCATTGTGCCCAAATAGGTTTAGCGCCTACAGGCATAGTTAGGTTTCGCCCTATATCACTCCACCTATTAGGATAATGAAAATCAGATCCCATGGAAGCATGCAAATCATATTCTTGACAATAACCCAACATTTTCTGTCTTTGTTCTGGACTCATTTGCGGTAATACCACTTCTAAACCATCGCCAGCGACTTCACTAAAGTGAACAATCAAACGTCGTAACCACTTAGCAGAAAGATCATATCTGATAGGATGAGCCATCACCGCACTGCCCCCAGCGTGATGTACAGCATCAATAGCCTCTTTAATACTACACCAGTTAGGTTTTACATAAGCGCGTTGCCCTTTTGAGCCTTTCTTACCAATATATTTATCAAAGGCTTGTTGCATAGTATTTACATGCCCTTGTTGATGGAGCACTTTAGCAAAATGAGCACGTGTAATTGAACCTTCACCAGCCATTTCTTTAGCATCAGCATAAATAGATGGAAAACCGCACTTAGCTAATTTCTCGCCCATTGAAATAGCACGTTCTTCTCTTGCTTGTTGTTGCAATGCTATCAATGCTGTTAATTCAGAATTATTTTTATTAATATTTAACCCCACAATATGAATTTCAAATCCCTGCCATGCGGTAGATATTTCAATACCATCAATCAATTTTAGTGGAATTTTTTTCTCGTCTATATGCTTTTGCGCTATATCAAGACCAGCGACAGTGTCATGGTCTGTAATTGCTAAAACATCAATTTGGAAGTTAGCAGCCCTATCTATCAAGCTTTGCGGCGACAAGCCGCCATCAGAGCAATTAGTATGGCTGTGTAGGTCAATACGTTTATGGGCAAAACCTTCCATTTTTACTATCTGATGTGGGAAATCAGTGGTTGACAGCAACGCCATAATAAGGTCTTCTATAGGGGTAAAACTCAATGTTATGATAAGTTTACTGATAACGAGTAAACAATGATACTTTTTCCTTTATTTTCCTTATTTTTGGAAAATAAAAAATAAGGAAAAAGTGACTAATACTGAGTGACTAATACCTAATAAATCATCGAAAATAAAGGCTAGTTAAAAATGAATACAGCAATAATAAGCATAACATTAATTTGGTGGTGGCATAACTCGACATAATTGGGTTGTGATAATTGCGTGTATCTTAAATAAGATTAAACAAATTTCAAAAAAACCCGCCCTTATTAGCGGGTTTTTCTCGTTAAAGTGTTCGAGATATACTGTCGAAATGAAGTTATATCATGTGTATTAATAAAGGATTTAAAATGAATAGAACAAAAACATGGTTTATTTGGTGGCTATTGCCTATTTACGCAGGCTGACAATTTTTCTTTAAATAAACACTATAGAAGTAATTAACATGACAAAAAATTTATCTAGTAAAATAGGTGTTGTATCTCTTATCGGAGTGAACACCATACAAGACAGTAGCCGCTATCAAAATGATCCGTTAAGCGTTTACCAATTATTGTGTTACCAACAATATCATAATATCTTGTTAGAATCTGCCGAGATTGATAAGAAGCATTTATTAAAAAGCCTATTATTAACTGATGCCGCAGTCAAAATTGTTTGTAATGGTCATTCTGTCACTTTTACTGCACTCACTTTAAATGGTGAAAGCGCTATTGATTTTGCCGCAGCTCAATTAGAACAACACGCTAACATAACACTTGCTGATGATGGAAAATCCTTTCAAGCAACATTTAGCGAGGTCGCTAAAGATCTTGATGAGAAAGCACGTTTAAGTGCAACAAACCCATTACATAGTTTGCGATTATTCAATCAACTCACCGATGACAAAAGTCACCCTTTTTCTGTATTTTTAGGCGGTGTTTTTGCCTTTGACCTTATGGCTATTACAGAGCAATTACCCAAAGTTGTTGACGGTGATAATACCTGTCCTGATTTTGTTTATTACTTAGCTGAAACGTTAGTTATTATTGATCATGAATTACAAAGCACTGAAATCATTGGTAATGTATTCAATTACAATAACGCTGAAAAATCTAAACAAAGCCAATTAGCTATATCGAATCGTGTTGCGCATATTAAAGAGACTCTAGCCCTTTCTATTGATGCTAAGCAAGTATCGACATTAAGCCCTTCATTTGCTGATATTGCTAATAAAAAAGAATTTAATGAACAATTGAAAGTTGATATTAGTGACAAACGTTATTGTGAGATTGTTGAGCAATTAAAAGAAAATATTCGAGCGGGTGATATTTTTCAAGTAGTTCCGTCACGTACATTTACCTTACCTTGTTTTGATTCCATTGCCGCTTATAAAGCGCTCAAGCTAAGTAATCCAAGTCCTTACATGTTTTACCTAAAAGATAGCGACTTTTGTATTTTTGGTGCATCTCCCGAATCCGCATTAAAATACCAAGCCAGTAATCGTCATGTCGAGATTTATCCTATTGCCGGAACGCGTCCTCGCGGTTTTGATAAGCAGGGTAATATTTCGTTAGACCTAGACAGCCGCATTGAACTAGAGCTAAGACAAGATAAAAAGGAATCAGCTGAGCATATTATGTTGGTAGATTTAGCGAGAAATGACATTGCTAGAGTTTCCCAGCCCGGCACTCGTTATGTTGCTGAGTTACTTAAAGTAGATCGCTACTCTCATGTAATGCACTTAGTTTCCCGAGTATGCGGGACGTTACAA